>CP060501.1:1942066-2266921 GCA_024760545.1 Nitrospira sp.
GGATTGCCTGTCTCACTTGGTCCAGGTCGAACCGGACCATGCGCCCGAAGCGGATCACGGGGAGGTGCCCTTTCCAGTAGGCGCGACGCACAGACACCACACTGACTTTCAAGACGGCGGCGAGCTCCGAGGCGGTCAACCATGTCGTGTCCATACGATTCCTTTCATGAAGCGCTGTGGCACGAGCGGACCCTACTCGGGTGCTCATGCCGATGGAAGTAGGCCTGTTCTGCTCTTGAGTACTCAGGAGTGGTCAGGAGGACGCGGGAGCTTCGATGCAGAGGATGATGAGAGAGAGAAAGTCATGGTCGCTCCTTCCTCGAAGATCATTCGGAAGACGAAGGAGCAATAACCAGAAACCTCGCGCCAGGTGCAAGGATGCGCGGGTCTTGAATTGCATGTATTTACGAATGAGAGCACACGAACGGGGAAGACTCAGGAAGAAACGGCAATAACGAACAGGACGTTTGTGACTAGGGACCAAGAATAATTTGGCCCTGGGCCGAATGGATCTAGTTCGGCTCGCCTCCTATCTTTAGAGCCCACCCTCTTCTCGGGTTTTCTGTCCGGTCATGACCCGCCTAAATCCTGGTGATTTATCGCGCGGGAAAGAGGTATTCTACCGCTCCATAAATTCTCTCGTATACCCGATTTACCCTGATGCTTGTCTGACAAGCGGAAGGGTAGCTATGCGATACGATGCGAAATGGTACTACACCTAATGGGACGCCCATCTAATTCATGTTCAGGATAATGAGATTATCCATTTCAATGAGCGTTGATCACTGCAAAACGACAAAGCTGAATCCAACGGCACGCGACGGTGTAGCAGGGTAAGTTTAAGACGATGAAAGTAATTCCCATTCAGTGCGGGGAATTTGCGAACGAAAGCGAACGGCAGGCTTTTGAAGCCGTTAAGCAAAAGCTCGGTGTGCAGTCAGGTAGCGACGAGTGGATCGTTCTTTCAAACCTCCCTCATTCTTCTACCGCCCAACATCAATCTGATGAGATTGACCTCCTTGTGATTGGCCCACAAGGGCTTTTTGTTATCGAAGTAAAACATTGGGACCGGGCTTGGATGAAGAAGAATCAGACCCTGGTTGATAGCGAAGCAGAAAAACTCTCCGCAAAGGTCCGCCGCGTCGCAACCAATTCAAGACGCAGGTTTGAGGCACTTCCAAAAGTGAATGGCTACATACTGCTAACAGCCGAATCAAAGCCGTTTAGTTCGCTAGGTCGCCCCGAGCATCGTGGTATCAAAATTTTCACATTGAAAGAAATCGTAGAACTATTTGATCTTACAACGCCAGCCCAGTTATCCCCGGCAGTAGTGAAAGGATTGTGCCATTACTTAGAGCCACGTAGCGTCATCAGTGTAACTGGCAGCCTCCGACGACTTGGAGATTTCATCAATTTGGAATTGGAAAGCCATACCAGCGAGCGGTTTCATCGTGTCTATCGTGGCGCACACGCCCGAACACAGGACAGAATCATCCTGCATCTTTACGACCTTTCAGCATTCGAGGGTAGTGGAACCGAAAATCTCGCCGCTCGTGAATTTGAAACGATGCAGAGGCTACAGAAATCCCCATGGGTACCTCGCTTCCGGGATTCCTTGCAGGACGTACAGGGCTTTGTTGGGGAAATGAAGTTCTTCACAGTGGTGGACCCCTGTGCCCCTACAATAAGAGAAAGGTCTGCCGATAAATCGTGGTCAACCAATAGTCGAATTGCGTTTGCGCATCTGGCTATCAAGGCCCTGGCCGAACTGCATTCATCTTCGGAAGAAGATGCTCCCCCTATTGTCCATCGCAATCTTTGCCCCTCCAATATTCTAGTTACCGCTAGGAATCGTGTCCTTTATACCGGATTCTCGCTCGCTCGAATTCCAGGAGAGGAAACAGTATCAAAGGTTCCATTACCAATCGGTGAGCCTGCATTATTCTCAGCAGTTGAAGTTCGCGAGAGAGGCATAGGCAGCGCTGATCAGCGCAGTGATTGTTATTCTCTGGCTGCATCATTGCTCACGATCTTTGAAGGCGTTGCGGAAGGACAAGCCGCTCAGTGCCGGACAATTCTACAGAGCGCTTTACTTCAGAAGCCTGATGATCGGCCTACGCTTAGCGCACTCATTGAATTGCTGGCTCCTTTAGTAGCTGAAAAGAGCCCCACGGGTTCTGCCGCAGTGGCCCCAGCAGAGACTGAGCAACCTTTACCTCTTCCTCGATATTGGTCTGAAGACCTACTTGTGCAATTCAAAGATAAATACTTTCGCATCATTTCACGCTTGGGTCGTGGGGGTATAGGATTGACCTTCAAGGTCGTTGAAGTGGACCCAGCCACGGGAGAGAATTTCGGCACTTACGTTGCCAAGGTAATAAACGAAGAGGCTTCCGGGAAAGCTGCCCTAAAGGCCTATCAAAGGGTCAGAGCACACACATCTTACCCCAATCTCTCAGTGATCTATGAGGCGGCAAGCACTTGGCAAAACAATTCATTCGTTGCCCTGCTCAAATGGGTTGAAGGAGATGCACTTTCTAGTCTTTATGGAGTGATACCACTAGTTGCCGAAGAGAGCGGTGATGCGTCTATAGAGGTTCTCGTTCTTCGTTGGAGCAAAGATCTATGCGAAGCGCTGAGCAGGCTACACCGTGTAGGCCTGGTGCATGGCGATGTTAGTCCCGCGAACATCATCGTCCATCACGGTGAAGTTTGTCTAACAGATTACGATCTCGTTACACTGGTCGGTAACCTACCTTCAGGTCACGGCGCTGTTATGTTCTGTTCTCCACAAGCGGAGCAGCATAAACCGCTCACGTTTTCGGACGATGTCTATGCACTAGGAGCTTCGCTGTTTAGAGCAGCTATCGACCGGGAGCCGTTCCCAGTGCAGGGTGCGACCTTCGACAAAAGCAAAGGCGTGCAATGGCAAGACGAGGAAAAGGTCAGAATGCCGCTTTTTGCCGAATTCCTATCGCGCGCCACTACGCCGATCCCCGAGCACCGGTTTGCCTCAGCAATGGTGGCGCTGGAATGGTTGGACTCAAAACTATCCCCGCAACTAGCAAGAAAGTCGTCTGAGCCTTCTAACCTAAAGCTGCCCACGACACTCACCACAAACCAGGTGCCATGGTTAAAGCATATCTTGCAGGTGTTCCCGGGCTCTGCTTACGGCAACATTGAAACACGTGGTCTAGACAGCGCCTTTGCCGCAGACACCTACGTAGAGACAGCACTAGAAAAGGTTCTTTTCGAAGAAATACTTGCACGCCATGTGCGACTTGTCATCTTGTGTGGAAACGCGGGTGACGGAAAAACTGCATTCCTACAGCACCTCGCGAAGCGCTTTTCTGTGCCGGAATGCACGTCAGCACAGCGCCTCTGGGAATCGACAACTTCCGATGGTCTCAGACTCAGAGCTAATTTGGATGGCGCAGCCTCATTCGGCGGAAAGAGTGCTAGTGAACTCCTTGACGAGTTCTTTGCCCCCTTTATGCAAGGCTACCCGGAAGCAGATATCGCCCACTTGCTCGCCATAAACGATGGACGTCTGCTCGAATGGATTGACCGTTATCAAGGTCAAAACGATGCTGCTCCCCTAATCAAACACCTGAATTACCTGCTCGATCAAGAAAGTGACATTACCCTTCCCGACTCTCACATTCGGTTGATTGATTTGAACTCGCGATCATTGGTTGGCGGCATCCGCCCAGATACGACCACTGTTAACACAGAGTTTTTGGACAAGCTGGTAGACAAGTTGCTGGGTGGGGACCGGGCGGCAGAGATCTGGAAGCCATGTAGCACCTGTAGCGCCTTAGAGCGCTGTCAAGCTGGGCGCAATGCCAGGCTACTTCGAGAAAACCAGGCCAATAGTGTCGGACGACGCATCCGTGAACGCCTTGCGGAGTCTCTGCAAGCTGTTCATCAGCGTGCCGAAGTTCATATTACTGCCCGCGAGCTACGTGCCACGCTGAGCTACATATTATTCGGAATACATTATTGCACCGACCTGCATGAGCGTCCTGAGCTCCGACCTCCCGGTTACTGGGATCTTGCATTTGAACCTACTTCAGAGTTGCGCCAGGGCGAAGTGCTCCAAGAATTTACATTCCTCGACCCTGCACTAGATGCGCATCCGATGATTGACCGCCTTCTCGCCGGACATAGCAGCAGAGAACTCAGTCACGCTGGCCCAGCCTACCCAGAACTCTCCCTTGCTTCAGCCCGCAGGAGGGCTTACTTCGAGTGGCAGCCACAAGAGATTCAGGCGGTCGGAACATCCACTGATGCCTTGGGCCTCGCGCACGGTATTCACCTGAGTCTGTTCAAGGAAGCTGGATTGCGAGACGCTCCTTTGAATGCAGATCTTTGCCGCCGACTGTGCAGAGGCGTTTCACGCCTTGAGGACCTCCCACTACTAGCTCTTAAAAGAATCGAGACGGGGCGAGTACCGCTGAAAGTCTCACCTCGTACGCCAACCGACAGCATTTTCTGGGTAGAGAAGCTACTGGAAAGGTTCACTCTCGAATCAGAAGTTGTCAACCCTAATTCAGATCTCCCACGACTTCATAGGCGATTGTTTTTGATCTACTCATACCACGATGGTCGCAAGGAAGTGCTCTCTATGGGTTACGAACTTTTCCACACTTTGCTTGAGCTGGAGTCAGGATTCCAACTTAGTGATACAACATCAGATGATTTGTTTGCCAACCTAGCTGTCTTCACGCAACGATTGGCGCAGGAGGGCGAATCTAGTTTGTTTGCGTGGAATCCACAGGACGAGAGAAATTTCTATAGAGTAGGAATTGATAAGAGTTCAGGCCATCAAATGCTAGTTTGCAGGGCACTCGGAATGCAAGAAACATGAATGCTAAGAGCATAGTTGAGTCTGTTTTTTCAGTTCCAGTAGCCAAAAGGCTGTGGACTGCCAACATAGATTCCCTTTTGCCTGTCACACCTCAGAACTTCTCAGTGGCTGCGGTGCTTCCCGCTGTTCTTTATATGTTCCGTTGGGGTCAACGAAGAGGTCGCGGCCAATTTCAGAAGGCTTTCGGCTCAAGTTTAGCAAAGCCAACAATTAAAGATGTGTCTTCAGTCTTAAGCAAGAAACAATCTGATTTTGTTAATTTCGACTCTTCAGTAAAGAATTCTATCCTCGGGGACTTATTACTTTGTTATCTGCTCGAGAATAAGAAGCATGAGAATGGTCACGACGCTGAAATCGCTCGCGTTTTCCCCACACATTACATGTCATCTTGGATTGACTTGCCCTATACAATTGCCCACCTCCGGTTCGTTCCTGAAATGCTGGTGGCTCTTTTAGCACAGCAACCAGATGAGCAGTTCGTAAGACCATCATCTTCACCGACTCGATTCTCAGTCAGCCGTGGATTCCAAGACAATCATTTACTACAGATTTTTGGGAGAGGAGTCAGCATCGAAGGGCAGTTCGCTTCCTCACAGACCAGCGACAAAGTCGATGAAGGGGAGAGCTTTGGTATTGATCAACTGTTGGCGATCCGGTTAGCTCAGGAATGCGGAGAAGCGCCCGGAAAACTTCGTGGTGCAGGTGAAGTCTCCCAGATACCTAACAGCTGGTCCGTTGCTCGTGTTGCGGCAGAGCACCTCAGAGAGGACATGAGCATTCTGTTACAAGCGTATGGTGGTTTGACCCCGCGGCAAACACTGGTGCCGATGCTTGAGAGTGTTCTCGGCCTCGGACTCTTAAATGTATTCTTGGGATGTCTGAGCTCGGCCCTATATTGGCAAAAGAACGGGACTATAATCCCAAAGGATCAACAGGAACCGTGGCCGATTTTTGTCGATGCATCAAATGGCGCAGATCATTCGTTACGCAGACTGTCCGAAGAAAGCCTAGAGGAGGTTGGGCGGATGGTTGACCAAGTGCAATCGCCTTTGATGGCGATGCGCCTGCTTGATGCTAAAGGCCGCCTTGACCCTAAATTGAAGAGTTTCTTGCCCAAAGGGCCGGATAATTCAACATGGCTCAATCTGCTTGGACAAGTGAGAATGGGACGCCATGAACGTTCCGAATGGATTAACAATGACCTCCATGAAAAGTGCGAAGCTCTGGCTTTGTCTTTGGAAGAAAAGGACCTTTTCGAAGATGTGGTGCTCCTCTTACGTTCCGAAACCTCCACACCAGACCCTGTCGATAGACTGGCAGACGCCTGCTGCTCACTCATGGGAGAGAAGCTTCTTCGCACCCACCACATGAAATTCCTCGATTCATGTCTTATGGTGGATTCTCCTCATGGCCTGGGAAGAAAGCGACGAGTCTCCATGCGAAATGTATCAAAATATCGGACAACAGGTGATGTTCGGTCTGTTGTTTTGCCTAATACTCTCTTAGATGCGTTAGCCCATCGCCACCTTTGCAAGGCAGCGCGAGGCAAGTCGCAGAGGGCGCTACCGCTGATAGTATTTCTCCAGATTTTACGGGAACGGTATGGCCTCTGGGTGGACGAGGCGCCTAAAAACATGGCGATAGGCGATGAAGACCTGCGCCGCAACCGACAGATTCTTGAGCGAAGATTGCGAGACCTCGGTTTACTCGTCGGCGTGAACGATGCCGAGTCCATGAAGCGACTACGCCCACGATATGTTACCACTCCAGGGTTATGAGCATTAGCAACACCCAAGCGGCTTTCCTTAACCAAGTTCTCCAAGATCTGGCCGGGCCTCCAGAACCCGGCAATATCGCATTCATTCGCTGCATACCTGCAGAGCTTATTGGTCCACTCGTCACTCACCAAAACTTTCGAATCCAAGGATGGCAAGTTTTAGCTGTAGCGGGAGAAGGAGACACGACTCAGCAGACTATAACGGCAGACAAAGCTGTGGAAATTAGAGAGAGTAAGCTAGCGGCCACTTTACTGATTGTAGATGTTACCGCCGCCGGGGCGGGAATGGATGGCATCTACAGCGCGGCAAAAGAGATTTCCGAACAAGAATTATTTAAGAAAGCAATCACTACCGCACGGAAAGCGTTGCCAAAGCACATCGCCGACTTGGTGAGGGAAACTGTAAGTCGAGCGAAGAAACTCGGCCAACGGCATGCTGTTTCTCCATGGCAAGAGTTCACGTTTTATTCCCAGTGCGTCGAGAGGCCTGACAACATCGGTGCTGCGATGGCCATGCTGGGATTGTGGCCTACGAGGTTTGGCCACGAACCAGACATCCGCGACATCGGTAAATCAGCCTTGCTTGTTGAAAAACTTCTGCTCCCACCTTCCTGCTCAAAATCCTTGTCTGCCCGAATCACAGCTCTCATGTTACAGGGGGAGACTGAAGCTCAGCGAGTATCGTTAGAAAAAGTATTGCGGGAAGCAGGAGGGCAATCGCTTTCCGACGTGCTGGGAAAGGTCGCAGCACAGCCAAGTATCTGGCTAAACAACATCAAGCCATCATTCGCCACGGACAGACTTTCACGTATAGAGCTAGTGTCTTGGAGGAACCGCAGCGGTGGGATTACGGCTTGGTCGGGACTTCAGCTATCGGACGCTGAAGATCTTCCATGCTTGATTCTAGATGCAAACGATCCGGTCTCCGGTCTCGCCATACGTTGGAACACACATCCAGCAGAGATTTCCAAGGGATCAGTCAACTACGAAGTGGAAATTATTGCAACCTCAGATGTGCTTGCGACCAAAACCATCGAGCACAGTGAGCGGGCACCTCAGAAGACATTTTTTAGTTTTGAGGACTTTGAAGAATTGGATGAATCAGCCAAGTTCCAGGCCAAGGTAGTCGTTCGAGCGATCGATGCCCCGGAGGTGCAACCAGATGAATCAGAGGACTTTATTATCGCTTTCGGCGCTATGGCTGTTCAGAAAACCTACCGCGGTAGCGGTGAGACGGTCCGTTGCGCCGTAGAAGGCGCCATCATCCTAGAAAGCAAGGAAGAACTTGTTGCGCTCTGTCATAAACGAGCGGAATATGCTCACTTCCGAACGGATTCGAAGGGCTACATTATCATGCGCCCGAATCACGTAGGCCGGAGCTTCCGTATCTTCCGGCCGCCCTTGATCTCGGAAATTGAGAACAAATGGGAGGCCAATCCAGAAGCTATCGGTCGCTGGTCGATTCAAGTGCGCGCCGATGGAACTCGATCTGGCGAGCTGCAATTCCATCCCGTCGAGCGTGGTAATTGCCCTGAATCTACCTGGAGCCGACTAGAAACTGCATCTCGCCTGTTCTGTGAAGACACGATGCAAGGCCCGGGCGCTTTGTCACAAATCTATATTCACGATGATAACACTTCAGCACGAGCCGTTGAGTATTTGAATGCCTGGGAGGGTGCCCTCGAAGAGAGTACAGCTGCACTTGCTTTAGCCCACACAGTTGAAGTGCAAGATGTGGCGGGCAAGACCATCGGTCTCATCGTGCTCCCCTCACACCCAGTTCGGGTAGCATGGCAGGCCGCTTATGACGCACTAGCAATTCACGCTCGATACGAGTTCGGACTGCCGCCACCTAAGGTTAGAGAGGCGTTGAAAGCCCTTGATTCTAGTCACTTCCCATCCATGCTGCCCGGACTGGAGCCAGGTGGTACCTTCGTCTTCGCGGACACGTTAGGAGTCACAGCGGTGGCCATGGTTTTGGATTCTGATCGGGAGCCAAAAGCGGCCGTCTCTACGATAGCTCTATGTCTAGGCGAGGGAATTCCTGAAATTGCTCCATCCGTGGGTCACCAGACTGCGACTGTCCTCGGCAAGGAAGTCGACAGCTATCTTAAATACCATCAAAACAATCGACTTCTGCATCTGCACGCATTACGACCTGGTGATGGCGGGACTGTAGTCCGCGCACTGGGCAAGGTTATTCGCCAACCAACCCCCTCGAACGGTGAAGAGGAGATGCGAAAGATAGCTTTCAGTCTGAACATCTATCCATCTTCAGCACAACAAGCCGTTGCAGGTAGGTTCCTAACTCAACTTTCGCAGCGGAGACGGAGCGGGTCTGGCGGGATTGAAAAGGAGGATGCTTGGATTCTCGACCCCCTTCCGTGTGGTGGGAATCGCACGATGCCCCGGTTACGTTGGTCTCGGCGCGATTGTCTATCGCCGGGGGAGCATGAGCCTGCTCACATCTCGCTCACGTTTGACACATTCGACTCAAGAGTTGTGGCTGAAGAACGCTCCTCCCAGAGTAGCCCTCTTCATGTTTTCGGCTTAGTGGCTAGTTTAGAGCGTGAATTCTTTTTCGAGGCAGAAACTCCAGTATGGAAAGCATTCGTCAACCCGGAACAAGACGGTGAGAAGCATCCAACTGCCAGAGTTCTCACAGAGCGTCTAAGCCGTGTACATTCGGCCACACTTCGCGCTGTGGCTAGGTCACTCAGCAAGTCTGGTGGTTGGCCTATCCTTCGCACTGACCTAAACCGAGAAGAAGTTGAAACACTCAAGACCTTGCATCGGCTGAGTGATTGGGTCGTGACTGTGGACCGGAACGCTGGCATTGAATACTTTGATTCTCCACGAGAAGCACAAGCTGTCTATGATGCTTATGTGATTGATGCAGTGCCTGAGCGTGACGACCTGGGCTGTCTCCAGATGATCACGTCCACCAGTCATTTGGACGAAGTGCGTGGACTGTTAGACCAAGCTCTCTCCTTCATGGGGTTGAGCAGTTCGCTAAGAAACTGTGAGTTTCTTCTTGGCGAACTCAAGGCATTAAGTGGCCGCCTTGCCATGCGTTTGGCAAGTGCCACAACCGAGGCCCATGCGAAGACTAGTGGCGAACTCATCGCACTTGCATTGTCGCGCGCACAGTGCCGCGACCCGCAACCAGGACACTCCTGTTGGCTCTCATTGAATGAAGGTTTTTTTGTACCTCTAGACGACGTCCGGGATCTGTTGCCAACTCCAGAGCGGCAGGGGGACCAAGATGAGCGTGATAATAGAGCGGACCTTCTGTATGTCGCAGCCCCGACACGAGGGGGAATCATACTTCGTTTTGTGGAAGTCAAATATCGGCGGCATCTTGCATTGGCTCGGTCACTAGACCTCGTTGAAACCGTCAGCCGACAAGCATCAGCGAGCTGGAATCTCTGGCTAGATTGGTATTTTCCCCAAGACTGCTCACCAGTCATCCGTTCCATGCGCCGCAGCAAGCTCGCTCGTGCCCTCCGATTCTATGCTGAGAAAGCAATGCGCCATCATCTACCTACCGAGGCGTTTAAACGCATATCACAAGAAATCAACCGAATGTTGCAAAAGCCAGAAGACTACACACCTTCGGTCATTTCGGAACCAAATCGCGGATACATATTCTGCCCAGAATTTACTCAGCCCGAGCCAGAACGCCTCTTCCCAGACGTGTCTGATGACACGGCCATATTCCTCTTCGGCCCTGGGGCACTACTCGACGTGATCCAGACTCAAAGGGCAGATGTTTCGGGACCGATGCCCACCGCTCAAGAAAAAACTGCCATGCCCGGCGCTACGCCAGTTTTCGCTGAAACCCGATCTCATCTGGAACCCACCGTTAGTGCATCGACCCTGGGACAACAAGGAAGACAAGTTCTACCAATGGCATCATCAGGTACGGCGGGCATTATCCTCGGGACAGTTCACGGAACGACGACGCCAGTTAATTGGTCAGTGAAAATCGAGGGCAATCCGCATCTGATGATTGTTGGATTGCCCGGCATGGGGAAAACCACATGTCTCGTCAATCTTTGTCGGCAACTACAAACTGCTGGCATCACCCCCATCGTCTTTTCGTATCACGATGATATTGATAGCAAACTCACAGCGTTCTTCCCAGGCTTCTCCAAATCAGATTGTCAGAGCCTTGGCTTTAATCCAATGCGCGTGACCGACGATGGGCCGTTTGGTAACATCGAGAGCGCTGGTCTTCTTCGCGACATCTTCGCGTCGATTTTTCCTGAACTTGGGGATTTGCAGCTGGAAACTATCAGGGCTGCCATTAAATCCAGTTACGAAACCTACGGATGGGGTCCACGGCCAAGCGCTGTACCTCTGGAGACTCCCCCCTTTCGAGAGTTCTTCAAGAAGCTACAGTCTTCAAGTAAAGGGGACACGAGAACGCAAACGCTTCTCGCGCGATTAACAGAGTTGGACGACTACATGTTCTTCAACGATACGCTAGCAGCTCAAAGCTTACTCGACGAATCTCGGCTGGCTGTACTTCAGATTCACAAAACTCAAAATGCCGCCGTTCAAAGGGCATACGCATCCTTTGCGTTCTACCGCATTTACCAGGATATGTTCCGGCGTGGTCGCCAAGATCGCATTACTCATGCAGTAATTTTTGACGAAGCTCACAGGGCCAGCCGTCTGAAATTAATTCCGACAATGGCTAAGGAATGCCGGAAATATGGGATCGCACTAGTTCTGGCCTCACAAGAAGCACGCGATTTTGACACATCTCTCTTTTCTGCCATCGCAAATTACCTTATTCTCCGTGTTACAGAACATGACGCTAAAACCTTAGCGAGGAATGTGGCTCCTTCCGACATGGAGCGACGCGTCGCAGATCGTTTGAAGCAAATTGAGAAATACCAAGCCCTCTATTTCTGTGAGGGTCGCAGAAACCCCACCCACCTGGATCTCACTCAGACTTCTGGCTAAGACTTGCTGGGTCGCGACGATGCGGGGAACATCAAGCCTAGGCACGAATGGCTGCGCAAGGAGAAGTGAGATCTCGAGGACTAACAGACTACGTGCTGTACGACACCGTGTTGGCGAGGGAGGGAAAGTGGACTTCCCTGGCTTTTGCGGACTTTAAGCCCGATTCGACACTGGTTCAAACGCCTCTGGACTGATACCGCTCAGATGGCTGTGTCAACGGGTGTGATTGTAGAAGGTTTCGATGTACTCGTCGATCTCGCCTTGGCGATCTCCCGAGTCTTGTAGATCGCTTCCTAATCCGCTCTTCAGGATCCTAAAAAGTGATTCGGCCACCGCGTGATCCCAGCAGTTGCCAGACCGCCTCATACTGGGCTGAAGGTAATGCGCATGGCATAAACGTCGCGCGAATAACACCCTTCTAGATTTCCCTTGAAAGGTTTCGCTAAACTCTTGGCCGCTCCATAGAGGGGAGAGTCTAAGGATTCAAGCAATGAGGTACTTCGGGTCCAAGGCAACTACAGTTGAACGAGTGTACGAGCTGATTGCCAAGCGAGTGCCGTCAGGTACTTTTTGTGACGCATTCGGCGGGCTTGGTTTTGTTGGGTCTCACTTTAAGAGCAAAGGATACAAAGTTTGGACTGGAGACATTCTCACATTCGCGCACTATTTTCAGCTGGCTCGAATACAACTAGACCGAACGGTGTCCTTCAGACGATTGAGGTCGATGATGCGATTGGATACGATAGGAGATGTTGTCGGTTCCTTGAACGCCCTAACGCCCAGAAATGGATGGCTTGTCGAAGAATATGCCAAGAAAAGAAGATTTTTTACTCTCGAGAACGCCATGCGTGCTCAATCATGTCGATTGCAGATTGATGCATGGTCAAGGAAAAAGTGTTTGAGTGACCACGAGCGTGCTGTCCTCCTAGCCTCTCTAATCAACAGCATGGATCGAGTTGCCAACACTGCCGGGACTTACTATGCTTACCTTAAGTCTTGGCATAGGAAGGCACTTTTGCCGTTTCGGTTCGAATTGATCCGGCCGGCTAAGGGAAACCCGGACTGTTCTTCTATTCTTGCCGACGCTAGAGATCTTGTTGCTCTGCAAAAATTCGATGTTCTGTATCTGGATCCACCTTACAACGAACGCTCCTACGCGACGTATTATCATTTGCCCGAATCGATAGCGAAAGGTTCTCGGCCACGCACTCACGGAAAGTCTGGTATGCCAAACCAAGATATGGCCGTCTCTGCCTTTAACAGGCCAGCAAAGGCTCTTAACGCGCTAGAAGAGCTTGTAGAGGCAGCTAAGTTTAGACTCCTAGCATTCCACTACTCTGATGACGGCCATATCAGTAGGTCTCAGCTCAGAAGTTTGTTTAGCCGCTATGGAAAGGTGGAGGAGTTTATAGTGCGCAGTAAAGGGTACACAACGCTGAGAGAACCCAGAACAATAAAACATCGGCTTTATTTGGTTAACCGTGGCTGATCCTTTGCCAAATTGGGATACTCACGATGTTAGGAGTCTTGAAGTATTTTCAAAGATTCGTCTGGTCGCAGTGGACCTCGACGGTACGCTCCTCCACGGAAATGTCTCAACTCTGGGAAGGATTCAGAATCTCCGACGTAGTCTTGCTCATCACCAGTATAAAGTAAATCTGACCCTGGCAACCGGAAGGACGTTGGCTGGAGTTCACCAAACGCTTGGCCTTTTATCACTACCCAAGGGCGTCCCTCTCATTCTCTACAATGGGAGTGTAATTATAAGGAACGGAACATTCCACGAACTGGTTAAGAGGACCATCTCCAATAACAGTCTCCGAAAGATTGTGGAACTTACCTCGGAGCACCCTGTTAGTACCCTTGCCTATTTTTATCAAACCCCCTTCTTTCAACTAGATGGTGGTAACGAATCGCGGGAGTATGTATTGGGGTGGACGACAATAACGCCTGTCGAGCGAGAATTTAATGGCATGGAAGTTAGGTGGGAAAGGTCAACGGATGTTCATGAAGATTATTCTCCATCCGCAATAATCATTGATCCCAATGGGGATATGATGTTGAGCAAGAGCATTGAGTCGCATTTGAGTAAGATCGACGATGTTTCTGTTACAAAGAGCGGCTCAGGTCTCTTGGAGGTCCGCCCTTATGGCAGTAACAAAGGTATAGCTTTAAGGGAAGTCGCTAGCTTTCTAGGATTGTCAAAAGAGAATGTACTGGCTCTTGGGGATAACGACAATGATGCTGAAATGCTGGCATGGGCCGGAATAGGAGTAACAATATCAAATGGATCAACTTCTGCTCTAGATAATAGTGATTACGTCTGTAGGTATGGTGTCGCCAAGGGGGCCGTAGAGGTTTTGCGTTTAGTGAGAAATTCTAGACGGTATTTTGTTCGGCCGGAGGGGGTGGAGACCATCCATGAGTGATGTGTGGCGAGACGCCCTAGCGGCTCTCATCAATCGGCTTGAGACCATTTATTTCACTTCCAGACAGTTCAATCAGTTAATAGGTGACCTGTTAGCCAGAGATAATTGTCCGATGAGCGGCCTTACATATGAGGTGATGGAACAAGATCCCTTTAAGACTTTGAACTTTGGAGTATCCGCAATTGGTACGCCTGACATCAATTCCATTGAACTTGGGGATACAAACAGAAGATGTCGTATCAGCCAATACTTGAAACAGCCCCCCTTTCCCAAGCCCTCTGATCTCAACAGGTTGCTAGAGCAATTGTTTGTATCATTCTGGAAACCTTCTTTTCGAACGCCGTCGGCTGGAATGCTAGATTTGAAAAGAAGCCCACAAGCAAATGCAATGGCGCAGCAAACAATTGAGATCTGTGTATCAGAAGAGAAAAACTGCGTGTTCATGTTTTGCGATCTAGATGGCTTTAAGGCTTTAAATGATTCGCTCGGCCAAGAAGCGGGTAATCGGGTCATTAAGGAGTTTGGCGCTCTTCTCGAGTGTAACCTGCAACCGTCGGCGGTTCTGCTGCATGCAGGAGGCGATGAGTTTTTTGCTCTCTTGCCGGATATCAATTCAACTGAGGCCATAATGCTCGCACATAAGGTATCGGAGGCCGTTACCGAGTACGACTTCAAAGTGAATTCCTCGGTTTCCATATCCTGTGGTATTGCCTCTACCGAAGAGAATGATGCAATCAAAAATTACAATTGGTTGTATTCTCGAGCTGAGTCGGCGCTGAAACAAAATGCGAAACAACGTACTAAGGGCAAGGCTAGATTTTACTCAAAAGACCCATTTAAGCCAGGTGAGGGGACATCATCAAGAGATATTCTTGTCAGCAATTGTATCGTGAAGAGTACTTTGCCCCACGCATTTCCTTTTAGTAGTGCTTGGCTCAATTGTTTATCCTCAATTGTTGTCGAAGGACTGCGAGCTGAACCTGATATTACAAGGGTCACAAAACGAGTAGACAGTTTTCTGAAGTGGGCACAGGTCGAGCCTCCAGTAGATGCTGGGCGATTAGTATCGGCTTCATCGCGAGCAGATGGGTTGTATGCAGCCCCCTCATTTTTAGCTATTGATATAGCATTCGCAGTAATCCATGGGTTTTTCCGGTGGGGCCTTCTTGTTGGCCACGGCCTTTTACCATCAACGTCCATACGTCTTCAGTACGCGGGTGACGGCCGGCATGCAAAGGTTTCCTTGTCAGATGGCACCTCTGTCTGGACATCCAGTCTAAGCGATCCCATGCCCAATTGTTTTGAGATAGGAAACCTGTGGAATCGTCCGACCGATGGCGAGCTCCCAGTAGCTTTGGCGCGGGCGATCCTTATTCAGATTGGTCATGACCAGCCCAAGATTCCGCTTGATCTGTTTCTTGAGCGCATTATCGTAGACGACCGACCGACAGTGGGGGGAGGGCTCCCGGACTTTTGGGAAGCCACACTAGCCAGACTTGTTGTGCAAATATTGAGACATCCGAATGCTGGCGCCGTGTACGTGATTGGCAATCACCATTATGGCAAACAGACGGTAGAAAATTTGCGCATGGTTGCTTCCTGGGCAATTCGTGACGAGCAGTTAGCTTATAAGACGGGCCTTTCCGTTAGTCAAATCAGGGAAGCAGCCAAGTATCTTGATGGGAAAATTCATTTTCCCGACGGCGAAGATCAGTTGATTGTTCATTTATCCGATCTGCTTCGTTCCCCACATCCATTTGGACCGACCCAAAGAGCTCCATCAATCCGTCCTGCGCCGTTCCTGCGTCGTGAGTTAAAGCTCGACAATTTGGGATTGAACCGAGAGGATGGCTGTAGAGTGAGGACTATCGCTGAAGCGTATCCAGTCGTCCTCGAGATTGCTCGTAAAGCAGGGGCAAATGAAACTATCACGGACCAAGCAGGTCAGAAACTCCGAGAGTTGATAGATTTCAAGGTCCATCTTCTGGCTCCCTCTGAAAACCTTATTCCTGCGTTCTATAAAAGTGAGGAAGACTCCTTCAAAGAGTATTACGAGACTCAGTTTGTTAGCCATGAGGGACTATTTGGGAGGGTATTCCATGGAACGGAGCAACTGGAGTCTGTCTTGGCACATCTTGAATACATCATTAAAACTCCTGGGCAACACTTCTCGACGCGCCGCGCGATTCTTGTTATACCCAATGAGGCAAAAGTTGGTAAAAAGCTATCACCGCTCGGGTTGGTGTCGATACGCATCATTCCTCGTTTCCTGGGAACACGGCCCAATTTGAGCTTCAGCTATACGTGGAGGACTGTTGAAGCACTCAAAGGATTCCCTTATAGCCTGTATGGTTCTGTTAAGTTTAGCCAACACATCATCAATCTCTTGGCGGCAAGGCTACCGAAAGAAGTAGCGAGACAGGTTGAGTTTGGAACTGTTTCATATATAGCGCATAGTCTTCATTTCTTTTTAGATGATTATGGGCAGAATATCGCAAGGCTCATAGTTGATGAGGCCAGCTTTTAACCGCGACAGACCCTCACTTGTCTGCGACTTGATCGATGGAAAACTCACCGATTTCATCGAAAGGAACCATAGGGTCGTCTACAGATCAAAAAGACTACTCGTGTGCATTGTCGAAGAGCCCCCGCCCACCTCATTATTTTCGATAGCAACTGACCTTGCACTCCATCGATATTTGGATAGATTCTATTTGCTGGTCCCAGAAAGGGATGTCGATAGACGCCAAAAGCTTCTTGACGAGTTTTTTAGTTTCATCGCCCGTGATTACGAGTCCTTGATCGACCGGGATCGGAATATAGACAACATTCGAAACCTGCTTGACTTTGCTAAACAGTATGTCCCTCTTCTTGCGCAAGCAACAATTATTGACTATGGGTGCGGGACAGGTCTTTCTCACTTAGTCGCTGAAGAGCTCCATCTGAACATAATTGGGCTGGATAGATGCCCCTCAATGCGTGCCATTGCCTTCCATCGCGGCATGAAAGTGTGGAATCCAGGAGATCTTGCAAGGCAGCCCAATAACTCCCTAGATGTATCCCTTGCATCATATGTCTTTCATCTTTTGCCAGACACCAAAGGACTCGAACTTTTGTGGGAGCGAATAAGACCTGGTGGAGTCCTTGTGGCGAACTTTCATAAGGATGCTGGGAAACATTTGGTGAGACATTGTCTGGAAGAGAAAGGATGTATGGCCGTTAAATTGCTAGCTCCGTATGGATCTGAGCGTCATGGACCTTACTTTGCTTTTGTGAAGCCATAACAAATGACACCCTTCATACCGCTCAATCGGGCACGCAGCTATTGCTCCAAAGAGATGAATCTCGATGTTCTTTCTGAGACACTAACCTTTCTTACTGAGAATTCAATTCTGCCAACGTTTCGCGAAGGTGTTGAGGATTATATCTTGATAGATGATCTTCAAGCCGTGCGCTCTGTATTAAGACAATTCCCTTCCTCAGGTTCAAGCGTGGAATCTATGAAGTTATTAGATTTCGGGCCACCTGAAGCGATTGCCCTGGACACGGACACCAGAATTGAACTGAGCGCGGAGGATGACGCGATACCGCCTGTGTTCTATGCGGCTTGTCGAAATCTGCTTTCTAACTATACCCGCAAGAAAGATGAATGTTTAAGGCCTGCTTCTAACCTTTCATATTTCCACCCCACAAGGATTGTTTCAGCATCGGAGGAATTAAGAAATATAGCTCAAGCTCAACAGCGCCGCGCGAATGTCATTGATGCCTCTAATGCTTCTCATTTTGCGAATTCGGCGTATTACATGGGGTCGAAACGATCTCTTAAACAATTCCTGGTTGAAGCCATTTCTAGCTGTTTGACGGAAAAAGGCGTGGTGATCGACCTGATGTGCGGCTCTGGTGCCGCCTCAAATGGATTTTCTCGTATTTGGAGAACTTATGCTTCTGATGCTCAACGCTTTTGCCAGGTGCTGGCTGTTGTTCAGGGGGGGGGATACTCTGCCCGAAAGGCCGCTCGCCTTCTCGAGAAACTACTCCCTTTAGCCCGCCAGCATGCAAGCAAGCTAAAGGAAGAGGTAAGCGAGCTACTGGGATGGGAAGACCGAATTTTTCACGGGGATATAGGACAAGGGTTATTAGAGGAGTACCATTCATTTCTCGATACTTGCCCAACTTACCCATTGGGGAAACCTCACGGCATTTGGGATCCTATTGCGAAGGTAAGCGAAAGAAAGAATGCCCCGTCTCTAGTTCCCTACTGCCTCTTTACTGCATGTTTCTCCAATGTTTACTTTGGGCTCAGGCAGTGCGTGGAGATTGATAGCCTTCGAAATGCGATTGCATCGTTAGACGACAAAATCGATAGTGAATGGGCGTTGGGTGCACTGACCGCGACTCTCAGCGCCCTCGGAACAACTTATGCGGGGCATTTTGCCCAACCAGTCTTCAGAACCTCCAGTGAAATTACGCTGAAGAGGCTTTCTAAGGTCCTAGAAAGGCGCACTCATTCAATTATTCATGAGTTCAGCATACGTCTGATGAACCTGGCAGAAGAGAGCGAAAAGTCCCCTAGATTAATAGAGGTTGTACCAGGACCCTGGCCATCAGCATTGGATCATTTAGAGAAGGTCTTGTCAGCGGAGGATGTATTGGTCTACCTCGACGCTCCGTAC
Organism: Nitrospira sp.; assembly: GCA_024760545.1. NCBI lineage: Bacteria > Pseudomonadati > Nitrospirota > Nitrospiria > Nitrospirales > Nitrospiraceae > Nitrospira > Nitrospira sp. The sequence goes on from CP060501.1 coordinate 1,960,790, forward strand.
AAGAGAGAGGAATACAGCAGGTATTATCATGTCCTAGAAACCCTAGTACAGTATGACTACCCATCTTGTCTGGGCGTGGGTAAAACTCCAAATAAGCGTACGGGAGAACGCTTTAGTTCCGACTTCTTTACAAGAAGTGGTAGCCAGGCGATACAGGCGATGACCAAAGTTATAAGCGAGATTCTGCGAAGAGGGTGGAAATGTGCTTGGAGTTACTCGGACTCGGGGAGCGTTAACATGGTTAAGACTATAGAAAGCATTTATTCGAGTTATGAGTGCCGAATAACGTCGTTCGCAGTTCCATACGAACATAAATCACAGCGCGGGGTGAAGCCTAAGAAGGTAAAGGAGTATGTAATTCTATTCGATCCACAATCTGGCCGTAGTTAGATGATACAAAAGAGATAAATAGGGTCCGATATCCGCGGGCTCCTTCCATGCTCGACGTTATTCAGCGGAATTCAGGTGAGAATGCAAAGCCTCTAGACAGTAACCCTACGTGTTCACGGCGTGTTCTCTCCACAGCAAAACTCGCCCAAATTCCCCTGAATTGAACCAAGCACAACTGAGGCCGCAAAACATTAATTCTTCCTTGCTGGAGCGGCGTTCCACTTCTCTGAGAAGAACATGTGCGGGAGTATCTCAAGGGCTTAGAAGGCTGATGCTCCATCAAGCTGAGTTACACTGACCTTCCCCCGTTTATTACACCACAGCCAACGAAGTTGATTCCTGTGCCAGATGGGCTCCGGTTTGATAGTTGCGAATGAACTCCTGGGGTGTCACATCCCCAATCGCGCTGTGCGTCCGTTCTTCGTTGTATTCCCGCCGCCACGCTTCAATCACGAGCTGGGCTTCCTGCAGAGCTACAAACCAGTGCTCGTTTAAACACTCATCCCGCAACGTGCCGTTGAAGCTTTCGATCAAGGCGTTCTGCACCGGCTTCCCTGGCTGAATGAAGTGGAGGTGCACACCCTGCTGGGCAGCCCAGGCATCCAAGGCTGTCCCGGCGAATTCGGGGCCGTTATCCAGAATCAGCGTCTCGGGTCGCGGGCGACTCAAAAACACCTGATCGAGAATCCGGCACACCCGTGCCCCACCGATCGACACCTCCACCTCAATCACCGGTACCTCCTTGGAACACGGATCGATCATCGTCAAACACTTGTACCGTCGTCCGGTCACCAGCCGGTCATGCACAAAATCCAAGGCGTAACAGCATCCTGGCTGCGTCGGTCGTGGATGGGCGATGCGGGGGACAGCCGCGAGCTTCTTCCGTCGTCGGCGTCGTAATGACAGCCCTTCGTCTCGATAATAGATCCGTTCCACTTTCTTATGGTTCACGCGTCAGCCCTCTCGTCGTACGCGCACATAGATCCGGGGACAGCCATACCGCCGCTTCTGCTCGGCAATCTCCCGAATCCGGGTTCGCAGCTCGGCATCGTCCTGGCGTTGACTGCACGGAGTGTATTGCGATCGAGGGCCAGGAGGCGGCACACCCGCCGCTGACTGAGCCCAAAGCGCTCGGTGCTCCACTGAGCCGCCGCTCGTTTCGCCTTGGGCTCTACCAGTTTTTTGCGTTGATCGCTTTCAGCGCTTGGATGTCCAGCGCTTGCTCCGCCACCATCTGTTTCAGCCGTCGGTTTTCGTCTTCCAGCTGGCGAGGCTTCTTCACATCGCTCACTTCGAGCCCAGCATATTTGGTCCGCCACGTATAAAACGTGGCATCCGAGATGCCGTGCTTGCGGCAGAGCTCGTGGACCCCGATGCCTGACTGGGCGTCTTTGAGCACCGCAATGATCTGTTCCTCTGTGTGCCATGTGCGTGTCATGGCCCCCTCCTGGGGGGCCCATCTCACCACAGGTGCACTTCGAAGCCAATGGTCTAGTTTTCGGGGGGAAGGTCAGCTAACACTTGTCTCGGGATAGGACCAATATCCCTTTCGAGTTTCCGTGGATTTCTGGGGAGGGGGGAGTAGTCGAATCGTTTCGCTAGGACAAACATCAATGTAGGTGAAGGCGCTCTATGAGACGATTACATCGCTGAATCTCCAAATTAAAACGTTGGTTAACCGACGCTAAGTATGGCAGCGGATCCTGCAATCGGCTTTTCAAAATTATTGTTCCATCCTCACAAAATGACTTCCACTCGCTTAAAATTCGAGCTAATCGTTCTTTAGCGCGCTCATTAACGAGGACGTTTCCCATTTCGATTTGATCGTTCAATGATTTTATCTCATAGACCAAGACCGGAGGAATATACTGTCCTTCATATACAATTCGGAGGAGTTCCCCGAACTCCCTTCCTTTCTCCCGTTCCTTTACGTACTGTCGAAGATAGTAATTGCTCAAGGATGTTTCGTGCCTACCTGATACAAGCCACCAAAGCGATCCCTTTTCAAATTTATCAGGAACTGTATGTTCGTACTCATCCAATGCATTCGCAAACGCCTCGTATTCCACGGCAGCAACATAAGATCGCTGCAAAGCTATCGCAGCTCTTTCGTATTCTATTTTTCGCTTTGTTCCTTCGATGAGTTTAAGATCACAGAGGCCTTCTGGACAATTGGTGCGACAATCGTTTGACGGTGGGATAGGGTTTGAGAGGGCTTGTACGGGATTAGTAGAATATTGATATGCGTGAAGAAGCTCATGCGCCAGAATGGACCGAACTAGCAATCTCATTCCGAGTAGTACTCTCGTATCTTTCTTACCCAAAATCTTACCTATAGCGATAGTCTTCATGAACTTTTGACTAAGATTGACCTTTATTGACCCATTTCTCGGATCTCTAGGGTCAAGCGAAGGCTTAAAAAAACTCTTATCTCCCAACCTGTATTCCGTATCATCTTCAGCAGACCATCCCATGTAATGCTTTGTAACGGTTTCTCGGGAATGATTTATAACGTACACTGTCTGTTCTGCTATGATCTGTAAATGTTGCGGGAGATGAGCGAAGCTGTCTTTGAGCGCTTCCTCCAACAACAGTTTCTCTTCTTCAATCGGAAGAACATCTGGGTCAGGGACCCCCTTGTTCTCGGAAATTATGACAAAATTCAGCGCGTGCCTCATCATACTATGCGAAACGCCTTGTTTAATTTGGGAAGCGTAAATTGGAGGCTAAATGAAGTCGTATTTGTTAACACCATAATCAACAAGAAATGGAATGCCCGTTCAAATTTCCCCTCCCTACGCTCAGAGCGAGCAAGTCACGCATCCTATGGCGAAAAATCGCCGTGAAGCATCCTACGAAACATTTTCTGGGCTTCTTCAGTGTCGCTGTTATAAAAGCGACGATAATCCGGAATCACTAGAAGTAAAGGAGTAAGAAGCATAATTGCCAGTCCAATCATAATCGTGCCGGTGGATGCCCCAATAACCTCGATTATTGGTCCAGCTGCTATGACTCCCAGTGGCGCTGCCAGACCGAACAAGAACTTCATTGCCGAATCAATCCTTGATCGATATTCATCACCGCTGGCAACTACCCTCTGAGCCCTCAAGGGAACATTCGCAAGTGAACTGGCTACTCCAAACATCATCATGAACAGGAATGATGTGATAAGGAAAGGCATCAAAGGTAAAATACAGAGACTGATGCCAGCCAAGAGCATTCCAAGTATAATTGTCCGGTGGCGTGCAAACAATGCAATAGATACACCAGTAATTAGAGCACCTATTCCGTTTCCGAGACCTTGGCCCGCATTTAATAGTCCAAGTTCCCAAGCATCCCCACGCAAGCTTTGAGAAACATATAATGGAATAGCGACAGCTAACGGAGCCACAAAAAAATTCATCAATAGACTAACTACAGAAACTCCAAGTAGCACTGGAACTTTCACGAGAATTCTAAAGCCGTCAAAATACGGTTTCACTTCCAGCAATTGGCGTATAGAATCCGTACGGCGTATGTTTTGAGGGAGAGCTGCTGTAGAAAGCAGCGCGGTTGCAAAGGCGCCGATCGCAAATGTTATTGCATCTATTCCGAAGGCCGTACTTACCCCAAAAACCGAAATGACGATCCCAGCTAAAGCTGCACCTATGACCATCCCAATTGAACTGAGAAACTCCGTAAATTGCATTGCAATGGACACGTCACCGTCTTTCAATACTAAAGACGGCAGAATGCTATATTCTGCTGAAGCATGTAATGCTGCCCCGATGGAACTGACGAAGCCAATCGCTGCTATCGCCACAATACTGAAATAATCCTCTACCGCGATACCTGCAATGAGTGCAGTCGAACAAAACCTGATTAGGTCACTCAAAAGAAGCAACTTTTTTCGAGAGTAGAGATCTGCAATCCTTCCGGAAACCGGAAGAAAGATGACTTTACCAAAAAGCGAAGGCGCAATCGCTAAAGACACCAGGCTTGCAGACTGAGTTTCATCGAGAACCCACCAAGCGATGGCGATATTCGTAAAGGGATCGCCGACCGTTGATATGAATTGACCAACGCGAAAGATCCAGAAGTCACGACCTATAGCCAAATGCTGTGTCAGGGGACCTCGTTGTTTCTGTATGAAGCCACAGCAATTTCGCTCTTTCCGCATAAAGATTCTTTGCAATTGATCCAACTAAGGTCGATCCTAAGAATGGGGCCACCAATTCATTCATGGGAACTGCGAGAGAAAGATACCTGTCGTCAACATGCAATATTAACCCCAATTCCGAGAGGCGCAACAACTCTTCTCGAATCTCCTGCTCTGAAAACTGTAAAGCACGCTTAAGAGTATCAACCTGAGCTGCCCCGTCACACGCAAGATAGACAGCTCGACTTATACCACTTAATACTATCTCAGGAGTTTTAGCCATTCTCCTAGTATCGAATATATACAGACTCTCCTCCCTATCTACCGAAACAAGGACAGCTGAGCCGAAAGCAAGTCTCCATTCTTGAACTGCGTCCTGAAGTTGTTCCAGATAACAATGGCTTTCTTTGCCTTGATGCGAAAAATAGTAGGCAATATTTTCGACATCGCTCTCTTTCCCTAGGACCGCTTCATAGGCGGCTACAGGCCGATACTGAGAAATTCCAAATTCTTCTGGACGATCGAAAATGGGGCTGAATCGGTTCATAAGTAATCTTACACAACCACCACTAGGAGGCGGGAGGTGATGAAGTAATGGAATCATCGAAATTATCTTTTCATAATCACCCAACATCTCTCCAGGTATCCCATAGAGGAGATTCCACTCCACCTTAACTCCAAATTCTGCGCACCACTTAATCAATCGAATATTTTGGTATGCTTTGACCCCTTTCCGCATTAGCTCGAGAAGTCGGGAATTCAAACTTTCAATCCCAGGTTGTATAGTACAGATCCCTGCTTCAAGCAGATCTCTGACCTGAGCCTTGCTCAAATTAGATTTAACTTCGTAGAAAATAGATAACTTATGATTACTTGTTTTCAGCATCGGAATCACATTTGCAAAATATCCGTGATCTAATATCAGGTCCACCGCGTCGATGTTTTGCACCCCATATTTTTGAAGATTCGCTATCTCTTGCAATACGCGCTCGGGGGACTTGCTTCGAAATCTTAAGGACTCTCCATTAAGACCACAAAAGATGCAATGCAACTTTTCACCGAACCAACAGCCACGGCTGGTCTCCAGTGGAAGTACGGTTTTCTCTTTAGGCAAAGGAATTGCCGATTCAGAAAATTGAAGAAACCAATCGTCATACGAAGGCATGGGAATTTCATTTAGACTCCGACGATTTGTCGCTCTCGCACCCTCGTTGATAACCAGTACGCCCTTCCGTCTCCAAATTAAGCCAGGAATACCAGCAAGGTCTATGCTCGAGGGAACTCCTTCCTCATGGCAGGAATGTATTCGCCGAATAACATCCGTAAATACATCTTCCCCATCTCCCCTGACCACGATATCGATCCAAGGGAATGAACCCATTATTGAGGCTCCCATCTTCCCATCACAATATGCGCCACCTAAGACTATTAATTTCTGCGGAGCACAATATTTGATCGCTTTAGCCAATGCTAAACTTGGGACTAAATGAAATGTTGAGCTTAAACCGATTACCGCATGGTCTTGACTCGCCAGATTTTGCGAAAGCTCTAATACAAATTCCCTGGCAGCTAGGCAAAGGCTTTCCATCCGATCCCAGAAAGAAGACGGCATCGTACGACTATGCGGCTCGTTTGCTATGTGAAGGCTCTTATATTGTCGAACTAGATTTTGAATAGGGACATTGCGCAACACTGGGGCAAAAATCGCATCACCTACTAGATACTCGGAAGGTAGTAGTTCTGAAATGGCGCGGTACGCTTCTAATCCAATCCGGCTAGCAAATGGTAATTTGGCGTAAGTAATGTCGCACTCAAGCCCTGAATAGTTCGCGGCTGACTTCAACAGGCTTAACGCAAGATTTGGCCTATGAACGGACATGAAGGGCATGTCCACAAGAATTGTGCGCGAGATTAGCATTTACTGTGCCGAATATTTAATATTCCGTGATATGAGTTCACTAGTCGCCTGTTTGGTAGAAATGCGGTCTCGAAAAAATGATGCGCCCACACCTCGACGTTCTCATTAGTAACATGAGGTGCGCCCTGGCCCGATGAAGTCGAAGGAGGATGGCGCACGGTTATTCACCGAAAACAATATCCCTAAAAGGTTTCACATTTATAACATCCTTGGGCACAGCGATAGATCTCATCATTTCTTCAATTGACTGCCTATAATCAGGGCACTATCAGTCGCTGATCCAAACCATTTTCCAAGATTATTGTCTGCAACATAATATTACGAGAAGCCGACCTTGCGAGTTATCCGCAGCCTACTTCTGTATCCGTGTCTCTCCGTTTGGCGATAATAGAAGTCATCCCTGCAGTTAATTGGTCCGACTTCAGATTCAGCATTTCAGCTCGTTCCTGGGAGGTTAGAGTGAACGCATCAAGGACTCGGTCTCTAGACCTATCGAAATCGACCCGAAACTGATCATCTCTCAACAAAAGGCCAATTATCATGTCGCATGTTTCTTTGGACATAGAATCCTCCCTTCTCGTCAGGTGAATGGTTCATCTCGAATGTAAGGATACACGCACATCATTCGACGGAACTTCCCACACCAAACAACAAAAGATCATGTTTTGCATCGCGGATAGATAAGCCACTATATTTCCCGTCCGGTCTGCTTTTGAGAAATTCATCCCATAAGGATCGGACCATATCCCATTTCGGCTGGGTAGGATTCTCTTGTTGGACGTCGAGTGAAGAAAGAGTCTTGGTCATGAAATCTCCGAGCTCCTCCAAAACTGTTTCGTAGCTTCGATCGATTCGTTTCAGCCGTTCCGAAGTTATTTGACAGAACTTTTGAGGAACGTCACTAATCATCTCGTATGCTCGACTTAGTTCCACTTCTTTAACTAGACCGCCAAATATGATGCTCGTGTAATCTATTCGACCTGCGAGATCACCGAGTTCCACCCACACTTCCTCCGCCTTACTTAACATTGCACGTGCGTTCGGATATGCTGCGACAATATAGACATCACTCCCGGCCTGCACCCCCCGAATGGAAAACACACGTTTCCCTTTATCGCTTATTGAACGTATCTGGGTTATGCCTCCTTGATTCACAGAGAAAACCCAGCTTGTTGGGGTAAATACATCTGAACCAACAGCGCTCCCTGAGAAAGAAAATGCTCTTAGCTGTTTACTGTTCTCCGGTGCGGGGAATTTCTGAATCTTCAAAAAATGTTTAGACCCTTGAAAGTATAACCCGAAGAATTTTGTAATGGCTGCCCAACGGGTGCTCTTCTCTTCTCCTGTTATCCAGGTAGGTTCGTACGCATAAAGATCAGCGGCGGCCTTTAAATCAAAGATCTCTTTCTCGCGTTCAGCTGTTTCCCTGACACCAAACAAGTAGTCCGCGACTTCCGGGAGTGAGATTGGAGTTGAGTTTTCACACGATTTTCGGGAGATAAACGGCAATGGCGGTCCATTAGTTTGGGTATCGACAAAAGGCATGGGAAGGTTCTTAAGTATTGCGCTATGCGAAAGAATCGTCGAGAGTGGAACCGCAATACTGATTGAATTGGGGTCATCCGGCTTAAACCCACCTTGTATATGTAAGGCGACGGGGAGTAACGTTTCCTCGTCAAACATTATTGCTCCTGAACTACCTTGCTCTGTGAAACAGCGATGCCCCCATCTATTTGTTAAAGTAGGGTCGTTGTAGCCTTCACCCTGTGGATTTACTCCAATACATCTAGCTCGGGTAAGTCGTTGCGGTCTCCTTGCCGGATGATGAACTATGAATAGGCTTTGTTTGTCCATTGGTTCTCGAGCGGATCGGAGATTGAGGTATTCTCCGATTTGTATCGTCTGCCCTTTTTTTACTTCGAGCAGAGCATAGTCAAGAGCCTCATCTTCTTCGATAGGAGTTTCGCTAAGATAGTAAGCGCCGCCAGCTACATCTTGGGACCTATAGTAATTGACAGAGGCCAGAATTTTGACTGGATTCCACTCTGAATATTCCCTCAGGCAATGACGCGCAGTAATAATAAGGGAGGGAGATACAACAGTCCCGGTACAGGTTCCCACCCTTGTGTGGTGCTCTTTATTCTCAAAGGATATTCCAATAAAAACAACTGTTCGGCCAATGCGGCGGAACCGAGACGATTCATTTAGGGTAGTCAGCGATTCATAATAATCCGTTGCCAAGGAGGGAATAGACGACGAAATCCCATCAGTGCTTATCTCAGCCTCTGACAATAACGGATCTTCCGAGCCATCCACATAAGGAGGGATTTCCCGCTGTTCCGCCATAGTCATTAGCGGATAGAGCAGAAAACAACATATCGTTGCGGCTGTCAGGCTAACCGATGGGACGATATGGACCCACTTACTTCGCACTGGGTTGACCACTAGTATCTTCTCCTATACGCCCTATCAATCCAATTAAGACATCTTGTGCCTTTGGCAGGGCGCTTCTGACCACACTTGTTGTGAAATTCCAGAGATCTGTCGGATCACTTTCTTCCACAATAGTAACTATCAATGAAAAAGGCGCTAACGTACTATTTTTTCGGAGATCAGGCATGGTTGCCGTAGGTACCTCACTGGGAGGAATTGAATACCATAGTGTATCGCTGCGAGATATCTGAGTTTTGTCTCTTTTCCCAGGAATTGCAAAATCAATAAACTGAACGGAGGATATTCCGAGGGGATCCTGTAGTGCCGTTTCAACAGAAATCGCAGGCTTCACCAGTGCCAATCTTACGGTAATAGTTTTCCTGTCTTTTCCTCGCTTGGCCAAAGCATCATTAACTTCTAGGTAGATGGGCGAAATCTTGAAATGCTTATTATCGCCAGCTAGGTCGAGCGTTCCTTCAAAAATAAATGATGGTCTTGAGCGAAGCCCAAACACCTCCAACCGAGCCTGGTCCCAGCCTCCCACGATTGGTGTATCCTTTTGAACAGCTCCAAAATTGCCGCGAACGACAGTAATGCATCGATAGTTTGGCTCCAGCAAAACTGTATCTCCTGTCCTCTCAGCAACCTTAAAAAACTCCCCGGAAAAAACTGCTGAATAGGAAGCGACATGCTCATCCTTTATCTTATCCAGTCGCTTCTGAATTAAGGAGAATCCTGACTTGACGGCTTCCTTACCGAGTTCAACAACTAGAGGAACAAGAATAACTGGAAATGCTTCTGTTGTAGCCTTGCAAGTTGGACTCATAAAGATACTTGTAGTTGGGGAATCCTGTATAAGCATAGGACTGGCTGGACCCGATACGTTCTGCATGCAGCCTGATAAAGTGAACACCAAACAAAATAGATAGATTGATTTATTTCTCATATAGTCTCCTCATCGATCATGGTGTTCCATCAAAGTGATCATTTCCGAAGTCAGTGCAATTCCTCCGTTCCCCATGGCAAGCACTTTTTCGGGAAGAGGGCAGTCGTACCGAGAGGCTTTGTCGTTCATATTGGTGGCCGTCCTCGTGTGGATACCAAGTAGTACAATAGCCCCGTTTTGTGTATAGCGAAAAATTGGTGCTCCGCTAACCTTCCGCTCAGTTTGGCAACCATGATAGATACAGGCGCCAATCAGACGAGCAATGACGCAAGTTGGGCTATTGTCCCAGCGGAGTGCATGTGCCCATTGTCCTGGGTCATCAATTGCTTCCAAACCCTGCTGCGCTAGCTTTTGCTCTTCGAACTGAAGTGTTAGGACACTAACTCCGGGGATAATAACCTTGTCAAGTTCATTAGGAATAGCGAATGCTATAGGGTGGAAAGGAATGTCGATTTTGTCCGTCTCGACAAGGACATAATCAAATTGTTGGCGATGGTTCCTCTTGGATCCGTTTCGATGCTCAGGGTTTGAATAGTAGGAATTTTCGATAACGGTCTTTGGGGTAATTGGGAGGCTTGGTGCCGACGCAAGGTAAAATCTTGCATATTCCCTAACATTCGTGTCGCTTATGTTTCCAGCCTCATCCATCAGACCATGGCTGTCGAAACAGTGACGTGCTGTCATTAAGATATTCAGACCTATGCGAACAACGGTACATTCTATTTTCTCGATCCCGAATAATTGAATCTTCATTACGCCCACGACTCGAATTAAGTTGTCACGCATCGCAAAAAGAGACGGATGACCTATGGGTGAAAGACATTCTGAAACGTAGGACCCAACTTCCGTTTCAGTTATTTCTTGGCTTAGTGAGCGCATTAACTTGGAAAGTGCTGTACAAGAGCGAAAGTTCTCAGCCGATAGCCTAAGCTCAGCATAATGCAATGGCTCATCGCTCTTGGGTGAGGGTACGTTTGTCCTTAGGAACTCCAAATACTCCACTATCGGGACGGCCTGTTCGTTTTCTTTGATCATTTGCTTTAGTACATCATCCTCGGCAAGGACATACCCATAGGCACTCAAAACGATAAGGACGAGCATGGTTGAGAAGCAGATTCGTAATGCCATGAAATTAGTCTCCGTATAATCAACTCGTCTGAAACTCCTTGCTTCGGATGGGGGCTTACCAAGAAGTAGCTTTGCTGTCCCATCTAATCTTAGAAAGGCGTTGCTTGACGAATGACTTTTGCATAGCACTCGCCCGCTAACCGCATGTTTAACGGGCTGACAGTAGCCTGGCGATGGTGGGGCTGGATGTACGTTGGCAGCTGGTGACCAGGTCCTCTAACATCGCCCTCGACCATTCAGAACAAGTTTCATCGTGGGTTCCATTGAGCCCTTTCGACTTCTGACACTATCCGAATCTTAAGTGAGGTATGACACTAGATCTTTAAGCTTTAGTGGGATAATAGCGTCGAAGCAAAACCTAAGATATGACTCATTCGTCTAGGGCTATTTAGTTCCATTAAAATAGGTGCACAAGGCCCTAGCCACTAGAATCCTAAGAGCAGTGTCCTTCGGGACAATGGTAAGCTCCACTGCCCCACCTAATTTTGGACAGGTCGTATCTTGTTTGCGACTAACCACGCCGAATAGCATCCGGCCGGGGACCGCATGTTCAACGCGCTGTGGTGAGCCTGGTGATTGTGGTGCAAGATCCACGCTGGCATCTGGCGCGGTCAGCATGCAGTTTTTTGAGCCAGCGGAGGGTACTGAGTCTGAACGAAAAGATGGCGTGAAGAAAACGGTCCGGCCAACGAGTGTGTGCTAATTCTCGTGTCTCAACAGAGGGGTTCACCCCACAAACCTGTGCTAAATTTGTGCTAAAAATCTTCAGAACCGGCAGAATTCCTGTAATCCCACAGAATCAGTAGAAACCCAACAATGCCTCAATTTATAAGATAAAATGGGGAAACCATCGCAAAACCAAGCCATTGCTGTTATTGAACCTTTCGAACTTTTAAGGCGAGGGCCTTCATCCCCCTCTGTGTATCGTTGAGATAGTTCTGGTCGCCAACGGCGATAGCCGACCGGCTCACACCTGCGAGGCGCATCGCTCGCGCCAGTATCCTGTCACTCTCGCTGCGTGTCCCTCTCCGGCAAGCCGGTTCCGGCCTCTGCCTGCCGTTTCCTCTGTGAACTGTGCGGTGCCTCTCCTCCTCCCGTGAGAGAGTCACCTGCAGTTCAACAATAAGGAGGAAACACCATGGCGACCAACAACTCATCCAAACGACCGGCAACCACGCTGCGATGTGGGAACATCAAAGCGACGATCTGGCAGAACGTCAGCGAGAACGGACCGTTCTTCGCAACGACCTTCTCCCGGCCGTTTAAGGACCAATCTGGTGCATGGCGCAATGGCACTTCATTTGGTCTTAACGACCTTGAGGCGCTCATGAATGTCGCCTTTGAGGCCAAAGAGTGGATCGCCGCTCATGTCTTAAAGCGCTGAGCGGTTTCCTGGGAAGCCTCCGGCCCCCTGGGGGCTTCCTTCACCTAGTGAGATCGAGGCTCAGTTAGTCGAACAGAGAAATATAACCAACTTGCTCCGCTGGTTTATCGTTATTGGGTACCGATCGGTCGGTGAAGGGCGACACGGGTAGAGCGTCATTCCGGTCGGATGCGGCCAACGTACTGCTATGAACCAGATAGCGGCCGCCCGTCATCGAAGGCTCAGTGCGCACTGTCGCCTACAGCCGACGCTGCGGTAAATGGGGGTACGGATCTTTCAACTGATGTGTTTCTTGAAAAACTGTAGCCGGTCGTTGCAGCGTAAATGCCGTCGTTCGAATGTCTCAGTTCGGCCACTTGGCGACAGTCGCTACGGCACACTCCGGGCTGGAAAGCGGTCGTTCATAACTACGCCCCCGTCCGGTGTTTCCGTGGGCTGACTGCACACCGTGAAAGACCCACTCCCCGGTCAGGCGTGCCCTTTCCCGGAGATGACCTGGAGTCTCGCCGTCAGAAGCCGGCACAGGCTGCATGCCCTCATGTGCCCGCGCACCTCGTATGACCAGTTCCGACCTCTCCGGCGGGACGTTAGCGCGAACCAAGCTACCTCCTGTCCTCGCGGCTACGACGTACAATGCGAACAACCAACAATCGGCATTCGGCGCGAGCACCAGCAATTACAAGTACAGGAGGACCCTCCAAGAAAGCAGGCCGATATGTAGTAAAGCATAGCAGATGGCAGGAATCAGCGAGGCAAGACCGCAGCAAATGCGCCTATCTCTCGTACGGTCGTCCCCGCTGCCCAAGGCCTCGAGCTATGCTTACCGCGAAAAAATCTCCAGCATTTCATCCAGCGAATGGATGGTGCCCAGCAGCGTCGGGCTTCCGAACTGTTTGTTGTGGCGGTTCTCATTGACCCGCTCCAGCCCGATAACCAGGTTGTTGAAATCGTCCAGCTTGGCGGTCTCGAAATACGTGATGAAGTCGAGGTCGTCTAGCCCGCTCGAGTGATAGAGCTTGCGCTTGACCGTCTTGAGGTAGGTAACAGTAGCGTCCGCGTGCTCTTTCATCATAGTGCCCCGTCCGTCCTGTGCCGTGATCCACCATCCCGCGTCCTTTCGGATCGGTACGACGATCACATAGGACTTAGGACCGGGATCAGGCGGGGTCTTCATCGCCTCTTTCAGCTCGTCGGGAAAGGCCGACACATAATTGGCCATTTTGGTAATGCCGTTAAACGTATCGGTGTTTTGTAGATACTTCCCGAACGTTGTCCCCATCAGGTCCACGAGGAAGTTCTGGTTGTTCAGCATTTCCATAGAATGAACGCGGATAAAGAAGTCTGCTTTCTCGGAAAGCCCACGAAGGAGATAGGTATCAGCCGTGACGGTGTCGGCATGCTTCTGAAAGATGACCTTCACTTCAGCAGCGGCCGAACCTCTCACCGCCTTGTCCAGCTTCCACCAGTCTCCATCTACCTTGAACACTGCGAAACTCCCATAGACGCCAGGATCTTTGAGCAGCTTCTCTCGATCTGCTGCCGCCTGGGCTGTATCCGCACAAGACCAAGCCAGCAGCCCGACCATGACAACTGTGAGAATACTCCTATTCTTCATTGATTCCTCCTTTATGGCCAAACGTAGACCATAGTTCTATAAGCTACAGTCTTCCAATGTTCGATTTCGTTACACGCTAAGTTTGCGATCGGGATTTCCAGGTCCGGAATCGCTGAAGGAGTTCATCGCGGACAGCTGGCGGGATAGGTTCCATCGGCAGTGTGCCGAAGGTGCGGAGCATTAGCCGCATCTGTCGAAGGTACCGTCGGCAACCCCGGCAAAAGCCTAGGTGCATCTGGAACCGTATCCGCTCCACGAAGCCCAGGTTGCCTTCGAGGTAGTCAGTGATGGCTTCGGTCACTGCCTTACAGGTTAGCTGCCCCGCCAGGCAGTCGATCATGCGGTTCTTGAGGTTGTCGTGGATCATATCTGCGAGTCACCTGTTTCGAGATACTTCTCTAGGGCACGTCGGACCTGGGACCGCGCACGGTGGAGCAGCACTCGCTGATTTGTCTCACCGATCGACAGAATGTTACAGACTTCCACTGCGTTTAACCCCTCCACGTCTCGTAGCGTGATGACCTGCTGCTGTATCGGGGGAAGGGCATTAATGGCCTTCTCGATCTGCGCAAGCCCTTCTTTGGATAAAAAGAGTCTTTCAGGAGTCTCATCATCCCAATAGCGGGGGAGAGAATTCCAATGATCGACCCAATATCCTGAAGTATGAAATCGAGAGGGGTCCACGGCTGGGGCCTCGGGCTCTTCCGTCGAATGTCCTAGAGGTGAGAACGGGGCATTTCGGCGTTCTCGCACGCCCCTGGTCTTTGCCTGATTGGTTAGGATTCGGAAAATCCATGTCTTGAGGGATGAACGTCCCTCAAATCGACCGATGCCTTCTAGTACACCGATCCACGTTTCCTGGACCACCTCCTCCGCCACTGCAGGACTAGAGACAAAGGTCATTGCAAGACGAAGGAGCGAGGCATGGTAGTGGTCTATCAGCTGGGCAAAGGCTGTTTCGTCGCCTCTGCGAAGAGCTTGGAGTAAGGTTACGTCTTCCAAAAGAAAGCCCGGCTCTACCTTTGTCTCCCCAACACCATCTCGGCATCTTTCGCCGTGAGACCGGCAATCCCACCGCAAAGGACCAAACCATTTGTATTTGGAACAAAATTAGCATAAGTCAAATTCCATGAGAAATCGACCGACTTTGTGCTGGCATTTCAGATGGAGATTTTGACAGGGGTGTAGTGGGGATTTTTTGGAAGCTGACGCCCCTGGGATCCCGGTGGGGCCGTCATTCGATTGAACTACCGGATAGCCGTCGGTCGTGGACGTCGGCTGTGGGTCGAGGGCTGCCATCGGCCAAGTGCGGAATTTCGGCACCGAGATCGCCTCGCCGTAAAGCGGTCCTCAGCCCGGTCGCGTTACGGTGTAGTTCGGCCGCGCCGACGCTTGGGCGCACTTGGCGAGGTCAGCCAGGCCTTGACCTTGTCCCAACGGTCGATGAACTCCTCGGAGCGAACACTTGCAAGATAAACGATGCCACGCGTGGTGTACTGCTTGACCTTTTTGCGTGCCTCGTCTGAAGTCGCGATGAAATAGTCCGGCGGCACCGGAGCTTCGTTTAGGCATACGAACACGTAAACGATGCCCGGGATGACCTTATCCATCATCATAGGCCAACCGACGCTCTGACGCTTCGCGATTGCCTTCACCTGCACATTGACCGTGCAACCGTCCCGCTCCGCGAACAGATCGATGGCCTTTGCGTTGCCGAGCGTCATTGCGACGGTGTAGCCGCGCCGATAGAGCTCGGCCGCGACGAAGTACTCGCCAGCAAGATGGCTGTTGATTCCGTTTGCTCGTGGCATGAACTCCCTGGTTTAAGCCTAACGTTCGACATGAGCGGCGTGGCGCGGCAAGCGAGGTCGACCGTGGCACGTCCGCTCGATGGAGGGGTTAGGCCGCCTCACGACGACTGGCCCTTCTCAAACTTCCGGACGATGTCTTCGTAGACCTTGTCTGCGAACTCCATGAACTCGAAAAGCATGAACAGTGGAGCCGTGAGCCGCTGGACGTCGGTCACCAGCGTGTCGCTGATTGAGCCGAGAGTTACCACCACCTCAGACTCGCACCTGTCGTCAACCGAAGTATGTGGCGAGACATGACGCCTACCGCCAGCGCTGCTTAGGGTGCGGCCTCTCAGTCCGAAGTGGGTGACTCGCACGCTGAGACGTGCATCGGCGGGCGCGCCGACGTGCGAGTACAGGCCACTAGCGAACATAAGAGCTTCTGTAACGCGCACAATGCGTGTGTTGAAGAAGATCTTGCCTTCGTCTCGCATGTCCTCGAACAGGTCCTGCAGCAAGTAGAAGTCACCGCTCTTCGCCATGGCCCAGTAGTCGTAGGACTCGCGGCCAGTGGGACCATCCTTCTGAATCGCGACCTCTGCGCGAATGCCGTCGCCGAACGGCCGAGGCTTATACTCGTTCACATTCTCCAGCGTGATACCAATCGGCCAGCCGAACGTGTGAATTTCAGAAGCGCGGACCGCGGTGAGGAGGTCGATCTGCGACTTGTTCACCGGTGTGTGTAGCCCGAACCGAAGCTCCATTCCAGCCTTGACACCGAGTTTGGCCATGCCGGCTTCGGCGGTTGCACGTTCTGACTCAAACCATTTGCCGGAGAGCAGAGGCTCTCCCGTCGGCAGCGCGCCTGTGCCCAACACAGCTCTAGCTGGGGCTGCGGCAGTCGGGATCAACGCTGAGAAGGGGTTCGAACCGAGCGGCGGCTTCGGAGTCGCTGGCATACCAAGCAGTTCTCGGCATAGCGCTTCTAGTGAAGCAGCGTACGTCGCGTCGTCACCGAAGTCGAGGAAGAGCCTCGGCCCGAGATGCCTAGGAGTCTTTGACGTTGATGGGTTTGCCCGGACTATCGGTATGAACTTCTTGGTCTCGATGGCCTCGACCATTTCGGCCGTAACGATCAGCCGCTCGTAGCCGACGCCACCCAAGCCTCCTTCCGATTTGCGGACATACTGTTCAGAGCATACCAACAAAACACGATCGGCTTTGGCAATTCCATCTGCCATGAAGGAGACAACGTCTTGCCCTGGCGCCAGATCCCACTGATCGAGCGACGCATCGATTCCGGCCGAGCGAAGGTCCGTGGCGAGCTTCAGTACCCACGCCTTGTGCTCCGGGGTGTCGTGTGAGTACGAGATGAAGATGGTTGGGGTGGGCATGTGATTCGCTTCTGACGCCTAACAATGTTCAGGCAGACTGTATAATCCCGTTACGGTAGATTGTCCACTTCTGCCTAAACCGGCGGGCAAGAACCCCTAAGCCATCGCAGCAAGACAAGTTCCGCTCCACTACCGCGATGAGATCATCGTCTTATGGGGATCGGCGCAAGCCCCCATTCTGGTAGCGGTCAGTCGTGTGCTTCTCCTTTGGGTCGAGGACTGCCATCGGCCACTGTGCGACAGTCGCTACGGCACGCTCCACGCCGGAAACCTGCCGTTCATTAGAATCCTCAGCCAGTGAGTGCAGTACTCAAAACATTATTTGGAGGTACGTACCTCCCACAGCTTAATATCCTGCGAAATATGCTGTAACATCCCGCTCGATTTTCTCGTTACTTACAACGGAGGTTATTCATGTTGAAACTTCGCGCGGGCATACTGAGCGCGCTCTTGGTGGGTACCGCCACTGTCGTGGGGGCCGAGCCTTCTACGTTTCTCCCGAATCTGTTTCCGTTTTCAAACCCTCATGGAGTTCTGAAAACCTTCAACGAATCTGGGAAGATCGATCTCACCGGGCCATTTTTCCAGAGTCTTGGTACTAACGGGCGCAGTTGCGCCACTTGCCACCAAGCCAGTGACGCCTGGTCTGTCTCAGCCGCGCATGTTGCCAAACGGTTTGAAGAGACGCATGGCTTGGACCCGATCTTTCGTACCAATGACGGCGCCAATTGTGATCACGATATTGATACCTCATCGGTGGAAGGCCGCCGACAGGCCTACAGCCTGCTCACCAGCCGTGGTTTAATTCGCGTTGCCCTGCCGGTCCCTGCTGATGCCGAGTTTGAGGTGGTCAGCGTCAGCAACCCCTACAAGTGCAATAACACCTCGACCTTATCCATGTACCGCCGCCCGCTTCCTTCAACCAATCTCCGGTTTTTGACCACCGTGATGTGGGATGGGCGTGAATCCTCTACGCAGACCGGTACGAAACCGATTGTGCCGTCCACCCTCGGGCAAGAATTGCCGTTCGACCTGCTCCATCAATCGCTGGATGCCACAAATGGCCATGCGCAAGCGAGCACGCCATTGACGGAGCACCAGAAGCAGCAAATCGTGGCGTTTGAAATGGGGCTGTCGACCGCGCAGACCGTCGATTTTGGTGCGGGATCGCTGGAGTCCCACGGTGCGCACGGCGGGCCCGTGGCACTGTTTAACCAACCCTTCTTTGTTGGCATCAATGATCCGCTGGGCGGGAACCCCATGGGCACGCCGTTCAACCCGGTGATCTTTACCCTGTTTACGCCCGCCTGGGCGCATGAACAGTCCCATAACCACCACCGCGCCAGTATTCTGCGTGGGCAAATGCTGTTCAACTCGCGCCCGATCGCCATTACGGGCGTCGCTGGGATCAACGATGCGCTTGGGGTCGCCACCCTTCCGGGGACCTGTGGTACCTGCCACGACTCGCCCAATGTCGGCAACCATTCCGTTATCGCACCGTTGAACATCGGGGTCGCCGACGTCGGGAATCCGCTGAATCCGCTGGGGGTGGATTATTTGCCGGTTATCAAGCTGCGCCAGAAGGCCGATCCGACGAAGGAAATTTCTACTACCGATCCCGGACGGGCATTGGTGACGGGCAAATGGGCGGACATCGGCAAGTTCAAAGGCCCGATTCTTCGCGGACTCTCCGCCCGGGCACCCTACTTTCACAATGGCTCGGCGGAGAGCCTGAAGGACGTCGTCGAGATGTACAACGTTCGTTTTGGAATGGGACTGACTGAAAGTGAAAAAGCCGACTTGGCTGCGTTTTTAAGTACCTTGTAACGACAGACGGTCCTGCACAGCCTGCGGTGCTCAGCAAAATCACGCTGGGCGCCGCAGCGCCTCACTTCGACGATCAAGCCTGACCCGCAGGGGCGACCACCTCCTCGGCGCGGGAACATCCCCTAGCCCCTGGCCCAAAATCCTCCCCATCAATCAATCCAGTATCGGTTGTCATGTTTCACAAATTTCTGTTGTCTGAGATGTCGCCCAAATCTCCTTCAACTTGAACGGCGCTTTTTGGCCGACAAGTCTCCCTTTATTCCACGGTTCGCGGTGTTGAGATGTGTTGATACTTGCCATGATGGACTCCTTTCGGTGACAGACGGCGAGAGCACCGCCGCCTTTGCGACTCGTCAGTGCGATGCACTAACTGTGGCGACATCTAGTGAGAAAGGAGTGTCGGCGATGTGGTTGTCAGATTCAAATGCCGCTATTCGGCCACTTGCCGTCATTGATCAAGTTTGATTCTTTACCCGAAAGCGGCCATTCATCGTCATCGGAAATTGGCAGGGTCTCCCCGAATCGTTGCACACACTTCAGAATAACGATGGTGTCTGCGCGTAGCCATTCACGCTTGGTACTGGGCAATCAACTCCAAATACAACAAATACGGCTTTCGCGTTGCCATGTCGATTCCATAAGGGAGCCCGTGAGGTCCAGGTTCTTATGGGATTACACAAAGCCCTACCCCAGCTTATTCCTGACGCGGCGAATCACTTCGTCTGTAAATTCCGTGGTTGTCGCCCGTCCCTGTAGATCGACTGTCCGTATGCCGTCCGAGACCACCTCGAAGACTGAGCTTTCAAGGGCACGTGCGACTATGGCTTCCGGCTCGCCCATATAGGAAAGCACTGAGGCGCCTGCCAGAATCATAGCCATGGGGTTGGCGAGGTTCTTGCCGAACAACAAGGGCGCCGTACCGTGCGGAGCTTCCGCCATGACGACACGGACACTCCAGTCCTGGTCCAGGCTGAGAAGAAGCGATTCCGATCCGGCGATGGAACCGAACAGTTGCAGGACCAGGTCGCTCAGGCAGTCGCCATCTCGATTCAGAGCGGGGATGACGAGCGTCTCACCGGAATGAGCCAGCAGCAGGGCATACGTCGCGTCAATCAATTGAGGCTCGTAGCGGATGTTGGGGTGACGGCAGGCCGCGGCGTCCATCTCCTCCTTCAGCAGGCCTTCGAAAATCGGGCTGACGGTGTATTTGGGACCGCCGAAGACTTTGGCATCGAACTTCTCAGCATGATGGAATGCATATTCAGCGACCGCACGACAGTGCCACCGCGTTATCCGTTCCGTCCGATAGGCTACTTCATGGAGTCCTTCTCCTTCGCGCCATTCCTTTGCCCCATATGCCCCGCCGACGGCCATGCGAATCACCGCAATCGGTCCGTGGGCCCCACCGACAGGAGTGATCCCCGGAATGCGTCGCCCGGTCCGGACAATGACACTCCCGTTGATTCGCTCGCGCACGATCATGTTCGGGCTGCCGACGTCTCCTGCCGTCTCGGGAGTGATCGTGGCGGCTTTCAATCCATAACCAGCCGCCGCCATGGCCGCAGCGGCCTCTTCGACGATACGGTTGTGGGTCGCGCGCCGGTGGGCGAGGCTCAAATCGAAATGCTGCAAGGTAGCCCTGAGGCCGATAACGTCAGGGTCAAGCACCCGGAGCGCTTGAGCCAGGAGTTCTTCTCCAGTCTGGTCGCCATGGAGCACGACGATAGTCTTAGGCATCACAACCTCGTTGGGAGATCACCTTCCTTTACGGTAAAACATTTTGATTAAGGACAACGGAGTCGGAACCCTTAATAAACTCGCTCAAGTCTCTATAGAGACGCTTCTCTCATGGAGCCCCGATCTTCCAACGTGGTGTAGTGAGTGCGGTGATCGTCCTTCCACCAGCCGCACGCACTAGGTGTCGTGTGCTGTATGACCGAGCAGCCTTCATGCTCGACGATGAAACAGGCATCTTACCACTGGAAGCGTTAGGGCACTGCAATCCGAACGCCTATGATGGATTCCTCAAGACGGTGATCGCGTACGGGTGACCGGCATTGTCGAGGTGATGAGTAGTCACTTGCCCCGTCGGGTGCGAATCCAAGCGATGAGCCTACAGGGCATCAATCCCTCAACCTAACGCGCCCTACAGCCAATGTCCACCTCGCAATAATCTATTTTCCGATCGGGCTGCTCGCTCCCAATGGCCAGCCCTTGGCGACATCCCTTCGCCTGAACACCACGACAGGCCAGGCCGACCCTTCGGCAGCGGACACGCCCGTATTTCCGATGGCTAAGCCTGGGGATTGATCGTGAACGAGGTCTTTGGTAGCTTCCTGGCCAGGCCACAAGTCCTTTTAAATTTCCTATTCCTGAGTGGCTGATCCACTTCACGAGCTATGCCGGCTATCCGAAGGCCGCGCCGGACTGGGCAGAGATCCGGATCGCGCTCGCGAAGCGGGAGATCCTGCCGCTGCCGGCGAGTCTCGGGCCGGGGCGGGATCCGGAGCTGGATCGCGAACGGGCGACGCCTGCAGGGGGCACATAGAACCACAGACCGAGAGGAACCTGGCCCGCAGATGACCGCCCGCGCCGAATCGCTCGAGCATGAACTCGTCTCGAACCCCCGTCATTACCGCTACTACGACCTCGTCATGGCGGGCTTCGTGACGGTCGTGCTCTGCTCGAACCTGATCGGACCGGGCAAGACGTGCATCCTCTTCGGCCTGACCTTCGGCGCCGGGAACCTCTTCTTCCCGATCTCCTACATCTTCGGCGACGTGCTAACCGAGGTCTATGGCTACGCGCGCACGCGCAAAGTCATCTGGGCGGGCTTCATCTCGATGATCTTTGCGACCATCATGGGGCTCTTCGTGATCCACATGCCGGCGGATCCGGAGGAGCCCTTCAATGCCGTGATCCAGCCTGCCCTGGAGCTCGTATTCGGGAGCACGGGGCGGATCGTCGTCGCGTCGATCGTCGCCTTCTGGTGCGGCGACTTCATGAACAGCTATGTCATGGCGAAGATGAAGGTCTGGACCGAAGGGCGTCATCTCTGGACCCGCACGATCGGCTCGACCGCAGTCGGCCAGCTCGTCGACAGCGCCCTCTTCTATCCGATTGCCTTCCTCGGGACCTGGCAGCCCGGGACGATGATGAAGGTCATCGCCTTCAACTGGGCGTTCAAGGTCTCCGTCGAGATCGTCTTCACGCCGGTGACCTACGCGATCGTCGGCTGGCTGAAGCGCCAGGAGAACGAGGACTGGTACGACAGGCATACGGACTTCACGCCGTTCTCGTTGAAGGACTGAGCCGTCGAAGCGCCAGACGACGGCGCTGCGCGATCTCACCGAAGTCTCGCCGTCACTTCACCCAGTTGACGAAACCCGTGACGATCAGCGCGTTGGGGAAGTCGATGAAGGCCCTCCCGGTGACTTCCTTCCTTCACTAATTGGTAAGGTGTAAATGGCAGCGAGTCCGGAACGGAGTATCCCGTTATCAGGCAGTCACGAGTGCGTCTCTGCGTTGCTCGATATGCTTCCTGACCCTCACCGGCAATGCTTGTTCGGCAAGCCGCAGCTCATAGGTCTTCTGCAGGTTCATCCAAAATTCAGCTGTCGTGTTGAAAAATGCCGCTAGACGAACCGCAGTATCTCCCGTGATGCCACGCTGCCCTTTGATAATCGCCGTGATCCGATTCGCCGGCACTTCGAGGGCCTTGGCTAGTGTATTGGCGTTTATCTGCGGATCTGACGGTTTGATGAACTCTTCCAGTAAAATTTCTCCTGGATGAACCGGCCGCATGCCGTTCTTAATCATGGTGTTCTCTCCTTCAGTGATAATCGGTGATCTCGACGTCATCGGGTCCGTCAGCCGTCCAGACAAAGCAGATCCGCCACTGATCATTGATCCTTATACTGTGTTGTCCGACCCTATCCCCCTTCAATCTTTCCAGTCGGTTGCCTGCCGGTGATAGGAGGTCCTTCAGGTCCGTCGCGTTGTCGAGCATCGTGAGTTTCCGCTCAGCTACCTTCCGGAAGTTGGAGAATTCCCTGACCATCTCTCCTGCAAAGAACTGTTGCGCCTTCTTGTCCCGAAACCCTCGAATCACGATGTCCAACCTATCACAGTTTTACGCATTACGTACATCGTATGTGAAAAAATTGTGCTAAAAAGCGTCGAAATGGACAGAATTGATGGAATTCATTGCAACAGATAGAACGCTACAAGTCATTGATTCAATTATAAAAGCGAGAAACAAGACGAAAGATCAGGGTATTACGAAATCCGTCTTTAAGGCCTCATAACCCAAAGGTCAGAGGTTCAAATCCTCTCCCCGCAACCAACCTTTTCAATCAGTTACTGACTCCCAACCAAATGAAAGAACTCAGTTAACCGGAAATTGTCCGTGTTTCTGTCCGTGTTTGAATCATTCGCTCACAAGGTAGCTACGTGCAACTAGTGAGCTGGTGCTGGTGATTCGATGAGGACTTTCGCCACGTTCGATACGACAGCTGTGGCAACGATTGGGCCTGTTGTTTCATCGGCTTCGGGCTTGTGGCCTCGTCACTTGTATTATGGTCTCGTACAACTGCTCGACGGCTGCTTCTTTCGAGAGCAGGCCGACCGCACCCGCCCGCCTCATCGCCTCCTCATTCTCTTTTGTGGGGTTCACCGAGATCCCAATGACGATCGTCTCTGGATAGCGTGACTTGATCTGTCTCGTCGCTTCCACGCCATCCAATTTGGGGAGATTAAGGTCCATCACCACCACTGCTGGCCGCAATCGGTCCACCAGCCGCACGGCCTCCTCGCCAGTTCCGGCTTCGCCAACCAATTCGATATCTGCATACGCGTTCAGTACCGCCTTCAGCCCTTGGCGAACCATGAGGTGGTCATCGACGAGCAGCACCCGCGTGCTTGGCCCGGACCGTGCTGAGCCCTGCGGGTTGGCTGCCGAGTCTTCTGCATCTATGCGCACTCCCGCTCCGCTCTGGCCTGCATTCTTAGCCAACGGCAGTAGGAGCGTTGCCGTGGTACCCTTCCCCGGTGATGATTGAATGTCGAATGATCCACCGATCGCGAGCATGCGTTCGCCGATACTGAAGAGTCCGAACTTGGAGGACATCCCTCCGCTTAAGGTTTCGCTTCCCGCAACAGCAGCAAGATCGAACCCCGCCCCTTCATCGCGCACCTCGATGCTCAGAAGGCCGTTGCGCCGAGCCATCGTCACACTGGCCTGTCCAGTCCCGGCGTGTTTGGCCGAATTAATTAACAATTCCCGCACCGACTGAAACAAGAGGACGACGTGGGTTTCCGGCAGCGCCAACGGTGTGTTCGGCACCCTGACAGTCACCATCACACCGTGCTTTGGCATGTACTCACTCAGCCACGTGAGACCCGCATACAATCCATGGTCGTGCAAAACGGGGGGACTCAATTCGGTCACCAGCATACGAGTATAGTCCAAGGCCTCGGAGAGGATGTGGTCGGTTTCGTTCATGACCGCGAGCGAGGCAGGCGTCGTGGCTGACAACCGTTTGCCTTGGCCGAGCTTAATCTTGCCGAGCACCAGCAGCTGCTGCAAATGGTCGTGCAGCTCGATGGCCAACCGCTTCCGTTCCCGCTGTTCAGTCAGGTTCAACTCGTTGGTCAACGCCCGAAGCCGCTCTTGTGAGTAACGCAGTTCTACTGTCTTCGCACTGACCGCCTGCTCCAGCTCCCTATTCCACTGTTGGAAACGGAGTTGCGCCTCCCGCAACGTCTGTTCCGCCAGTTTGCGCTCCGTAATGTCTCTCGCAATTTTGGATGCGCCGATCACCCTTCCGTGTGCATCAGCGATGGGGGACACGGTCAGTGAAATGGTGAGCAATGTGCCGTCCTTGCGGCGCCGGATTGTTTCGTAGTGGTCAATCTTCTCCCCGCCACGGATGCGCTTGAGAATGCTAGGCTCTTCATTGGCCCGGTCCGCAGGGATCAGGATGGTCACTGGCTGCCCGATGGCTTCTTGTGCGGTGTAGCCAAAGATACGCTCCGCGCCGCGATTCCAACTGGTAATGATTCCATCGAGGTTTTTGCTCACGATGGCATCGTCAGAGGATTCGACGATCGCGGCGAGCTGAGCCTTCGCATCTTCATCTCGCGGTCGCGCAGTGCTATCTTCAGGCATGGTGAAGCCGCTTAAGAATTCTCACGTGAGGGTCTCGCAACGGAGTGTTTAGGTGTGAATGAAACGTGGGTATCAACCCGCTTAATTTCGTGCGATGGCCATCACCCCCACGGCAAGATGATCCTGGAGCATTATAAGGAGCCTTTACTGGCATGCGCCTAGTGAGAGCCCCAGGTGCCGCAAGAAGCGGCCTGAGAACCAGGGTCAGCAATGCCCGCGATCGGAGGCGACGCGGTTAGGCGTCCCTATCGATCGGGGAGCAATTGGAAACCACGGTATACGGCTCGTGTCTGGATTGGGCTTGAGTGCAAACTTTGGGAGAATGTGGCGCTTTAACCTAGTGTGGCCCTTCCGTTTGTTAATGGCCTTGGCACGAGACCTAACGTGGTTATTAAAAGGCATAATATGGGGCCTATTCTTAAACACCCCTAAAACTAACCCTCATAAACCCCTGCAAGTCTACCTGTGAGCGCAGCCTGAAGAGACAAGATCGCCTAGGCTGATACAATAACGACACGCCTACTTGCCGCCCCCTCCCGCGCCACCGGATGACCCCATGCCTCCACCAGATCCCATACCACCCGATGAGCCTGTCCCACCTGACGAGCTCATGTCGGCAGATGATCCCGTACCAGGCGAACTTGTTCCTCCGCCCGGTGTTCCTGTCCCTCCAGGCAAGCCCCTACCGGGTGCGCCGGTCCCTCCAGGTTGCACCGTACTGCCAGGCGCGCCCATGCTGCCAGAACCGGGTCGGGATCCTGTTCCGCCGTCAGGAGCGCCCTGGGTACTTTGGTTGAATTCGGGTATGGTTCCTGATCCTCCCGGCGTCACCTCCTGCCCGGTTCCTGGTCTCGTGATATTGGGGCCTCCTTGTCCGACTACTCCGCCCGAACCACTTCCACTACCTACCTGGGCCTGTAAAGCCGCGCCGGTGAACAGGAGCATTCCACTCGCTATGAATAGACACGCGCTGGTACGTCTGATCTTCATCATTCTCTGCCTTTCTGCGCTCAACGCGCTGCTGAGCCGTCCACGTCCTGAGCATGTTTGCCACGTCTTTGACCGAACGTCTGACATCCTTCATCGCCTTCTGTTCTTGCGTCGTCACCCTCGGCCTGATGGTGCCTGTTATGCATCCTCTCGTCCTTCTTCAACGTCCAAAGAACAGTTAGAGTATCCGTCGATGATTGTGGTCCAATTCTACGAAGCCGATGGGAACTTCATAACTGGGAAAAGGCATAGGACATACGATCAAACCGCAGGAGGTCAACTGTGTCTTGAAAGCCAAAAGGATCGCTCCGAGGTGTCTTCCCAGCTCCAGAGTTGTTTGGCCCATGCGAGGATGTAATCAATCAACACGGATGCCACATGAAAGCAGGTCGGCTATCCATAGTCGAGGTTGGGCTGCTGAGTTGTGGGATCGGCGTGGCTTACGCCCCAGGTTCCATGGGGCGACAATTAATAACTGAGAACTCGGCCACGAAACAGGCCAGATGATAATGGACACCACGTATCAGGGACGGTTGATTAAACTGAGATCCCGGCAGGAACAGGATGGAAAGGTGACATTTGTCTTGGATTGACGAACTTTCCAAGGAGCTTCTCATATTATGGTTCTGTGGATGAGTTGGAGGCCCGCCGCCTGGCATCTGTCGATGACGGCGCTTGCCTTGACCGTTCTCTTACCCTTCGCCTTCGCCGCTCCTCCGCAAGGGGGAGAGACGCCTATGAAAGCCGTGCGCGAAACGGTTACCGAGATTCTCGGCATCCTCGAAGATCCTGCACTGAAAGACCCGGCCAAGCGCACGGTTCGGCGTCACAAGCTGGAAGAGATCGCAGCCGCTAGGTTTGACTATGCAGAAATGTCAAAGCGAGTGTTGGGCAGTTATTGGAAACCGCTCACTGAGGAGCAGCGAAAAGAGTTCGTCGAAGTGTACAAGAGTTTCCTCTCGGACCGGTATGCAGGAAAAATCGAAGATTATACCGGACGCAAACAAGAAGCGGGCTACCTGATGGAACGGATCGAAGGATCGTACGCGGAAGTCAGGACCGAATTGCGTTCGGGGAAGTCGACCCTTCCGCTCGACTATCGCCTCTTCCTCAATGAAAACCAATGGCGTGCCTACGATATCATCATCGACGGCGTCAGCTTGGTGAGTAATTATCGAAGTCAGTTTCAAAAGATCATCCGCGAAAGTTCCTATGAGGAGTTGATTAACAAATTGCGCGAACGATCCGTTACACCGGACACGAAGAGCAAACCTCGACCGGCCGGTTAGTGAACCAAGATGACTCCTATCGCGATTGATCGGCACCAGGGCTGACCCGAAGAACATGTCGAAAAATAGCAGGTGCCCCAATGGGTCTCTGCCGTCTGGCTGGGTCATGAAGGGATCAGCTATGGATTCGCTGCTGGTTTCCTCTTGCTAATCGGATGTGCCATGGCACGAGGTGGTGCCCATCCCCGAACGTCTGAGCTTCTTGTTAGAATCATTCGATAGAAATGAGAACGACGACGATTCAGATCGAATGGCACCTGACTCCCCGCGGCTGGGTGAATGGGGATTGGTCTGCCCAGGGACCCCTTACGCCAAGATCAAGCCCACCAGAGGATCGTGTAGAGACCTGGGTGAAATCAGAAGTCTGCCAACCCACCACCTTCGTTCCGTTGGAAATCAAGTGGTCCCTCGTTTGGGCATCGCCGCATCACAGTGAGATCGATCGAAAGGTCTTAAGGGCAAAAATACGGACCGTCGTAGTCGGTCCAAACAATCCCTCCGAGGTGTACGGGGAGTTTCCCCTCGAATAGTGCCCATCCAACCAATGAGCTAAGGCGCTCATTCTTAACCCTTTGTTATCGAATAATGGCGTTCGGGATCATGCCCTCTTGGTCTTGGCTATCGCTTGCTCTGCGTCGAGCACAATGCGAGCAGCTTCCTTTAAGGAGTCCTCCCGTCCCCCGACGATGCTCTGAGCTCGGCCCTTGATCGTCCTCACGGCTTCAACCAGTTCCTCAATGGTCGCCATGGCTGTTCGTAGCTCAGTCTCGATGGACAGAGGCATAATTTTGCTTGCGGTGTCAGGGTGTTAAGAAGGATGAGTTGTACCCAGAGGATGGACGAAGGTCAAGGCACGCGAGTAACGGGTAATGGGTCAGTCTGGATTCTGATGTTTCAGGATATAGCGGCGTTATGGGTCAAGGCTAACCGGAATCAGTCAGACAGTCATGGCTCAATCGGAGAAAGATCGGCCACTGCCGGCCCATTGAGTACCTTGCCATAGGCATTAAATCGAGAACCGTGACAGGGACAATTCCAGCTGTGTTCGATGGTATCCCACGCGACAATGCATTTGAGATGGGGGCACACAGCTGAGAAGCGATGTAATTCTCCTCCTTCGTCCCGATAGACAGCGAGCTTCTGGAGCCCCTGCCGCAGGATCGCCCCCGTTCCCTTCGAAATCTGCTCTTCAGATTCCACGTCGCCTGACGACAACCAGTCTCCAAACTGCGCGGCCACATTCAGGTTTTCTTGCACAAAGGTTCCCGCCGCTTTCAGCGATTTTCGAGACGGATCGTACAAGGTGGCCCAGGCATTCGTACGACCTAGAATGAGGTCGGTGATGAGCATGCCGGCGATCATGCCATGCGTCATACCCATACCAGAATCGCCGGTGGCGATGTAAATATTGGGCGCATCACTGGGATTCCGACCAATGAATCCCAGCCCATCGACCGGTTCCAGGACCTGTCCCGACCAGCGGTAGTCGATCTGCTTGATCATAGGGAACCGTATCCGGGCCCACTGTTCCAAGCGCTGATAGCGATCGTCGCCATCGTCCGCCTGACCAGTCTTGTGATCTTCACCCCCGATGATCAAAATATCCTGGCCGTCGGCTGCTGCTCCCTCTTGGATTCTGACGTAGTGGTACGGGTCCGCCTGATCCCAGTACAGGGCGGGGGGCACAGCATTCTTTGGCACCCGCGCTCCAATGACATAGGAGGTATAGGGGGCTTGTTTCGTGTGTACCACGAACATGTCGTTGATGGGGATGTTCGTGGCCACGAGAACCGAATGAGCCGTGATGGCGTGCCCGGGTCGGGTTTCAATGTGCGATGGGGTCCCGCTCTTTACGTCCTCGACGTGGCAGTCTGTGAAGATCTGCCCACCCCGCCGTTCAATGGCCTGCGCCAGACCAGTCAGGTACTTTAAGGGATGGAATTGGGCCTGCCGTGGAAAGCGAAGGCATACGCCAGGTTCCAGAACAGGAACCGACGGATTATTGTCAATTCGTATGACATCGACGCCTGCACGAAGTGCCGCCAATTGTTCTTGCTCTAGTAGTTCTTCTGATTGTTCAGGGGCTTGAAAAAGGTAGCCGTCGACTCGCTCGAAATCGCAATCAATACGTTCGGTGGTCACGACCGTTTCGATGCGATCGATCGCGGCCGTATGGCTGTCGGCCGCCAGGCGAGCGCCTTCCTCGCCATGCAGGCGTTCGATCTCAACATAGCCCTCGTCAATGACATTCGAGAGATGTGCCGTCGTCCGTTCCGTCATCCCGCCACCGATCGGTCCGTCGTCAACCACCACGACCGATTTACCCTCGCAAACCAGACAATAGGCGGTGGACAGTCCGGCGATGCCGGCTCCCACAATACAGACCTCTGTTTCTAAGGATTGACTCAAGCGACGCGAGGAGGGCTTTGGCCTGGCTGCGGTCCAGACCGACTGAGTCCCGCTGGATTCGTCTTTCATGATTGCCATTCATGCCCCTGTGTTCCCATTACGGCAATACGGGAAAGCTCTAGTTTTATCTATTCCGTTCGAGATTCATAGTATGGACGCAGCATGCGAAGTGAGGAGACAATCATGACCGAGAAGAAATGCGCTCATCCTCAATGTAAATGTTTCGCTCCAGCGGGAAAAACGTTCTGCTCTGAGGAGTGCCGCACTGGCCGCACCAAGGGCAATGCTTGTGCCTGCAACCATCCGGGCTGTCGGACCACCACGTAAAGCTGGCGGTTTGGTTCTCAGAATGAGGATGCTCGGGTGGACAATTCCTGGATGGATCTGTGCCCTTGTCTGGACGCTCACCAGCCCGCCGCCGTTATGAGCACCAGAGAAAGACCTCAGTAAGAGGCGGCTATGACCTATGAGGAGAAACTGGACATCATTCGGACGTGCCTCACCGCGAGGTTCAGGGATGTTCGAGACCGTGAGGACCCCAACCTGGGACAGTTGTTTGTATTTAACAATGGCCAGCACAGTTGGCAGCTGAACTTCAATCGGTTCTTCATTGAGGACTTTCCCTACCCTGATCAACTCCCTACTCTGATCGAGAATCGAATTGTCCCTGAAATTCTCGCTAATTTAGGCATGCGGATTGAGGTGGGCCCAGATGGCTCGCTTACCACGGTCGTAAAGAATTTGTAACCAGCTGCTATTGGCAGGCACAGATGGATACTCCTGGGTGAATGATGGGGTAATAATGGAGTTCCTTATTCGAGGGGTTTCCTTTTTTGGAGTGAAGTTTTTGGGGAAGACCGGAGGGGGTGTTCTGATAACAGGAACGCCGTGGATACATGGCTAGTCGTAGAGGACTCCAGGGTGGTCGTGGCCGCCTGCGGCGAAAGGGCCGGGGGGCCTTCTGCCGGGGCCGGTGGGCCGCAGTTTTGTTTTCAGAGGATTACTCCTGTCTCGGTCTCCCCAACACACCGTTGAGACACACGGACAAGATGCGGACACAGCTCATAAACACTGTACTTATACAATCACTTGGAAAGGCCATTTAGGTTAGCACCCCAACGTGAACTACCTGTCATTACCAACTGAACGTGATTGAGCAAGCGTCAGCACGTTCGATTTTCCCGGTAAGCTGGCCACGTATTCGCTCGTCCGCTGTACGGCATCACGGAGATCCGCTTCACTGATGATGTTGTATCGAGAGAAAATGGCGGCTATCCGATGGCCTGAGATCTGACGGGCAATATCGGGGTTCACGCCAGCCCGAACCATGTTCCGAACGGCAGACCGGCGGAAGTCATGCGGAATCTTGCCGGTAAGGCCCGCTTCCGCACATGCCCGCTTCCAGACTTTTCTAAATTCGCCCATGCGTTGTTGGCCATGACGATGAAAGATGTACGGGCAATCTAGGCGACGGGCTGATAATCGCCGTTCCACAATCTCCTTTAGCTCATTCTCAAGTGGAATGGCTCTCCCCTTTCGGTTCTTCGAATCCCTGGCGTGCAACCGAATCGTCCAGCTTTCTCGATCGAAGTCCGCCCAGGTCAGGTTCTTGGTTTCGCCTGACCGCATCCCCGTCCTGAAACACCACGAAAGATAGTCTTGGAGATCGGTGTCAGGCTTGCCTCGTAGAGTGAGCCGGGGAAGGAGTGCCTCAAAGTCAGCCCGCTCGAAGAACCCTTGCCGAGCGTTGTTTTCTGGAAGGCTCTTGAATCGTGGCGCGACACTCAACACTTCCTGTTCAACCGCCAAAGTGAACGCTCGCTGGAACCCTTCCACTTCACGGTTGATCGTTGCATTCTTCGCCCCTTCCTGAAGAACAGGACATTCTACTTCCACTAAAGAGTAAACCTTAAAGCGTCGGCGAATATGTCTGTGGATCCAAAATTCGCTAAAGCATTTTCAACAGTTCTTTCGGTGAGCTCTCAATAATAGGCAGGGCGCGCCAATCCAGGCTGTACGGTCTGCGAGTCATCGGTATTTGGCTTCCAGTAGTTGTCTTGTTTGGGTACTACCAGCTCCATTCAGTCTCAACAAGTAGGTACTGAAGTCTCTATGAATTTCCCGCCATTGTCATTAATGGCGTTGATGGATTGACGATTGACACAAGTACGCATTACGGCAACCATCAGCCTACTAGCTTCATGCATAAGTACAAATATTCATATATTCAATGACTTAAACAATACAATCATCCCAACATGGCGGGTCATGAATTAAGTATACATATCTAACTCTGAAGAAGTATATTCATAGAGTGTAGTCAGTTTCATACTGATCTCATTAATTACTGGATGGTTTTGGAACTAGTAGTGATCCTAGATCGCAGTTGCCATGAAAGGATTCCAATTTGAATCACTCAGTGATTGAGCAGCCACGGTCGGCGCAACTCCCGGCAGCACAGCAATCAAACAAAGTAGCCTGGACTTTGCGTGCGCACTCGAATGCCCAACTTCCATTGCTTGCATGGGTCGCCCGTACGGACCGGTTAAACGGCATCGTTACTCTAACCCACGGCCTACGAGTCGAAGTGCGCCGGTCGTTCTTCATAGAAGGAGTATGGGATGGTCCATTTCATCTCGGCGAATTTGGGACAACTGATTGCGTCTTTGGCTCAGGAGGCCTGCTGACCGAGGATTCTGTTCGCTTTGTTCCCAGCGCCGCTACAACCGATCATCTGTACTATGACGATGCCGATGATTGTGTCATCGTCTCAAATTCCCTACCCCTGTTGCTGGCTCATACGCAAGATCGGCTGGACCCACGCTGCCCAGATTATCCCGACATCTGTCAGTCGATTCTGAACGGCATCCACGACTATCGGCGTGACATTCCAACTACTGGAGGCAAGGTCCGCCGACTGATGTATAGAAATTTGGAGGTCTCCCGTAACCAGACTATTGAATTGGAAAAGCAGATGCCACCGCAATTCACTTCCTTCGCACAATACCGTGGCTATCTGCAAGACCGATATGGCCTGATCGCCGCTAATGCGCGCGATACGGCACGGACTTGGCCGTTACAAATCGTCTCTACCCAGTCGAGGGGGTACGACTCCACGGCCGTGAACTCACTGGCCCGTGCATCAAATCTCGATAAAGTATTCACTGTCCCGACCGCCAAAAGTAAGCGGTCCTTCGCTCATCATGAGGAAAAGAACCTGCCGAATGATAACGGGGAAGAGATTTGTGCCGCGCTCGACCTTCCATGCTTCCGAATCAATCGGCGCGCCTTTGTCGAGAACTTCGACCAGGAATATCTGTACTATTGCGCACTCCACCATAACCAAGATGCGAACCTAATGGACATCGGGAATCAGCTCTCAACGGTCAGCCTACTCTTGACCGGCGTCATTGGTGAAATCTGGCGGCCCAAGGCGGATAAGGTAGAGTGGCCTTGTCTGAATCAGGACCTTCGACATGGGGATCTGGGCGGCTCAGGCATGGGGGAGTGGAGACTCGTTGTTGGTTTGATCCATCTGCCGTTGCCGTTCATAGGGGCCCGGCGTCGGGCAGAGATCGTTGAGATTACGGAGTCACCCGAGATGGACCCGTGGCGAATGCGCAATTCCTATGATCGCCCGATTGCCAGGCGCATTGCCGAGGAAGCAGGTGTGCCAAGACACCTTTTTGGTCAGTCAAAAATGGGATCCGTGGTGCTATTCTCAGATCCTTCGATCCCTTATGGCAAGGCTCTTCGGCGCGAATTCTTTGATTATCTGGTGAATGAAAAGATCATGATACGTCCAACGACGTGGTTCTGGCCCGTCGTTCGCTGGATAAATACTACGCTGCAGGTCAGCTATTTACGTCGCGTCTCAGGCATTTATCTCATGGAACGTGTGCTATCTAAACTGACCGGCCAGCTGGTTCGGTTCCCACGCCTGTGGTCCAAACTGGACGGAACACTCTATTGCTTTTGCGTCAATAAGACTGCGGGCAGATACAGCTCAGATCTAAGGGCTTCATCCGAAGACCCCTCATGGGTCTCAGGCGCGGCGTTCAACACAGAAGAGACACTCGTGAAGGCAAAGGACGAGAATCCCTTTACCGCTACAACAGCAAACGTTCACTGACACCTGGATTCAAGATATCTGTGAGGTTTCACCATGGGATCAGATCTCCATCACGTGCCACTCGCTGGAAACATCACCCCCCCCGCAAATGACCCGCACACATGGAACCCTTTATCAGTCGATCCTGTGGCAAGTCGGTTCTCGAGCTACGCGGCTTTCAAGGGGAAGGCAGTCGTCAGACCGCTCACACCTGACATGCCGGTGGACGCCGATCTCACTGATGCGCACAACCAGTTAAGGCAACAGATCTTGGGCCAGTTTTACCCATGCACCGGCGCGGTCTCGGCATTCAGCCAAAAGAGTTATCGTTTCGGGCTATACCCAGAACTAGCCTCTGATAGCAGTGTCCGCGCCGTTTGTCATGACCTGTACAATTTTACTCATGAATTCCCAGTGGTTGATGACCATTTTGTTACCTTTATCGCGATGTTCCGTGGGCCAGCAACCCAGTCAGAACAACACTTCGAAGAGCTATTGTGGAATCAGCTTCAGGCCATGCACTCTCTTGATTCTAATTACTTTACCTGGGATAAGAGTGTCGACTCCGACCCTAAGAGTCATCAATTTTCGTTCAGCATCGGTGGTCGTGCAATGTATGTCATCGGCATGCACCCCAAGTCTTCACGTCTCGCGCGAACCCGCCCGTATCCCACCATGGTGTTCAATTTGCACGAACAGTTTGACCGCCTACGTGCGCGCGAAAAGTTTGAAACTATGAAACAGACGATCAGAGGGCGCGAGATGACATTCCAAGGATCGATCAACCCGATGTTGACGAGCTTTGGTGAAAATTCTGAGGCGCGTCAATATTCCGGTCGTGCAGTTCCAGCTGAATGGTCTTGCCCCTTCCATGTGCGCAAGACTGACGCAACATGACCGCTTCTCAGATCATCCGCATTCCACCACAGAGTGGCCGCTCGTTTAAGATCAAGCGGGGCCAAATATTACGGGTTATCGATCCTCTTGGCGAACAGGTATCTGACCTCTTCTCATTCAGCGAGCAAGATCATGACTGCCGTTTGTCTTCAGGTAGGTCATTGGACTATGCGAGCCGGATCTATTTAACAATAGGTGATATTCTTTATGCGAACAATAGCAGACCGATGTTTACCATTATCGAAGACACTGTCTGCTTGCATGACTTCCTTCTAACACCCTGCAGCCAGGAGATGTTTGAGATTCTGTATAAGCATAAAGGCCATCATCCGAGCTGTTTTGAGAACCTCTATCTATCTCTGAAGGAGCACGGCATTTCTGGAGCCGACATCTCTACGACATTTAATATCTTCATGAACGTCAAGATCGACCCACAAGGAGCGTTGACGGTCGGCATACCAATCTCCAAGGCCGGTGACCACATTGACCTGAAGGCCGAAATGGACATGGTGTGTGGCCTAACAGCTTGTTCCGCTGAAGGATCAAACAACGGCCATTTCAAGCCAATAGACTTTTCGATCCTGGGTTGATGCGTCATTGACGTTGTGCTCCCCCTAGCCTCACGATCCTCCTACTCATGCGACCATAGAAGCCATTGAGTTGGGCTGCTGTTCCTGGAAATTTCCAGGATTATACGTCGACATGCTGTGAAGATCCGTCTCGACAGGGGGCAGAAATGCGACGGCCCGGAACCCCTTCGACGGAGCTCCGGGCCGCGCCCTGACACACTCGCTCTCGGGTCACCCGTTTAGTACACGGTCTTGTGCCCGGGGCCCACCTGGCTGGGGAACGGATCCAGGATGCTCTTCGGCGCGTTGTTCCAGATCACGTCCGCCAGATTCGACATCCGGCTCACGATCTGCGCCGCCACGCCGCCTGCCGCGCCGAACAACCCGCACCACCCCAACGTCACAAAGCCCCAGTGCAACGGGGCCGAGAACAATTCATCGACGAACCAGAACGCATGCCCCCACTCGTTCAACCCCACGTTCGGCAGGATGAACATCGGCCCCACCACCGCCGCCACCAGCGGGAACGACGTCGCCTGGGCGTACAGCGGTAACCGCGTCTGCGCATACAGGTAGCTCGCCACGCCGCACGTGATGTACAACGGGAACGTCCCGTAGAACGCCACAATGTGGCTCGCCGTGAAGCTCGTGTCCCGGATGATCACTTGGTGCCACGCCGCATCTTGCTCTAACGTGTAGCTGCCCGCGTAGTACACCCCCCAGATGTAGCAGACGAGCCAGCCCATCCAGTAAAAGTACCGCTTCAGCTCCAGCTTGTGGTCCAGGTTCGCCAGGTTCCGATCCCGCGTCACCCAGATCCACCCGATCGTCGTCGCAAAGAACACCGCGTTCGCTAAGATGTTAAACCGCCACAGCCCCATCCACACCGAATCGAACTCGGGGGTCATGGAGTCTAACCCGTGCGAGTACCCGAACGCCCGTTGATACAGCACCCAAAACACCCCGATCCCCAGAATCGCCAGCCAGCCCAACTTCACCGGCTTCGAGTCATACCACTGCGAAATATCGTACCCTCGGTCACTTGCCATAGTGAATCCTCCTTGTTATACGAATCTCTTGATCGATGAAACCTTCACGACTGACGGGAGACCCGCCAGTTCCTATATCGCTTTGATTTCGAAAACTCGTATGCAAGTAAAGCAAGAAGAAGCAGGATGGTCAACGGCCCAATGGCTTTTCGGGCAATTGTCGCATAATCGATTTGCTGTACTCGCAACAGATAGGACAACGGACTAGACCCTTCCGGAGTGATGATCAACTTATACAGACCCTTAACCAGCTTGGCTTCGCCTCTGACTACTCCATCCAGGTGAATCGCCGGCGGCCAGTACGCGACTGTGTCATCTTCTGTCGTCTCGTTGAGTCCTCTGACTACCCGCACTCCCACCGGCATCGTGCGCAGACCTGGATCCACGAGATCGACCACAAGAAACGTCTCTCCTTCACCAGGAATATCCGTACAATACTGGGCTTTTGCTTCATTCTGCGGCTGATACGCGTTGAAATGGACGAGACTACCTCCGACCCGTTGGGCACAGCTATCTTCATCGATTGCCACATTGCCATGAGCACTTGCTACACCAGGAAGAAGGGCCATAACAAACACGAGCGCGCGGAGAACTCGATGGGAATGGGCTCTTTGTTTACGTCTCACGATACAGAAGCGTAAGGGCACGCGATACATCGCCCCAGCGATAATGCTCAGTGCAAACACTGCAAGGAACATTGTCATCGACCTTCACCCCCTTTCTTCATAGTGAAAGCATACTCCTTGAAATATGAAGGCTGCATTAGAGAATCATGAAGAATTCTTCATGATTTGGTCTAAATGCGGAAATTTAGACAGGAAACCTTATGGCAGGCTGGCACCAGTAGTGATGCAACGGTGCCGGAACTTATGCGAGAGGCGGTTCCTGGTCTAGCCAGGCGTCACCCTCAGTCTGAGTACTTACCGCTGATGCAAGCGACTTGAAATCAAAGAGTCGAGGATCCATTAGGAGAGCAGGTGCGACGTTCCCGACCGCTGCAGCAATGCTGTCAGAACAGCCGGGCGAGGCTCGCTCCCATTCCTGGAGCAACGCCTTCACTTTTTTTCGTTTCAAGTCTTCCTGCGACCCACAGAGATCGCATGGAATGATTGGGAACGCCCGCAGCTCGGCATATCGCGCAAGGTCAGTCTCTTTGACCATAGCCAGCGGTCGAATGACGATGTGTCGCCCATCCTTTGAACGGAGCTTCGGTGGGATGGCCTTCAGTTTTCCCGAATAGAAGAGATTCAAAAACAAGGTTTCAATAATGTCGTCGCGGTGATGGCCAAGCGCGATTTTCGTGGCGCCAAGCTCAGTGGCGATGCGATACAAGTGTCCTCTCCGTAACCGTGAGCACAATGAGCACGTCGTTTGCCCTTCCGGGATCAGTCGCTTCACGATCGAATAGGTATCACGGGATTCTATGTGGAAAGGAATTCCACGGTCGGACAGGTATTGTGGGAGTACATGTTCCGGAAACCCCGGCTGCCGTTGGTCGAGATTGACGGCGACCACGTCGAAACGAATAGGAGCCCGTCGCTGTAAAACGAGTAAAATATCCAGCAACCCGTAACTGTCTTTACCACCTGACAGGCAGACCATCACCTTGTCGCCATCGTCGATGAGGTGATAGTCAGCAATCGCTTGGCCCACCAGCCGGCAAAGGCGTGTTTGCATCTTCTCTGTTTCTTCGTCTAATTTGTGCAAGAGTGTTGGCGTGAGCGGGACAAGCATGGCAGGATTGTAGCCGTACCACTGTTGCCTTGTCGACCGTCTGATTTAATAGAGAGGCGAACAAACAATGCCGCAGTCAATCCTTTTTGTGTGTACCGGAAATATCTTCCGGAGTGTGGCTGCCGAATACGCGTTTCGGGCACAGCTGGGGCAGCACGTCTCTTACCGGGTCGAATCGGCAGGTATCGAAGCCAAGCCTAAGACGGTCCACTCAGTTATTACCAACCGCCTGATCCAAAAAGGCATTGATCCGTCCGCTCACATCCCACGACTTCTGACCAAAGAATTGGTCGCCCGGAATGACCTGATCATCGCGATGGGTCTTGGCCATCGCGAGTTTATCCAAAAGCGATTCGGATTGAAGGTTCCTCTCTTCAACGAAGTGTCGTTCGGCAAAGACCTCCCGATCCTCGATCTTCATGAAGCCCTGCCTGATTGGGAAT
Organism: Nitrospira sp.; assembly: GCA_024760545.1. Lineage (NCBI taxonomy): Bacteria > Pseudomonadati > Nitrospirota > Nitrospiria > Nitrospirales > Nitrospiraceae > Nitrospira > Nitrospira sp. The sequence continues at coordinate 1,999,413 of CP060501.1, forward strand.
GCGATATCGTCGAAGCGCGGGCTTATGTGGAGTCGGTCATCGATCATATTTGGGAGGCCATACCGACGCTGATGACGCGACTCTCAAATTTTCCCGAACGTCAAGGGACACTGAAGCCGTAAGGACAGTTACAACTGAGGCTGTCCGTACAATTTTCACCCCGCCCGTCTCTTCCATTCCAAACCAGGGATGCATCAGGCGTTATTACCACTACGTGCTATATTTTCCATGAAGGGCACAACAGAGGTGCTTCAGAGACTTGCCTATCATGGATCGCACGATTTTCGACGTTCTCAAGGCTCCGATCATCGGCCAAGACGAGCCCAAATGGGCATCCTGGTCGGATGAAGCGCTATTGGACCTCCCGATGTGCGACTTGCACGTGGGGATCAAAGGCGGATTTCTCGAACAGCCTATCGCTGAGCTGACTCGAGAACTGGAAGAACGTCGCTTGTTGTTTCGTCCGCACTTCTGGCTCTCCAACGAGTGGTTTACACCGGATGGTGTGCCTGGGATTGCCGTCCCCTTCTATCTGGCCCATCCTCGTCTCGCGAAGCTGGAACAAGCCCAATTGCTGGAAGTGGAAGGCGGGACGACGGAGTGGTGTTTGCGCATTCTCCGCCATGAAGCCGGTCATGCCATTGAAAACGCCTATAAGATTCGCCGCCGGAAAACGCGTCAGCAAATTTTTGGCAAGTCTTCCCAGCAGTATCCACTGTACTACTCCCCCCGGCCCTACAGTCGAAGCTTCGTGCGCCATCTAGACTTGTGGTACGCCCAAAGCCATCCAGATGAAGACTTCGCTGAAACGTTTGCCGTCTGGCTCACACCGGACTCATTGTGGGAAGAACGGTACCGGGGTTGGCCCGTGCTCAAGAAACTCCGATATGTCGATGGGCTCATGAAGGAACTCCGGGGTATGTCGCCTTCCGTCACGACTTGTGAAGAAGTTGATGGGCTTTCCACCCTCAAAAAGACACTGCGCGAACATTACGAACGCAAACGCAGGCATTACGGAATCGAACGACAGTTGCAGTACGACCCGGATTTGAAACGACTCTTTTCTACAATGCCATGCCACGCAAATAAGTTGAGTGCCGCCACCTTTCTCAATCGGTTCCGTCGAGAGGTACGGCGTAAAGTAGCCGCGTGGACCGGCGAGTACCAATACACAATCGATCAGGTCCTGGAGGATATGATTCAACGATGCCGGGAACTCAATCTGCGGGTTCCCATCACGGAAGAACAAGCCAAACTGGACTTCACCATCCTTCTGACCGTACATACCATGAATTTTCTGCGGAGCGGACGGCATCGGGTGGCCTTATGAAGCGACTCCGGGTGCTCGTCCTCATGCATGAAGACCTTGTTCCTCCCGACCAGGTGGACAGTTACGACCCGGAATCCGTTGAGTGGCGGACAGAGTACGACGTCGTTTCTGCGCTGAAGAAACTCGGCCATGAGGTCTCCCCGCTGGGGGTCAAGAATGATCTCGGCGTGATTCACACGGCCATCGACCATGTGAAGCCGGACATCGTCTTTAACCTTTTGGAAGAGTTCGCGGGTGTAGCCGTCTATGATCAGCACGTCGTGTCGTACCTTGAACTCCTTCACCTGGCCTACACCGGCTGTAACCCGCGTGGATTGATGTTGGCACGCGACAAAGTCCTGACTAAGAAGGTGTTGTCCTTCCACCGAATCCCCTACCCTGAGTTCATTGAGGTACCCCAAGGACGTGCAGTCAAGCGGCCTAAATGGCTGTCTTTCCCCTTGATCGTCAAATCGGTCAGCGAGGAAGCTTCGCTGGGAATCTCGCAAGCGTCGATCGTCGTGGACGATGACAAGCTGAGTGAGCGAGTGGCATTTATTCACAATAGCGTGGGAACCGGGGCTCTGATCGAGCGGTACATCGAGGGTCGTGAGTTCTATGTGGGGATCATCGGCAATGGGCAACTACAAGTCTTGCCGGTGTGGGAACTCATCCTGGACAAGCTGCCGGACGACGCCAAACGTATCGCCACCGAGCGGGTGAAATGGAGCCGGACGTATCAAAAGAAGTACGGGATCACGTCACGAGAGGCTGAGAACCTGCCGGAGGGCAAAGCTGAAGAAATTCAGGATCTCGCCAAACAGGTCTATCGTGCACTCGGACTCAGCGGCTATGCGCGGATCGATATGCGAATGAATACCGACGGGGAACTCTACGTCCTGGAAGCGAATCCCAACCCACAGATCGCCGAAGATGAAGACTTCGCCGATTCAGCCAAGAAGGTCGGCTACCAATACAAGGAACTGCTGCAAGAGCTCCTGAACGTCGGCCTTCGCTGGCGCCCCGCCAAAGCTGCATGACGGTCACAAGTAAATTTCGGTGATTCTTCCTCGCACATAGTTCGAATCGCGCCAAGCCGCTTGAGAGGAAGACATGTCGTGCAGTAATCTGTCCGGCAACACGAGGATAGTTATGACTCCGGCAGAAGCCGCAGCTGCGTTGTTCAAAACCATGCCGCCGCTGATCACGGCGGTGCAGCTTGAGGAATACGGCATTGAGAGTGTTGACTGCGACGTCCAACGGATGGCGCGCGAAATCCTATCGCTCAATCTCTATTGGCTCTTTGCCGCGGTCGATGCGCATATCCCGCTCAGATATCGGGCCGCGATCAAGCAGGAACTCTTGGAGTCGATTCAGAACGAATGGTGGAACACGGGACGGCTAGGGGCCGGCACCTGGGTGGAGTATCACACTGAACTGAATGAGCGGCAAGGGCGCTATGGCAACCTGGTTGATCAGAAAGGGATCAGCCACATGGGAGTTTGCGCTGAGGCGGCGTCCTTGATGGAAGACCAAGGCCTCGTCTCGTCCGAGAACCGCGAAAAGCTGCTGGTGTTATTGATCGACTATGCGCCGGCTTCGGAATACGGCAGGTTGCTCGAGGAGGCAGGATAAAGGCGCTGAGAACGGATCCGCTTCACGCTCAGAGATACCGGTGCGACAACACCGTGCCTCGCTCATCGAATTCGTAGAGTAGCGGCACGCCGGTAGGAATGTTCAGCTCCAAGACCTCTTCTTTCGACAGCCGGTCCAATTCCATCACCAACGCACGAAGGCTATTGCCGTGCGCGGCCACGATGATAGTTTCGCCCTTCAGGAGGTGAGGTTTGATCATCCTCTCGTAATACGGTAGCGCGCGTTCTGCCGTGTCCTTGAGACTCTCTCCACCAGGCGGTTTCACATCAAAACTTCTCCGCCAGATTTTCACTTGAGCATCACCATACTTCTTGGCAGTTTCGGCCTTGTTCAGTCCCTGCAACTCTCCATACATCCGTTCGTTCAGCGCCTTATCCTTCTCGATGGGGACATCCGTTTGCCCGATGGTCTCCAAGACAATTCTCAGGGTCTCATTCGCGCGGGTAAGGACCGATGTGAAGGCACGATCGAACCTAATCTCCCGAAGCTTTTCACCGGCTTGTTTGGCTTCTTCGACCCCTTTTTCGGAGAGCGGCACGTCTACCCAACCGGTAAAACGATTTTCCAGGTTCCATTGGGATTCACCGTGACGAAGCAACACTAGTCGAGCCATCGCCTATCCTTTGTGGTCAATGTGCCTATCTCGCCCGGAGACCAAGAATACTGAATTGCCTCGTCAAGTCAAGCCGGTGCCGTCATCACCGATTGCTTCGCCGGTTTGCTTGGCGATTTCTCAAAATCAAGTGAGCCATCTTGAGCCATCTTTATAAGCGTAGCCAAAAAGATAATGTAGAAGAACACGCCGACCCAGATGACGTAGGGCTGCACCCCGCCCGATTCTTTCAGGGCGCCTTCCAGGGCAGGAGCATCCAACTGGCCGGTTTTCTTGATCTCAGCAATATGCTCTCGGCAATGCCAATAGTACAGATAGTTTGCCGTGGCCCCCGCCATGATGCTCCAGACGATGCCGGCGGAAAAATCTCCCGTGAGATACGTCGACACCATCGGACCTACGGCATAGACGAACGCGTGCAGATACATTTTGCGGTACAGAAACCATAGAAAAGAGATGTAGAGAAATGCCGGCCAGTTCCAGGACAGCGCGAACCGCGGTTGGCCTTTCGATGAAAACTTTTTGAAGACGGCCATGTAGTGGTCGGCATTGGGGCCGATGAACTGACGCCAGAGGGTGTCCTCGACTGGAATCACCCGGTCGGTGGGAGTCTCGGCCGTCTCAGTGGCGGCCTTGACTTCGGCCAGTTTGGTTCCGCACTGATGACAGAAATTGGCGTCGTCCGGATTCTGTTGGTGGCACTGCCCACAAACCGTCATGGCGACGCAGCTTACCATACTCCGACGAGGAGCAGACGGCTTATCGCATATCACTGCCTGTCAAGCTGGAAACACGCTTCCTCCAACCAGTCCAGCCCCTATTCCGCTTATTGCTCTTCCCATTGGCCCTGTGCTAGCTTTTCTTTTTTTATAAGGGGATACGCCATCATGCCGACCGAGGAATTGAAAGACGAGGCCGCGAAGTATCTGATGCAGACCTACGGCCGTCAGCCGGTCTCAATCGTACGGGGGCGAGGCGCCAAGGTGTATGACCTGGAGGGGCGAGAGTATCTGGATTTCGTCGGGGGAATCGCCGTCAATATCTTGGGGCATGGTCATCCGGATCTCGTAAAGACGATCCAACGTCAAGCGGCACAACTGATTCACACATCAAACCTCTATTACACCGAACCTCAAGTAAAGCTGGCTCGCTTGCTGGTGGACCACTCGTTCGCGGATCGCGTGTTCTTCTGTAACAGCGGAGCCGAAGCCAATGAAGCGGCGATCAAGCTGGCACGACGGTATGGACATGAGCGACATGGAGCGGCCCGATTCGAAGTGATCACGATGAAGAACTCGTTCCATGGCCGTACGCTGGGGATGATCACAGCCACGGGACAAGAAAAAGTTCAGAAAGGCTTCGAACCGCTGATGCCCGGGTTTGCTTATGCCCCGTTCAATGATTTCAGCGCAATCGAGTCCATGGTCACCGAACGAACGGCAGCGATCATGCTGGAGCCGATTCAGGCGGAAGGCGGCGTACATGTCGCCAACCAGGATTATCTGAAGAGCCTGCGTGAGCTCTGTACGCAACAAGACATTCTCCTTATTTTCGATGAAATCCAAACCGGCATGGGCAGAACCGGTACATTCTTCGCCTATGAACAATTCGGTGTGCAGCCCGACATCATGACCCTGGCAAAGGGCCTCGCTGGAGGAGTACCGATCGGAGCCTGCCTCGCGAAGGAGTCGGTCGCCGCAGCGTTTACACCCGGCTCCCATGCGTCGACATTCGGTGGAAACCCGCTGGCTTGTGCTGCCGCGCTGACCGTTTGCCAGGTGCTGCTCGAAGGGCGAGTGCTCGATCAAGCGAAACGCATGGGTGAATATCTGGCAAAGGGGTTGGCCGACTGCAAAGACCGCCATCGAATCGTGCAGGACGTGCGGGGCCTCGGTCTGTTGCAGGGTATGGAGTTGGAGATCGATGCCAGAACCATCGTAGCCGATGCGTTGGCCCGTGGTGTCTTGATCAATGCCGTGAACGAGCGGGTGCTCCGATTTGTGCCACCGTTGATCATCACGCAAAATGAGATCGACAAACTTATTGAGCTCCTCGGTACGTTGTTTACCCAGCGTCAGATCGCAGGGAAAGGCTCCCACCACTGATGACCGGACCCGTCCGACATAGAATGGGTGCCGAGCGCTACGCCAAAGATCTCTTGGACGTCGCGACGATGCCGCGGCAGCAGGTCCTCGACCTGCTGCGTTTGGCGATGTCGCTTAAGCGCAACCAGCGCCGAGGCACACCGCACCGGTTACTGCCCGGGAAAACATTGGGGCTGCTGTTTCAGAAACCGTCGACACGGACTCGCGTGTCGTTTGAGGCGGGAATGAACCAGTTGGGCGGCCACGCGCTGGTTCTTCCCATGGGAGACATTCAGCTTTCGCGTGGGGAGACGGTATCGGACACCGCACGCGTCTTGTCCCGTTACCTGGACGGTATCGTGATTCGGACCTATGACCATTCTATCGTCGAAGAGTGGTCGGCTGAAGCCAGTATGCCGGTTATTAACGGGCTGACGGACCATAGCCATCCCTGTCAGGCGTTGTCCGATTTATTGACGATTCAGGAAATCAAGGGTCGATTGGCGGGACTCAGTCTTGCCTACATCGGGGATGGAAACAACGTGGCCAACTCGCTCATCGAAGCGGGGGCCAAGATGGGGATGCGCGTGGTGGTCGGATGCCCGTCCGGCTATCAGCCGGATCAGCGAGTGGTCGATCGAGCACGGGTAGAAGGGCAAGCCACAGGTGCCTCCATCGAGGTGTTGGAGAATCCTCTCGTCGCGGTGAAGGAAGCGGATGTTCTGTATACCGACGTCTGGATCAGCATGGGCCGCGAACGGGAACAGACAAGACGATTGCGGACACTTGCCCCCTATCAGCTCAACAAACGGCTGCTGCAACGGGCGAAACCCGACGCCATCGTCATGCACTGCTTGCCGGCACATCGAGGTGAAGAAATTACAGCCGAGGTGTTGGACGGACCGCAGTCGGTGGTGATTGATCAAGCAGAAAATCGGTTGCACATGCAAAAGGCAATTTTGACTCAGTTGCTGAACCGAAAGAAAGGTACGCGATAACTCGCCATCATGAAGCCAAAGCCGATCAAGAAAATTGTCCTGGCCTATTCCGGCGGACTCGACACTTCAGTCATCCTCAAGTGGTTGCAGGAAACCTATCAGGCCGAAGTCATCGCGTTTTGCGCCGACCTTGGACAGGGCGAAGATTTGAAAGCCGTCAAGGCAAAGGCCCAGACGCTCGGTGTCAAGAAGGTCTATGTCGAGGATCTGCGAGAAACCTTCGTCAAAGATTACGTGTTCCCCATGTTACGTGGAAACGCCATGTATGAGGGCTGTTATCTCCTCGGTACTTCGATCGCCCGGCCGCTGATCGCCCGCCGACAAGCGGAAATCGCCCTGAAAGAAGGAGCCGAAGCGGTGTCGCACGGAGCCACGGGAAAGGGCAATGATCAGGTACGTTTCGAGCTGACGTACATGGCGCTCGCGCCAGGCCTGAAGATCATCGCGCCTTGGCGGGAATGGACCATGCGATCTCGTCGTGAACTGATCGAGTATGCCGATCGCCACGGCATTCCCGTGACTGCGACGAAAGCCAAGCCATACAGCACAGATCCAAATCTGTTTCACATCAGTTATGAAGGCGGGATTCTCGAAGACCCATGGGAAGCGCCGCCTGACGAAATATTTCAAATGACCGTCTCGCCGGAAAAGGCACCTGATACACCGCGTGAGGTCGAGATCGACTATGAAGCGGGCAACCCCATCGCGGTCGACGGCAAAAAGATGAGCCCGGCTGGCTTGCTCGCCCATCTCAATAGATTGGGCGGCGCGCATGGGATCGGCCGGGTCGATCTGGTGGAAAACCGCTATGTCGGGATGAAGTCGCGCGGAGTCTATGAAACGCCGGGAGGGACGATTTTACACGTCGCCCACCGCGGGCTCGAATCCCTGACCATGGACCGTGAAGTCCTCCACTTCCGAGACAGTCTGATCCCTCGGTTTGCCGATCTGATTTACAACGGATATTGGTTCAGCCCTGAGCGCGAAATGGTGCAGACAGCCATCGATGAAGCGCAGAAGGACGTGAGCGGCACGGCGCGAGTGAAACTATACAAGGGAAGCTGTACGTTGGTGGGGCGCAAATCCAAAAAGTCCCTCTATCGGCTGGACATCGCAACGTTCGAGGAAGACGACGTGTACAATCAAAAAGACGCGGAGGGCTTCATTCGCCTGAACGCATTACGGCTGAAGATTCGTGCTCAGAGGAAAAAGGCGTCGACCTGATGGCCAAGAGCAAGCGCCACCGGAATCCGGCTGGTGGGGGTAAGGCCTGGGAGGGCCGATTTCGAGAGAAGACCAATCGATTGGTCGAAGCATTTACCCGGTCGGTGGCCGTCGACAGCAGGCTGTACGCCGAGGACATCGCCGGCAGCATCGCTCATTGTAGGACACTGGGAAAAGCACGTGTCCTCACCCCGATGGAGACGCGTGCGATCGTCCGTGGTTTGGAATCAGTCAAACGAGAGTTGGACCGTGGCCAATTTACATTCTCGCCCCAGGACGAAGATATCCACATGGCGATCGAACGCCGGTTGACCGAAATGATCGGCCCATTGGGGGGGAAACTGCACACGGGCCGCAGCCGGAACGATCAAGTGGCATTAGACATTCGGCTGTATTTGCGGACGCAGCTGGACCAACTGCTTGAGGGGCTACTCGGGTTGCAACGCGTGCTGGTGGCAAAGGCTGGCGCAAACCGGACGACCATGATGCCGGGGTATACCCACTTGCAACGGGCTCAGCCTGTCCTGTTTGCACATCACTTGTTGGCGTATGTGGAGATGTTCGAACGAGACAAAGGTCGACTCCATGATGCGAGGGTCCGGCTCAATGTCATGCCACTGGGGTCGGGCGCTTTGGCCGGTACGAATTATCCGCTAAACCGACGATATACAGCTGAATTACTGGGCTTTCCCGCGGTGACCATGAACAGTATGGATGCGGTCTCCGATCGCGACTTTGTGATTGAAGTGGCCTCAGCCCTTTCGATCATGATGATGCATTTGTCACGGCTGAGTGAAGAGTTGATCGTGTGGGCTTCGCAGGAGTTTCAATTCGTTGATCTGCCGGATGCCTTCTGCACGGGAAGCAGCATGATGCCGCAGAAGAAGAATCCGGACGTCCCCGAGTTGGTCCGAGGAAAGACGGGGCGCGTATACGGGCACTTGGTCAATCTCCTGACCATGCTCAAGGCCCTGCCCTTAAGTTATAATCGAGATCTGCAAGAGGACAAGCCGGCGCTCTTTGATGCCCTCGATACGGTGGCATCCTCCCTTCGAGTGATGACGGAGTTGATGCGCCGACTCAAAGTCAACCGGGAGGCGTTGAAGCGAGCATTGCACGGAGGCGGACTGCTTGCCACGGAACTAGCCGACTACTTGGTCATGAGAGGAGTGCCTTTTCGCGAAGCCCACGGTATCACCGGACGAATTGTCCGGGCTGCCCTTGATCGAGGACGTGACGTGGCCGATTTATCGATCGAGGAGTTACAGACATTTTGTGACCGGATCGAAAAGGGAGTGTTTTCTCGGCTGACCGCCGCCGCCGCAATCGACCACAAAGCACAAATCGGCGGAACAGCCAGGGGGCGGGTTGAGCAGCGGCTCAAAGAGCTGGAGCAATTGCTGTCATGAAAATGCTCGTGATCATTGCATGCGCAGCTTTATTCGCTTCTTGCGGAGTCGTGGGTTCTCCCGTTCCGCCGGAATACGTGGGGGTCGCCGTCACGATCGACAAACAAAAGAAACAGCATGCACTTGAGGCAGAACGTGACGCGGTGGACCCGGCTGTAGGGGACCCGTCCCTTGAAAATCCTGACATCAATCTGCCACCGTCATACCCGGTTGGGACACGGTAAGAGGTTCTCGCTTGGCACACCGACATCAATTCGAGGGTCGACACCATGCATAGCTTTGAGTATCACCACGGAGAGTTGTACTGCGAACAGGTACCGGTCAGTCGGGTAGCAAAGGAACTCGGTACGCCTTGCTACATCTATAGCCATGAGACGCTGGTCCGTCATTTTCATGCCTACGACGGGGCATTTAAGAATATTCCTCACGTCCTTGCGTTTGCGATGAAAGCCAATTCCAACCTCGCCATCTTGCGATTGATGGCCAGAGAAGGCAGCGGGGTTGATATCGTTTCAGGGGGAGAGTTGTTTCGCGCCTTGAAAGCCGGTGTCCCGGCCTCCAAGATCGTGTTTGCCGGAGTCGGGAAGGCTCCCGACGAAATTCGTGATGCGCTCAAAGCGGATATCCTGATGTTCAACGTGGAATCACCGGCTGAGCTGCATGCTCTCAGTCAAGTAGCCGCCGAAGTCGGCAAGAAAGCGCGCGTGGCGCTGCGAATCAATCCTGACATAGACCCGAAAACACATCCTTATATTTCCACCGGGCTCAAGAAAAGTAAATTCGGCATCGCGGCGGATCGGGCGGTGGAAGACTTCTCCCTCGCCGCGTCGATGAGCCATATCGACGTTGTAGGCGTCCATGCACATATCGGATCTCAGCTGACGGATGTCACGCCCTTCATTGAAGCCTTGAAAAAAGTCGTCAGTCTCGTCGAGACATTGAAAGGAAAAGGCATCAACATCCGTTATCTGAATATCGGAGGCGGGCTTGGTATCACGTACTCGGATGAAAAGCCGCCGTTACCTCAAGACCTCTCCAATGCGATCTTGCCGCTCGTGCAAGGGTTGAACATCACGCTCGTCATGGAGCCGGGGCGTGTCATCGTCGGGAATGCCGGAATCCTGGTCACAAAAGCCATGTATCTGAAAGAAGGAGAAGCGAAGAGCTTCATCATTGTCGACGCTGCGATGAACGATCTGATTCGGCCCAGCCTGTACGGAGCCTACCACGAGATACGCCCGGTGAATGAAGAAGCGGCTCGTCGGACCAGACAGACGGTGGATATTGTTGGGCCGGTCTGTGAATCCGGAGATTTTCTGGCGAAGGACCGGTCGCTGCCGAGCGTCAAGCCGGGTGAGTTGTTGGCAGTCATGAGCGCGGGGGCCTATGGCTTTGTGATGGCTTCCAATTACAACTCTCGGCCTCGTGTACCGGAAGTGCTCGTCAAAGGTGGAGAATTCCACGTCATCCGCGAGCGAGAAACGTACGACGACCTTATCAAAGGAGAGACGATTCCCCCGTTCTTACGCGAGCAGGTATGAGTATGTTTACCGGATCTCTTGTCGCTATTGTCACGCCGTTTCGAGAAGGCAAGGTTGACGAACGCGCCTTGGCTGAGCTGATCGAATGGCAAATCGCCAACGGCACCAACGGCATTGTTCCCTGTGGGACCACTGGTGAGTCGGCCACGCTTTCTCATGACGAGCATAATCGGGTGATCGAGCTGACGGTTGAAGTCGTCCGGCGGCGTGTACCCGTCATTGCTGGAACCGGCTCGAACAGCACGGAAGAGGCCATCGCGCTCACCCAGCATGCAAAACAAGTTGGTGTCGATGGGGCCTTGCTGATCACCCCCTACTACAACAAACCCACCCAGGAAGGCCTCTATCGCCACTATAAGGCGGTCGCTGAAACCGTCGACTTGCCTTTGGTCCTGTACAACATTCCTGGTCGTACCGGAGTCAACATGCTGCCGGCGACGATCGCTCGACTCTCCGCTATCAAGACAATCGTCGGAGTTAAGGAAGGAAGTGGGTCGGTCCAGCAGGCTTCGGATATCGTGCAGATGTGCGGCGACCGTCTCACCGTATTGGCCGGTGACGATGCCCTCACGCTACCGATGATGGCGGTCGGAGGAAAGGGCGTCATTACTGTCACGGCCAACATCGTGCCGACCGAAATGGCTGATCTTGTGAAGGCTTTTGCAGAAGGGAACATCGACGAAGCTCGACGGATTCATTTCAAGCTGTCTCCCCTCTTTGCCGCGTTGTTCTACGAGACCAACCCCATTCCCGTCAAGGAAGCCTTGGGACTCATGGGCAAGATTGACCCGGAATTGCGCTTGCCGCTTTGCCCAATGGCACCGGACACCCGTGAGAAGTTGATTCGCGTCTTAAAAGAAGCGGGATTGATCTAACTGTCGAAGTGTCGAGGTGCACGTCGTCATGATCAAAGTCATCGTTGCAGGTGCGGCCGGCCGAATGGGCTGCCGCCTCGTGTCGCTGATCAAAGACTCCACTGCTTTGATGCTGGCAGGAGCTTTAGAAGGAAAAACTCATCCGGCACTGGGAGAGGATGCAGGTGAAACCGCCGGAGCAGGACGTGCCGACGTTCCCATCACAGACGATCTCTCCGCTTTGATGGAACGAGGAGAAGTTGTGATCGACTTTTCCGCACCCGAAGCGACTCTTGAACACATGCGGACGATCGTCCGCCATCGGCGTGCAATGGTGATCGGAACGACCGGCTTCTCAACGACTCAGCTCGAAGAGTTGAAGTCCTTAGCCCAGCAGATACCGTGTGTGTTTTCTCCGAATATGAGTGTCGGGATCAACCTGATCTACAAAGTCATTGCCGAAATGGCCAGAACTCTCGGCGACGATTATGACATTGAAGTTATCGAAGCTCATCATCGGCTGAAGAAAGACGCACCGAGTGGCACAGCTCTGAAAATCGCCGAAGTTCTCGCGCGTTCCGTGAACCGCGACTTGAACCAAGTTGGCGTCTACGCTCGTAAGGGGTTGGTCGGCGAGCGAGCCAAGGGAGAAATTGGTGTGCAAACTATTCGCGCCGGCGATATCGTCGGCGATCATACCGTGCTGTTCGGCGGCATGGGCGAGCGAATCGAAGTTACCCACCGAGCCAGCAGTCGCGACACATTCGCTCAAGGAGCTCTCCGTGCCGCGAGATGGGTTGTCCGTCAGCCGCCCGGCTTGTACGACATGATGGATGTCTTGAGCCTTCGTTGACCAGCTTCAGCCTTATATCTCATCATCTGAACAGCCGGTCGTTTGTTCTGCAACATTCCTCTCGTCTTAGGGTTTCACTGCCGTTGAAGGTAGCGAAAACAGTGACGAGTCTTCCTTCGTGAATATAGTGATTACCCGCGTGGGCTGGAAGCTGTTCCGGTCATGAGCGACCTGCAGCCCGCCGGCTGGTCAAACAGTGAGGATTTGGGGTTCGACAGGAAGGATTAATGTCGCGCCGTGATCGGCCGAGGTTCCTGATCCGCTGCTTTCCGACGACCACAATTTAGACAGGCAAATACGGTGATCGCCAGTCCGGCGTCCAAATCGACTGCTCGTTCCGGTAACATCGCGCCATGGCATTTGTCACAAGTTTTCATGGGCGCACTTTAACACCATAGAAAAAGGAAGCCAATACTCCTGAAGTACTGGATCACACTGACAAGAGTCCCAATGGTCACAACGTTTATGGGTCATTTGTGCATTTCCTTTCAACAGCATTTTGCTGGAGCGCCGGTGTCTGTCTTGACAGACTTCCACCTCTCTCATAGGATTGTGGTGCCATTGCAGTAGACCACTATGTATAGATTGATCCTTGCCGTTTTACTCCTTATCGTTCTCTATCTCCTGCTCAGACGAATGTTTCGTGGATTCAAGAGTCCACATGAAGACGGTCGGGAAGGGTCAACCCCTCAGGCTCAAGAGCAGGAACAAGATCAGATGATTGAGGATCCAGTGTGTCATATATTCGTCCCGAAGCGGATTGCCGTGATCGAAACGATCGGTGGACGAGAATACTGCTTCTGCAGCAAAGAGTGTGCGGTGACGTTTCGGAGCCAGCGGATTGTTTAGCAGATCCTCGGTTCCCCGGCGAAGAAATACTGTGCAAGCTGGATCGCTACAGGAGGGCTAGCAGCCTGAATAGGTATAGTCGGACAGCTTCTCTTCTTTGTCGAACTTGAGCGTGATCTGACATTGATTGGGAGTGAAATTGAAGAAAGGCGGCCCTGATTTTCCCCCGGCAATACGGTAGTACGTCCAGGTTTCACCGCCGAAAAATCGGGAAGCTTTGCCGTCTGGAGTGCCCCAATTCTTCTCAAACCAGCCTTTATCTTTTCCTTGAAGCTCAGCTGGTTTAAGCGATGCTTCCAAGTATGGGTTGTTGCCGCTGCAGGCCGGCACCACGAGGAAGAAAAAGAGTAACCAGGCAAATCGTTGCATCGCAATATCTCCATGTATAGGGTGCGGCCAGGCAATTCAAAAAATTTTAGCTCCTGCTGGGAGGCCTGTCAAACATTCTGGTCAACATGTTGCAGCAAAGTTGCGTTCTTCATAGAATGACGGATAATGACATAAACCGATATCTCCTCTCTAGGAAAGGGACGACGCCATGAAAATCTATCTCGATACAGCCAACGTCAAGGAAATCCATGAAGCCGCGAGCCTCGGCTTGCTCGACGGCGTAACGACGAATCCTTCCCTGGTCGTCAAGGAAGGGCGCAGTTTCAGGGAAATGCTAGAAGAGGTATGCAAAATCGTGGATGGGCCGATCAGTGCCGAAGTCGTGAGCGTGGAAGCGGATGCCATGGTGAAGGAGGGCAAGGAGCTTGCCAAGATCCATAAGAATATCGTGGTCAAGTGTCCGCTGATTCCGGAAGGACTGAAAGCCACGAAGCGGCTGGCAGCTGAGGGAATTCGAGTAAACGTGACACTCTGTTTTTCACCCACACAGGCGCTACTGGCAGCCAAAGCCGGTGCCTGGTGTGTGTCTCCGTTTATAGGACGGCTCGATGATATCAGCTCAAACGGGATGGAACTCATTCGACAGATTCTGGCGATCTATAAGAACTATGACTACAAGACCCTTGTGTTGGTCGCGAGTGTCCGCCATCCGCAACACGTGGTCGAAGCGGCGTTGGCCGGCGGTCACATTTGCACGATGCCCTACAACATATTTCAGGCGCTCTTCAAACACCCACTGACCGATGCAGGCTTGAAAAAGTTCCTCGATGACTGGAAGGCCAAAGGCCAGCAGTAGGACTCCTGGAAATCGGCATTGAGCATCGGTGGGGAAGGACGAGTTTCCACTCCGTGAGGTCGGAACGTAACCTCACGCACACTCTATTGCTTTCCTGGCCTTTCGGAATACCGCGTGGAACATGGGGCGAGTTAATTTTCCCGTAAACGTATTCTGCTGGCTGGGGTGATAGGAACCGAGCAGTGTGACGCCCCAGGGAAGCTGGTACGTGACACCATGTCCGAACTTGGGGGCCGGCACCGGGATGGTGCGCTCCTGCGTCCGGCAGGTCTTAAGGTAATGATCGAAGGCAATCTTTCCCAGAGCAATCACTACGCGGTGGTTCTTCAGAAGACGAATTTCCAATCCCAGGAATCGGCTGCAGCGTTCAAACTCGTCCGGCCCAGGCTTATTCTCCGGCGGTGCGCAACGTACTGTCGCTCCGATGTAGCAATCCGTCAACGATAAGCCGTCGTCTCGGTGCGTCGAAGAAGGTTGGTTGGCAAATCCATACCGGTACAGCGCGTCATACAGCCAATCTCCACTCCGATCCCCGGTGAAGACTCGCCCCGTCCGATTCCCCCCATGTGCCGCAGGAGCGAGCCCTAGCACATAGAGCCGCGCTTTGGGATCACCGAAGCCGGGAACCGGCCGGCCCCAATAGGCCCAGTCACGGTACTGCTTCCGTTTCTGTTGTGCGATCATCTGTCGATACGTGACTAACCGAGGACAGGCCGTACAGTCGCTGATAGCCTCGTTCAAGACGGCCAAGGTTCGCATATGGGGCGCAGTGTAACACGAACAAGATCCCTATTCTGCTTGCCGGTAATTCTGCGAGCTGTTAGCATAACCTCGCGTTTCTTGAGGGCTGCAGCCGACTTTGCAAAAAAGGAGTCTGGTGCATGATCACCCGTGGTATGCGAACCTGGTTTTGTGCAATTGGAATCGCGTTCTCTCTACTGTTGATGCACGTATCAGCACCGGCTGCGTCCGATACAACCGACAATAACGGACAGAAATCCGAGACTGAGAAAGATCTTCTCGTCCCCGACTTACTGGATCTGCAGCCCGAACCAGAAGACCGGCTGGTCATTTTGCCTGAAATCAAACGAGAGGGAGAGCGGTTCTTTTTGAGCTCATTCAAACTACCCGACAAGATCACATTTGCGGGAGTGCCGGTTCCTTTGGACAACTGGCAAGTGAGAGAGCGGATCGAATACGAGTTCTACCAATTTTTGGAAGATCAAGGTGAAAGCATCATTCTCGCCAAACGTACCGGACGTTGCTTCCCTCCCGCAGAAAAACAGCTGGCAGAAACCGGTCTGCCGGATGATCTCAAGTATATGTTGTTGGTCGAAAGCAAATGCATCTCAGCCGCTTACTCGAAAGCCAAAGCCTCCGGCCCCTGGCAGTTCATCCCCTCTACAGGTCGCCGATATCGGCTCAAGAGCGACGCGGTTCGGGACGAACGTCGGAATCTCGAAATGTCGACTGAGGCGGCTGTCAAATATCTGAAGTATCTCAAAGAGTTCCAGGATAACGACTGGTTCTTGGCGATGGCCTCCTACAATGCCGGCGAGGAACGCGTCCGCAAACTGCTCAAGGAGCAAAAAATTTCCGACTATTGGAAGATGCACGGCCCGCGCGAGACCATGCGCTATGTGCCTCGTATCATTGCCGCAAAAGAAATCTACTCTCAGCCTGAGAAATACCTGGGACTGACCAAGAAGGACCTGTACATGCCGCTCGAGACAGAAACTATCACGGTAAACGTGAAAGAATCTCAGCGTGCATTAACCTCGATCGCCGAGGAATTCGGCACCTATCTTCTCGAGCTCAAGATGTTGAACCCGGAATTCAAGAAAGATGTGCTCCCTCACGGCACCTATCAAATCCGAGTGCCCCGGCAGACCTGTCCCAGTCGGTGCTTCAAACAGGAAAAGACTCCATAGCATTCACACCCATGCGGCTTTGCCTTCCTCCCTCTCCTGCCCGACCACTCCTTCAGAAGTTGATGGCGGCTGGGCTTAAGGCGGCCGATCCTTACCACACCTTGCTCAACAGCGTCTCAGTTGATGGACACGTACTGCGAGTCGGGCGTCGGACCTATGAC
Source organism: Nitrospira sp. (assembly GCA_024760545.1). Taxonomy (NCBI): domain Bacteria; kingdom Pseudomonadati; phylum Nitrospirota; class Nitrospiria; order Nitrospirales; family Nitrospiraceae; genus Nitrospira; species Nitrospira sp. Next base: position 2,016,081 of record CP060501.1, read on the forward strand.
CTCTCACGCGTGAACCGAGTGATCGCAGTTGGCGCCGGCAAGGCTTCGGCCAGGATGGCCCAGGCATTGGAACAGGCTCTTGGAGCAAGAGTGGATGATGGGCTGGTTGTCGTCAAGACAGGTCACAAACTCCCAACAAAGCGGATCGCGGTTCTTGAGGCCGGCCATCCGATTCCCGATCAGGCGGGTCTTCATGCCACGAAGCGGCTCCTGGGCCTGATCCATGATCTTACGCCTCGTGATCTCCTGTTCGTTCTGCTGTCGGGAGGGGCATCAAGCCTGCTCCCGGCCCCCGTTCCTGGCGTCACTCTTAACGATAAGCAACGCACCACGCGATTGCTGCTGCGGAGCGGTGCAACGATCAACGAGATCAATGTCGTCAGAAAGCATCTTTCACGGACCAAAGGGGGTGGGCTGGCCGCTTCCACCCGGGCGAGGATTGTCACGCTCATCCTTTCTGACGTCATTGGGGATGATCTCGGTTCGATCGGTTCCGGCCCCACCGTAGCTGATCCGTCCACATTTGCCGAGGCCATAGGCGTCTTGCAACGGTATAAAATGTGGCATGCCGTACCAACAGCCGTCCGGCACCACTTGCAGCAAGGAAAGAAGGGGACCGTCGCTGAGACCATGAAGCCTGGTTCACGACGCTTGCGCTCCGTGCATCATCACTTCATCGGCAATAACCGGATGATGCTCGAAGCCGTCATAAGCACCGCAAGAAGGGCTGGTCTCACCGCTAAGCTGCTTCCTGCCGCGATCACAGGTGAAGCACGGACGGCCGTGAAGCAGTTGACTGACCTGGTCAGCACAATTGCTGCGGGGAAAGGCCTCTTGCGGCGGCCATGCTGCGTGGTAGCCGGAGGTGAGACCACAGTGACGGTCACGGGCAGCGGGAGGGGCGGGAGAGCCCAGGAATTCGCCACGGCTGCCGCACTGGAGGTCGCTGGCCTTCCACACACATGGGTCGTGGCATTAGGCACCGATGGAACCGACGGGCCGACCGATGCGGCCGGCGGGATCGTCAACGGAGAAACGGTTTTATCGGCCATGCGAGTCGGTGTGAATCTCCGTTCGGCATTGAAACGACATGATACCTATCCTGCCTTGAAAACCCTCCGCTGTCATATCCATACCGGTCCCACTGGGACGAACGTCAATGACCTTTACCTCCTCCTTCTTCTCTAGTTACTATCGCACCCCATGACACGTCCCTTCATCCTTCCGCTGTCCGAGTGTAACGATCTCGATCTCACAGGTGGAAAGGCCGTTGGGCTCCGTCAGCTCATCGCGACCGGCTTTTCAGTCCCTCAAGGATTTTGCATCACGACGGAGGCATACGCACAGAGCCTCCGCGCGTCAGGCTTCATAGATACAGAAGAGTGGCAGAAGGTCTGCGCCTTGTCGGAACATGAACAATCATCGGCGTTGGCCGGCTGCCGAAACCGTATCAAACAGGCAGAGACGTCCCACCTTGGCGCTCCATGGCTGACAGCCATCCAGGCTCTTGGCCGGCCATCGAATGCACGCTGGGCCGTCCGGTCGTCGGCCACGAATGAGGACTCGGGACAGACCAGTTTCGCCGGACTCTATCGCACTCACCTCGGCGTCGCTCCTTCAGAAATTGATGCCGCGCTCAAGGACCTTTGGGCCTCGGTTTGGGAAGAACGCGTGGTGAGTTACATGGCTCGGCAGAACCACCAAACCGCTCCAAGAATGGCCGTGGTCATTCAACCAATGATCGAGGCACAGACGGGCGGCGTGGCCTATTCCATTCACCCCGTGACAGGACGAACCAATCAGGTGACGATTAACGCTGTTCCCGGGCTCGCGGCGCCGCTGGTCGACGGCACAGCCGCGCCGGACCAGTATGTGGTAGAGATGACCGACGAAGGGCAACCGGTTCGGATTCGCCGACGCATCCTAGCTCGTAAGTCTGAGCGGTTGTTGATTTCGAGTGATGGATTGCGCACCGAACCTCTCGACGACGCCAGCCAAACGCGATCGTCGCTGGCAGAAGCTCAACTGTTTTCCCTCGCACAGGCAGCCAAGCAAATAGAAAAGGTGTTCGGACACCCAATGGACCTCGAATGGGCATTCGATGCCCGTCAATTATGGCTCCTCCAAGCCCGACCAATTACCACCGTCCGGCCCTCATCCGATCTCACCAATGATGACTGCGAATGGTCGCGCACCAACTTCAAAGAGACACTGCCTGAACTGCCGAGTCCGTTGAGCCTCTCGTTTCTTGAGCGATTCATGGACGCGTATATCGTCGCTCATTATCGAAGACTCGGATGCCGCGTCCCTCATGGACTCACGTCCGTCCGTGTGCTGAACGGGCGCCCGTACTTGAATGTTACGCTCTTCCATATTTTGGTGGCGCAGCTTCGTGGAGACCCTTCACTGAACACCGAACAGATGGGCGGTGAACCGCTGCAAACCTTGCCACAGGTGCAGCCGCTCAAAGGGCTGGCCTTTGTTCGGGCAGGATTCATGATGTGGGCGGAGATGCAGCGAGTCGAACGGTCAGGCCCGCGATTGTTCGAAGAAATGAAAGCGCTGGCCGCAACGTATCGTTATGATCGTATTCTACATCTTTCCATGGAGGAACTCGTCCCTCAACTCGACAAGCTCGGTCCTTGGCTTGAGGGCCGTGAAGTGACATTCGGCATCGCGGGAGGGGTTGGGCAGTGCTTACAGATTTTCAGCCAACTCCTGCCTCGCTGGCTCGGCCCGGACTGGCGAGGCTTGTTGAACGCCGCTCTCCAAGGACAAGGGACTGTGATCAGCGCGCAGCAGATCGTGCGCCTCGCTGAGCTCGTGGACATCGCCCGAGAGGAGCCGCTAACCGGAGCATTTCTCACATCGGAATCATGGGAACCTTCGAAATTTCGATCGGCTCTCGCCGACACCAAGTTTCTGCATGTTTTCGACTCGTATTTGGAGAACTATGGCCATCGGGGAGTCGGCGAATCGGACGTCATGTCCCCCCGTCTCGCCGATAACCCGGAATCAATTCTCGCTATTCTGCGTGTCCAGCTGATCTCCGGCTGTCCTTCACGGGAAACCATTCTCTCGCGTCAGGAGAAGACGAGAGCCGCTGCGCTGGCTCAAATCAAACACCGACTCGGCTGGCGCCTCGATCGATGGGCCGTCTTCTTGTGGTGTTATCGCAGACTGTGTCGTTTTTTCGCGCTACGTGAAGCCAATCGACACCATCTGATGTATTACTCAATGGCGATCCGCACCCTCTTGCTGCGTCTCGGGGAACTTTTGGTGGCGCGCGGACAGCTCGACCAGCGTGACGACATCTTTTTTTTGACCATCAACGATCGGACTGACCTTCTGACCGGCAGCACGAGAGACTGGAACAGCGTGATCCGCGCACGGAGAGCTGAACGGGAGCATAACGCAACGGTCGGGGTCCCTGACACCATCCATGACTGGGCATCCGTGAACGAATCAAGTGTCACATCCGGTCAGCTTGACGGCTCCGGAATGATGTCGGGCATGCCGATCAGCACAGGATCCGTAACAGGTCTGGTTCGGATCATCCGCTCGCCGACGGATTGGGGCAAAGTGATGCCTGGCGAGGTTCTGGTGGTTCCGGTGATCGATCCGGGCATGGCGCCGCTCTTTGGCATTGCGGGAGGGTTGATCGCGGAAATGGGCGGCACCCTGTCTCACGGAGCCATCATCGCTCGCGAATATGGGTTGCCAACCATAGCGAATGTCGAGGGTGCGATGGGGTATCTTTCGGATGGCCAATGCGTCATGGTCGATGCCGACTCAGGAACCATTTGCATCCTGCCATCGCCAGATGTTGGAGCGACTAGATCCAATTGATTGGGGCCTTCTGCTCCTTGACCTTTTTCAATTCCTTGCGTAGTCTGCCGCCAATTCTCGTCTTTTGACACTATATGCAGGAGTTCAGTTCATTGGGTTTCCTGTTTTCAGGGGTATCATCCGATGACTGAAATGATCCCTCTTTTTACCAGCTTTGGGGCGGGACTACTGTTGGGCGGCCTGCTGGTAGGACTCTGGGTTACCGGCCGCTTACGCGCCCAGTCCCAAAGAGCGGAAGCAACCGTCGATGAATTGCGAACGCAGCTGGACGTGGAACGGACTGCTACCGCTTCCGTCCATGAAACACTGTCCGAGGCTCAGCATGCCCGGGTCACGGCCGAAACTCGCCTGGAAGAAGCGGCACGACAACTCACGGAGCAAAAATCCCTGATCGACCGTACACGTCAGGAACTTGTGGAATCATTTCAGGCCCTCTCCGGCGAAGCCTTGAAACAGAACAACGAAGCGTTCTTGAAGCTTGCCGCCGTTTCGTTTGAAACCCTTCACGTCAGAGCCGACGGAGACCTAGCGCAGCGACAACAAGCGATCGACGCCTTGGTTCGGCCGCTCCAAGAATCGCTTCAACGCTATGACGAGCAGCTGCGTCTGCTCGAACAATCGCGCCAGTCGGCCTACGGCGGATTGGATCTCCATCTGAAATTACTCGCGGAATCACAGCAACGGTTGCAGCAGGAGACCGGGAACCTCGTCAAGGCCTTGCGGGCTCCGACTATACGGGGCCAATGGGGCGAACTGACGTTGAAACGAGTGGCCGAGCTCGCTGGGATGGTTGAGCACTGCGATTTCGTCGAGCAACACTCCGTGAGCGGCGATGACGGCCGTTTCCGGCCGGATATGGTCGTTCGGCTGCCGGGAGGGCGACAGATCATCGTGGACGCCAAAACCGTCCTGTCGGCCTACCTCGATGCCCATGAAGCGCAGAACGAGACCCAACAGGCCGAAGCCTTGCGCCGCCATGCCGCTCAGGTCAAGAGCCGTATGGACGAACTGTCGCTAAAAGCCTATTGGACGCAGTTCGAGCATGCGCCGGAATTTGTCGTGTTGTTCCTGCCTGGTGAACAGTTCCTCGGAGCCGCATTGGATCAGGACCCTCGCCTGATTGAAGAGGGGTTTGCGCGCGGTATTGTGTTGGCCACGCCCGCGACGCTGATCGCCTTGCTTCGTGCGGTCGCGTATGGATGGCGGCAAGAACAACTGAACGCCCATGCGGAGGAAGCCGGCCGGCTGGGCAAAGAATTGTACGAGCGCATGGCGGTGCTGACGGAACATATGAACGATGTAGGACAAGCCCTCGGCAAGAGCGTGTCGGCGTATAACCGCGCCGTCGGTTCCCTTGAGACACGGATTCTCCCGGCTGCGCGGCGATTCAAAGAATTGGGAGTGTCGTCAGAGAAGGACATCCCGGTCCTTGAGCCGACGGCGGTCGTTCCACGCAAGAGCTTGCTGTTTGATATTGAATGAAGGAGCAAGCATGACTGACCAACAGGCCATGGTTGAAGCATTTCATAGCAAGTTCGAGATTTTGGTACGGACGATCCCGACCGATCTGAATGAAGACACCAAACAACTTCGTGTCCGTCTTATTCAGGAAGAGTTCGATGAGTTGAAAGAAGCGATGGCCACCGGAAATCTCGCCGCCGTGGCGAAAGAAATGGCGGACCTCCTTTATGTCACCTATGGAACCGCGGTTTCCTATGGAATCGATATGGAACCGGTGTTCCAGGAGGTGCATCGATCGAACCTCAGCAAAGTTGGCGGTTACAAGCGGGCTGATGGAAAATGGGTGAAACCTCCCACCTACTCGCCAGCCGACATCGAATCGATTGTGGAGACTCAACGGGAGCGCCTGCTGGCGAGACAGATATCTGCTCATGACGCCGCCGGTTCTCCTCGAAATTCATGAGAGACCCACGCTGCCCAAGTTGTGGAACCCCCTTCGTCCGTGTGATTTATGACGAAGGAACCATGGAGCGGATATTGAACCGCTTCGGGATATTCCCATTCCGGTGTCAACTCTGTACCACGCGCTTCCGAGTCTTTCGGAGCCATGCAGCCGATCAAAAGTCGGTCACGGATCGCCGGCAATACAAACGATTGGCCGTGTCGTTCCGTGCCAACCTTCTCTCAGAGTCCGCCGTGCGGATGGACAACCGTGTGACAGACATCTCCATGGGAGGCTGCACGCTTGAAACAACGACAACGTTGCCTCAGGGGACGTTTGTTGAGTTGGTCATCAAGCCCGCTTCCAACGAAGAGCCTATTAAGATCGAGACGGCCATGGTGTGTTCTTCGCGCCAGGAGTCGATGGGCATCCGCTTCCTCGAAATGGTGGGAGACGACAAGAACCGCCTCAGCCAGGTCATCCTGAGTTTGCTGGTTGGACAAAGCGCCAACCTACACCTGTTCTCGTGAAGATCTCTCGAGACGCGAGGAAGGCCTTCGTGGTGCGGCCACCAGCAGATTATCAATAAGGCGCACGGAGCCGAGACGCACAGCTCCAAGCAACACCGCCTTCTGCGTGACTGTCGAAAGCGGTTCGAGGGTTGCGGGATCGCAGACCGCCAGATAGTCGATCGTCAACATTGGTTCGTCTTTGATAATCTGATCCATCGCTGACCGCACAGCTTCTCCATCAATGACGCCCTTCCGGATGGCCTGGGCTCCCGCACGAAGACTTTTATACAACGTGGGGGCGCGAACTCGTTCGTCTGGAGAAAGATAGACATTGCGCGAGCTCATCGCCAGTCCATCTTTCTCACGCACTGTCGGATGCACGACAATCTGAGCACCGAGATTCAGGTCTTTCACCAGCTGCTGAACCAGCGCCGATTGCTGAAAATCCTTCTGCCCAAAGAGTGCGAGCTGAGGACGGACGATTCCGAGGAGTTTCGTCACAACCGTCGCCACTCCGGAAAAATGATGCGGGCGCACCTCCCCTTCCCACCGGCGAGCGATAGCTGGGAGCATCACCGAGGTTTGAAATCCCGCCGGATACATGGCAGTGGCAGAGGGTTCAAAACAGACATCGACACCTTCCCGTTTGCATAACGCACGATCGCGCGTGATGGGACGCGGATACTTGGTGAAATCTTCCTGCGGACCGAATTGCGTGGGGTTCACGAAGATACTGACCACGAGGGCATCGCATCGCAATCGTGCTGCTCGAATCAGCGCCCGATGGCCTTCGTGCAACGCCCCCATGGTCGGCACCAACCCGATCTTCACTCCTTCACGCCTGAATCGCTCACTCCAGGCTGCCATGGCAGTGGGGGAACGAATGATCTTCATGTGTCGGGTGGTGAACTACAGGCAGGACGTGAACCGTATCTCGTTGAAGGCTGGGGAAAAAGCAGAGACGCTTGCGACTGATCTTTGGTCTCGGCCAGTAACTGAGCCGCCGATTGTTTGAGCGTTGGATGGACCCAAAGCGGATCGAGCTCATTCAGAGGCATGAGGACAAAGCGTCGTTGATGGAGACGGGGATGCGGGATCGTCAAACCCGGTTCATTGATCACACGTTGACCATAGAAGAGAATGTCCAGATCCATCGTGCGGGGGCCGGATCGACGGTCATCATCCCGTCCGAGGGCACGCTCGATCTCCTGGAGCGTCGTGAGGAGACTCTGCGGGGTAATGTCGGTTTCAAGCTGCACCACCCCATTGAGAAACCACTCCTCGCCCGGATCGGTCCCGTCACGAACCGGTTCCGTCTCATAGAGCAGTGAGACGCCACTGAGCTGTGAGTGCGGCAGGAGACTCAGCAACGTCACGGCCCGATCGCAAAAATCGACTCGATCGCCGGCATTTGACCCGAATCCGATGAAGACGGTCTCTTTCATGGACGTATCTCGTGAAGCGTGTTCGGGAATCGTCAGAACTCGAACGGCGCTTCGCGAACGACGAGATCAAAAACCTGTTTTCTTGATCCGTTCGACTGCTTCTGCCAACCGTTCTTTGGACGTGCAGAGCGTCATGCGGATATACCCTTCTCCAGGCGCTCCGAACCCATTGCCGGGCGTCGTCACGATCCCGGCCTTTTCCAAAAGATTCGCAGTAAACGAGGTCGACGTATAGCCCTTCGGAACCGTCACCCACACATAGAACGCAGCCGGCGGCGGATTCACTTCTAACCCCAAGTTCTTGAGGCCGGGGATCAACGTGTCTCGACGATCTTGGTAGGTTTTTCTCAAGCTGTCGGTCACAGAATCGTCCAGGCCCAGAGCCGTAATACCGGCTTCTTGAACCGCCTCAAAGCAGCCGGAATCCAGGTTGCTCTTCACCTTACCCAGGCCACCCAAGACATCTTTGTTGCCGACAGCAAAGCCGATGCGCCATCCAGTCATGTTGTACGTCTTGGAAAGTGAATGGAACTCGACTCCCACATCCTTGGCGCCGTCAACCTCCATGAAGCTCGTCGGCCGACGTCCGTCGTAGTAAATCTCTGAATAGGCCGCATCATGACACACGATGACCTGGTGTTCCTGGGCGAAATCCACGACGCGCTTGAAGTAGTCCTTGGTCATAATCACCGAGGTGGGATTGTTCGGCGAATTGAGCCACATCAGCTTGGCTTTCATGGCCACGTCCTTGGGAATGGCATTCAGATCCGGCAGGAACCCGTTCGCTTTCGTCAGCGGCATGAAGTGAGACACGCCCCCCGAGAAACCGGTGCCGACGGGATACACCGGATAGCCTGGACTTGGAACCAGCACAACATCGCCGGGATCGACAAAGGCCAGATGAATGTGGCCGATCCCTTCCTTCGAGCCGATCAAAGTCAGAACTTCGTTGGCAGGATCGAGCGTCACATTGAAGCGCCGCTTGTACCAACCAGCCACGGCTTTCCTGAAGGACAACATGCCTTCATAGGAAGGGTATTGGTGGTGTTTGGGGTTCTTGGCTGCGGCGGCCAAGCTGTCGATAATTGGGGCCGGCGTCGGCAAGTCAGGATCACCGATACCGAGATTGATGATATCGACTCCACGGGCGATGGCCTCTTGTTTCATCTTGTCGATGGCGGCAAAGAGGTACGGCGGTAAGGTCTTGATGCGCGTCGCGACTTCAATCGGGAAACCGGCCATTATGGTCTCACTCCTTTCATGCGTATCAGCCACCGGACGACGATCGGGGTTGAACCGGAAGTCTGGCGGCCGCTCTAAGTCAGTTTAATCAAGTTGCTAGGTTACTTCAGCGCAGCGTCGGCAATCAACGTGCGGAATTCAGCAGGTAGGCAACAAGCCGGTCCGCCACAACATGCGATGGGGAAAGGTGAGGAAGTGCCGTTGCTTTCACTTGAGGAGCCGTAAGACGAGCTTTCATCAAATCCGGGGCACATTCACGGCATAGCGAATCGATCCCGCCTTCTTCCATCTCCAAATGGAACAGAAGGCCATATGCACGGTCCCCATAACGAAATGCCTGCAGTGGCGCAATTTCAGATCCCACCAACGGCACGCAGCCCTTCGGAAGGTCAAAGATCTCACCGTGCCATTCGAAGACGTCGAAGGCCTCGGGGACTGTCCCAAACACGGGATCCTGTTTCCCCTCATCAGTCAGGCGAACAGGTGTCATGCCGATTTCCAAGGCCTTGCCAGATCGGATGGAGGAGCCAAGCGCCTTGGCCATGAACTGGCTTCCCAAGCACACCCCGATCACCGGCTTGCCAGCGTGAAGCGCAGCTCTGATGAAGTCGGTTTCTTCATGGATCCACATATCCGGATCATTCACCGACATCGGACCGCCCATGACGATGAGCAAGTCCCCCGCATCTTTGGGGACGCCATCCTTCGGGACAAGAGAATATTCAAGGCTCACACCGCGCTTGGCTAGGGCCTTCGCGAACGCTCCCGGCCCTTCGAAGGGAACATGTTGGAGGCAGACAGCTTTCGGCATCTTCGTCCGACTTGGCAGAAACGAACGAGAGGTACGACCTGGACTTTCCCTCGATGGATACATACACTGTCCCTACGAAAGCGGCAAGGGAAGAATCTCCCGGCAGAACGGATCAGGAACGTATGCCACCCCCCGGGGCTCAAACAATCCTCAGCCGGCCAATACCTCAAAACCTCAGTGATGTCATGTTTCCTCGGCGCCAGCACTTTCATGCATCACCGGGCGATTGGCGCGACGAGATCCTCTATTTTCTCCTCGTCGATCGATTCAGCGATGGGCGTGAGGCATCCAGACCGCTGCTCGATCGGAGCCGGCGTTCGTCGTTTCGGCCTCAGAGGCATGATGGGCAATCTTGGCGGTGGGATCGTTGGGCCGAATCAGGCGCGCATCGATGGCAGGGAGGAACGCTCAGCGGTGTAGTATCCAAGCTCGGCTATCTGCATGACTTGGGTGTTACCACGCTATGGTTGAGTCCCGTGTTTAAACAGCGTGGACACCTCGACACGTTTCATGGCTATGGGATTCAGCATTTCTTAGATGTAGATCCTCGATTCGGAACCAGGAACGATCTGGTCGCGCTGGTCGAAGCCGCTCACTCGCGCGGCATCCGCATCATCCTGGACATTATTTTCAACCATTCCGGGTTCAATTGGGTCTATCCGGGAGGAGTTCAAGAGCCTCCATACAAACCGTTTCCGGATCGCTACGCCTTTGGTTCATGGTTGGGACGAACGGGTGAGGAGATCGGCGGCACCATCACAGACCTTGAAACCGGTGTTTGGCCGACCGAATTACAGGCCATCGATTGCTACACCAGAGCGGGCATGGGAAATCTTGGGGCCGGCAGTCTGGATGACCCCAACGCGGAACATAAGCGAACAGATTTTTTTACCTTGCGCGACTTCGGGCTCAGCGCACGCGGGGTTCTCGATCACCTGGCTGCGTGTTATCGCTACTGGATCGCCCTCACCGACTGCGATGGTTTTCGAATCGATACCTTGAAGCATGTGTCGTTCGAAGAAGGACGGAATTTCTGTGGCGCGATCAAGGAGTTTGCCGCCAATCTTGGAAAGGCCAATTTCCTGCTGGTCGGTGAAGTGGCCGGAGGCGACTTTGCGCAGGATCGTTACCTGGATGTACTCGGACGAAATCTTGATGCCGCGTTGGATATCGGCGAGATGCGGATGACGCTTCACGATGTCGCCAAAGGGCTGGCCTCTCCTCAAGCATACTTCGACGGCTTCGACGCCGGCAACGCAGAGATGGGGTCACATCGGAATATCGGCCAACGGCATGTCTCGATCTTGGATGACCACGACCATGTCTTTGGTCAAAAGATCCGCTTCTCCAGCGAAGCGGCGTCGGAAGAGCAAGTGGTCGCCGGTGTGGCACTGCAGTTGTTCACGCTGGGTATTCCATGCGTGTACTATGGAACAGAACAATCCTTTGCCGGACCGGAAGAGTCGGAACGCCGATTTCTTCCCGGTTGGAAGGGCGGCGATTATGCCGACCGATATCTGCGCGAGACCATGTTCGGCCCCGAGCATCCTCGAGCCCCTGGACGTGCAGGCTTGTCAGCGACCAATGGTCTCGACCAGAGCCTTCCGGGCTTCGGTCCATTTGGAACGGCAGGCGCACACTGCTTCGACTCTCATTTTCACACCTATCGCCGGATTGCAGCGCTCACGGCAGTTCGAACGCAATTTCCGGTTTTACGGGTGGGTCGGCAGTATTCGCGGCCGATCTCGCTATTCAATGGACCATTTCTCTTTCGAGGGCCGGGTGAACTCGTCGCATGGTCGAGAATTCTCAGTGATGAAGAAGCCCTGTGCGTGATGAATGCCCATGGGACGCAAGTTCGAGGCGGCGATGTGGTGGTAGATGCGGATCTCAACCCGGACGGTTCGGCTCTCACTGTTGTTGCGAACAGCATGGAAGCGGGAAGTGGAACGTCCGTGGGAATAGCTCATCCGGTTGGATCACAGCTTCCAATCAAGCGACGTACCGACGGCACGGCCTTCGTTGAGATTCGTAATATGGCTCCTTCCGGCGTGATCGTCGCGGTCAATCATTCGTAAGCGCTGTGGCCTTGGAGGGAAACCCGTGATCCCTCGCGCATCAGTATGACCTCAGGTGAGAACTATTGTGCCCACTGGCCTTCTTGCCATCTGCAACGACATCACGACACTTCGCGTTGATGCGATCGTCAATGCGGCGAACGAGTCTCTGCTTCCCGGCGGTGGGGTGTGCGGGGCTATCCATCGCGCAGCGGGACCGGAATTGGCGCAGGAATGCCGACTGCTCGGCGAGTGCCAAGCCGGTGACGCGAAACTGACCAAGGGCTATGGTCTGCCTGCCCGCTATGTCATTCATACGGTCGGACCGGTCTGGCACGGCGGGAACAAGGGCGAGCCGACACTGCTCGCCTCCTGCTATCGCCGCTCTCTCGAGATCGCGGCCGCACATGGCCTTGAGACCATAGCCTTTCCAAGTATCAGCACAGGCATCTACGGCTATCCGATCGACCTTGCCGCCCAGGTGGCGATTGAGTCGGTTCGTACCATTCTGCTCGAATTTCCCAACGTCCGAGAAGTGATGTTCTGTTGCTTCTCTCCCCGGGATTTGGCGGTGTACAACAAGTACCTCGCCGGAATGTGACGAGCGACTTCGCCAATGCTCCTTTCTCCCCTTCTACCTCAGACGCTTCAACCAATCCTCCGAGTCGAATACTCTCGCACCGCTGGCAGTGCGTCCAGGCCTGCGCTACAATCGGCGTATCGTGAAACACTCCATCAAGGACGCTGAGGATCTACGCTGGCTGATCGGCCATACGGGCGGTTTCCGCTCCGGCTATGTGACCGATATACAGATATCCAAGCGCCGCCTCTTCGACGAAGGATCCGGACGTGAGGTGCCGGCCGGTACCACCATCTCGGTCACCATCCGGTACGAGGTGCGCGGGTTGATTCGAGTGGCCAAGCTCACCATGACCGGCGTGACGGATTTTTCGGTCTTCGAGCAGGATGGGGCCGACTGCTCATCGCTCAGCATTATCCAGACGGAACTCAGCGCCGGGAAGCTGCGTTTCTGGTTTGATCCGCAGGGGGAACTGTATGTCGTGTGCGATGAGGCGCATCTGGAGGAAGTCGCTACGCCTTTCGTGACGGCCCAGCAGGCTGCAGAACTTGCTCGATGGACCTTCCAAGGCCGGACTGCCGAAGGTCCGACGGTCCAGTGGCTGTTACACGAGCTGGATCAGGCCGATTTGCCTTGCGTGTGGCGCGAAACGAAGCGGACAGGTGCCGTCCATCCGGCGGTGCAGTGGGAGGGTGATCTGATTCCGGCAGGCGATTCTGCGGTCAATGGGGACAACATGGTTCATGTCATGGCCTATGGTCCTCTGGAAGGGCAAGGTTTCGGTCTGATGCTACGAGTATTTGGTATGCAGGACCGACAGATGAGCCGTATTCTTGAAGTCCTTGCCGATCACATCACTCAACATTTTCCGGGCGATTGTCTCGTCGGTACGACGATCATACCGGGCCGCGAATGGGAAACCTGGCTGATTCGAGAACACTATTCACGACGTAATGGGTGAGAAGATGGAAGCTGAAGGGTGGTTCAGTGCGCGTGTTCCGGGGAATAACGCCCGTTACCGTTCCCATTGGAAAAGCCGTTTGTGCCGCTGCCGTTCACATAGCCTGAAACATTGTGAGACGTGCCGTTTCCGTTCGTCTGTTTACCCTTTCCATTGACACATTCGACCAAAGCCCACAGCCGCAGCGGGTTCACACTCTGCTTCCGAGCAATATGCAACGATGTCCCCTCTAACACGGTATTGAGCGACAAATCCGTCCGCCAGCCTAGATGCTTGGTCAAAGGAGAGAGCACCTTTTCTACGGCTGCGATCACCTTGTTACCGTTGCTGAAGTGGTTCAACATGATGATGCGGCCCCCTGGTCGGCAGACCCGAATCATCTCATTGACCACCTTGCGATAGTCGGGAACCGCCGTCACGACATAGGCCGCGACAACGGTATCGAAGCTGTCATCGGCGAACTCCATCGCTCCTGCATCCATCCGATGAAGCTGGATGTGATCAAGGCGGTGGGCTTCTGCCTTTTCCTTCGCTTTTGCGAGCATGCCCTCTGAGAGATCGATTCCCACAATGCGGCAATGTCGAGGATACATCGGAAGAGCCAGACCGGTTCCCACGCCCACTTCGAGGATCTGCTCATTCGGTTGCACATCGAGGTTGCGAATGGCTGATTCTCGCCCTTCCTGGAAGACTTTGCCGAAAACTTGATCGTAAAACCCCGCGTAGGAAGTATAAACACGTTCAATTTTATGGAGATCCATACCCTCCTCCAAACCTCAAACGACCCACTCTCTGCGTACCCCAGCTGCAGAGTGGCAGACAGCTATGCCGACGCGGGATGAAATTTAAAATTATGGCGGGAAACCCATGATGCAAGGCCCGCCGGAACGCAGCCCGCCGTACTGTAGCCAACTCATCTTCATGAGTCAACAGATTCTTGGAGGAACTGTGAAGTAGGTATAATCCTAGGACCTACTTGGAAAAAATGAGTGATTCATGGCCTCTGCTGCCTTGATTCGTGCGTCGTTCCTATGTGATAGCTACAGCCATGATCCTGGCCGGCCTCTTTGCAAGCGCCTTGTGTATCGGGTTGATCGTCGGCGATTGGTTGTATTTTATTCGGCTGACCCCTGACGCCATCCGGTATGGCTGCCGTGTCGCGAAGCATCAAGATCAATGGCCCGGAATGGTGCTCGCGACCGTGCACGATCGCTTCACGCCTGACGGCCTGTTGATGCTTCCGCACGGAGTCGCCCGGTTTTACCCGGAATTATCCCAGATTGCGATCCGCCCTCAGTACCGATTCTTCTCGAAGAATTTCCGTACCGCCTGGCCGGTGAAGGGACTGATCCATCTTTCTCCCCAAGATCAAGCTCTGGGAACGTTCTGCGTAAAGCGCATTCCATGGTCATCGGCGCTCATCACACTTTTATGGTTTGCGGTCGTCTTACTGGGATCTCTCACCTTCGTGATTCAGTACACCATGGAGGATGGATTTACGTCGTTGGGTGGGACGTTTCTGGGGATCGGCATCGTCGGTCTTGCAGGCATGGTCGTGCTCTTCGGATTCATCACGGTCACGTTTTCTTTTCGCCTGGAAGACAGCCGTCTCATGAAAGTCCACGACGAGTTGCGCGACGCGATTGCAGGTCTTGAACACTCATCTAGCTGAGAAACAAATCTAGAAAATGATCGTATTCGGCCGGCAAGTCCAAGATAGATCGGTTGCGGGCAAGGCCGGCGATGATACCTCGATGTTTTTTGACGAGACCGGAGGTCTCGAAGGCATGCCGGAACTGCTGCCATTGCAGAGCGGGATCGGCTACAATCCGAAACTGTTCGTCCTTGGGCAACGCGTGGACGGCGGTCGTCAAGGTTCGAATGGCTTTTTCCACGCTCTCATAGGGCGGAGCCAATTTGAGCTGGGTATAGAAACACTCCAGGTGGCGGCGGAATTCATCTTTAAGGAACAGAAGCGGGTCGCTGGAGTTCAGTTCAGCACCTTCCCTGGTCAATCAGGTGGATGATACGGTATGAAGACGGAACGGAACAACTCTTCAATGGAGGACGTATGAAGCGGATGTTTGTCGGGTTACTTGGTCTGTTCACCGCAATCGTGATGGTCGGCTGCTCCTCGCCCCACCATCACCATGGCATGATGGGAGGCGGCAAAAGCGAGGCCTATTGGCAGAAGGGCCAGCAAGATATGGCCTCCTTGATCGACAAAACTGTGAAAGACCCTGATAAAGCACAGCAGGTCAAGAGCATTTCCGGCGAAATCGTCAACGAACTGAAGACAGGCCGAGAGCAGGAACGTGCCTATCACCGGCAACTTTATACATTGAACGCCAGCTATACGGCGCCGCCCGAAGAGTTTTCCAAGGTCCTCGACGAGGCAAGCACTCAACGAACGAAAACGTCAGCGAAGGTTCTGGCCCTGCGATTCAAGATGAAAGAGTTGATGACCGCCGATGAATGGAAGGCCCTGACCGATAAAATGCTGTCGTATAGCAGTCGATACCAGCACGGAGATGCAGGGGCAAAGACCGGCTATTGATCTGCAGCCGGCGCGGCTTTGAGTGGCACAGCGGCCCATGTCGCGCCGGCGTCGGTGGAACGATAGAGACCGCTGCCGTTTGTCCCGGCATAGAGCACTTGCGAGTTTTTCGGGCCCATGACCAGGGCTCGAATATTCCGGGTCGCAAAGCCTTGATTCATTTCCCGCCACGTCTTCCCGCCGTCAGGACTTTTCCACACCCCGGCAGGGCCGCCGACATATAGGTTCGACGGCTCCGTCGGGTGGATCACAATGCTGCTCACAAACGGATCAGGCAGCGATTGTCCGATCCGCTCCCACTGCTCGCCTTTGTTGGCCGTGCGAAAGAGACCTTTCGTCGTCCCTGCATAAACGACGTTGGGATTCGTCCGATCGATTTCAATGGCATTGACGCCCAGTGCCATGGACGCCATCAGTTCGCTTTCAGGAATCAGTCCGTTGTTGATCTTCTTCCACAACATCGCCGCATCGTCCGAACGATAGATCCCGCCAGTCGTTCCACCAAACAGGATGGTGGGATCCTTAGGATTGATGGCAATGGACGTCACAATATGGACTTCCTTCATTCCGTTCATCCGTTCTTCCCATTCACGCCCCGCGTCCTTCGTAGAGAACGCGCCCACGGTCGTTGCGATATAAATCTTTTCGCTCAACGCGGGATGAAATACGAACTGATTCACGAACGAGACATGTTCTTTCAATCCGACGTTATGGGGCAACCAATGTTGTCCGCCGTCCGGACTCTTGTAGACGGCATCTCCCATCGTGCCGGCATAGATCGTGGCTGGCAGCTGCGGATCGATCGCAAGCGTCGTCACCCGGCGCGCGCTGAAGCTCGGGAATCGCTCCCAAGTCCCACCGCCGTCTCGTGACTTGTAGACGGCGTCGTTCGTGGCCACGTAGAGGATGTTGACGTTGGTCGGATGGAGCGCGATCGAAACGATCGCCTCACTCTCCTTTTGACAACCGAGAGAGACAAGAAGCGATGCCACCAGCAGGAGTTTGATCGTGGACAGACGCAGCATGGCAATCGTGGCGGCAGACCTAAACACAGGATTCAGCGAGGAGTCAAGGATGAAGACCTCTCACACTGCGAGGGACGGTTTTCCTACTAATGATGTTTGACACATCTCCCACAAAGGATAACAATCCGCACGAGTTTCGCTCGACAGGAATCAGGACATAGGGCTTCCAGTATCTAGCTCCCTATCGAAGCCTACAAGATAAGAAAGGGGATTCACGATGGATATGGAAGACATGATTTCTGCGGTGCAGAAGAAGCTGGGCGTTCAGGTAGATGGTCGAGGTGGGACCGAGACCTGGGGTGCGATTTATGCCCACATCGTCAAACCGACGGTGCGAGGAGAAACTCCCGCCGAGGCGATCGAAGAAGTCGACGCACGCAGCGAAAAGAATATCGCGACACTGCTTCCAGAAGTACGGCCCATCGCCCGTGCATTGGTGCAAAAGGCCGCTCAAAATGGGATTCAAATAAGGATCATTAGTGGCTTAAGAAGCTATGCCGAACAGGACGATTTGTACGCGAAGGGTCGTACAACGCCTGGTGATAAAGTCACAAATGCGCGGGGCGGGTACTCGAATCATAACTTCGGCATCGCCTTTGATGTTGGAGTCTTCGAAGGCGCGAAGTACCTCAGCGAGTCCGTCAAATATAAGGCGGTCGGCGTCCTCGGAATGGACTTGGGTCTCGAATGGGGCGGCAACTGGAAAACGCTGGTTGATGAACCCCACTTCCAACTCCGTCCTGGGTGGGCTGTGGATATCACGGAATCGGAAATGTTGGCAGGGCTTCGGGATCGCAAAGAGAATGGAACCTCCTTCTATGCATAGCTCGAACGACTGAGGACTAATCCGACTTTCCCCTACAGTTTCTGGTTGATCCGTTCCGCGTAGCCCGTCATCTCAACATAACCTTGGCCCTTGAGCGGCCGGCCTTGCTTGGTGCCCGTGACTGATACCGCACCTTCCCAATACGTGACTTGCGCGGTCCGCGAAGTCCGCAGTTCCTGATCGGCCAGCAAAGGAGCGAGCTCCAGGGTAAGGTCGAGGGATGGTACGGTCAGCCGCCATTTCGCGGGATACGTAGCCTTGCTTGCAGAGCTGGTCCATGTGGCAGTCGACTCGATCTGAAAGCCGGTCACCGGGAGGTGTCGTGTCTGACCATCCGGTGAGACTGCCGTACCGCTGGAGGCCGGGTCGGACATGCCATCTTTCCGACGCATGCGATACAACATGAGCTCGCTGTTGTCGTCCAACTGAAGGCTGAACCAATCCCACCCGACCAGATCGTTCCCAAGATCGGCCGATCCGAATTCATGATCCATCCAACTCGTGCCGGTCACATCGAATGTTTCGTTGTCGATCGTCAACTGCCCGGTTGTCGCGAGTCTGGTGAATGAATAGTAATGTGAAGCTTGTCCGATGGCATCCCCTTTTCGACTGATGCCGTCCGAACCATGGGTGACGAGCGACTTGGCCGGTTGCATCGTGAGGGTCAGGGTGTGGGTATCGTCGCGAGCCGTCACGGTATGGAAGCCGGTCGAGTCGGTCGAAGCCTCCGCGCGCCAATCGTCGATCCAGACTCGGAGTCGCGATTCATCGGCCCCTGCCTTACCCAACCCTTCACGGCTGAGTTTTTCGGAGAAGTGAAATCGCCGTCCGGTGATATCAGTCACGGCAAAATGCGCAAAGTACAACTGGCTCACCGACCATTTCGACGGCAGAGTTTTGATGTCCTCCGGCGGGACGGCTCGGCGGAAAAAGGTCAATTCAAAGCCAAAGGACCGGCTGTTCTTCGACTGGAGATGTCCCGTGTAATACCACCACTCGGTGCGATAGCGCGGGTGCGACCCGTGGTCCTTAGGAAAGTCGTACCGATACCCGGCGGTCGCATATTGAAACGGTGTCGGGGATGGGCTCGCGCCGAACGTCATCGAGAGATTGACGCTCAGCACGGCAGCAAGAACAATCCCGATTCGCATCCCGGCTTTCATGCTCAGCCTCGTTTCAGCAACAAACTTGGAGAGGAACACCAATACTGTGTTGCTCAATTGGCTCGGTTATAACACGCGCTTTCTCTACGAACAAATCGCCCGTCTGTGAGCGGTGTTTCACATTTCACAGCAACTTGCCGGTCGACTTGCAGCGTTGACAATTTTCACACGTCTCAGCTATCGTGAGTCATGCAAATCGATCGCGAACGTGGGACGTCGACGACAGGCCCGTCCAAGCATGCAGAACCATTTCCAATTCCCGACCGCCTTCCAGTGTTTCCATTGCCCAATGTCGTTTTTTTTCCGAAGACATACCTGCCGCTCCACATTTTTGAGCCGCGTTACCGCCGGATGGTCGGCGACGCAACGATGGGCGGTCAATGTATTGCCATGGCACTGCTGAAGGAGGGATGGGAATCGGACTACTATGGGAATCCAGCGATCTATCCCGCGCTCTGTATCGGACGGATCGTGAGTGTGCAGCCCTTGCCGGACGGCCGTTCCAACATCTTGCTGCAGGGCCTCGAACGTTGCGAGATCGCCGAAGAGCACTTCGAAAAGCCGTACCGTGAAGCGACGATTCATGTGACCCCTCTACGTTCGGACGAGGGGCTGACGAAAGACGTTCGGAGCGGACTGATCGATGTACTCGGGCGCTACCTCCAAGCGAGAGAAGACAGCACGGCATGGCAAGGGTTTTTTCGCGAGGAAGTCAGCGACGAAGTCTTGGTCAACACCCTCTCGACCTACCTCGACTGTACACCTCTGGAAAAACAATTTTTACTGGAAGCGGACGGACTCCACCAGCGGGCGCGTCGATTGAACGATTTGGTTCAATTCATGTTGCACGAGCGTCGCGGGGCGAAGGGCTGGGAATAATGGATCGCACCGTCGCTATCAGCGTCAGCCGTCTGTGTAAAACGTATGATAGTCACAAGGCTGTTGATGACTTGTCGTTTCAGGTCTACGCAGGAGAAATTTTCGGTCTCCTCGGGCCGAACGGCGCAGGCAAAAGCACGACGCTTCGCACCCTCATCACCCTGTTGCATCCGACATCGGGCACCGCGACCATCATGGGCTACGACACGGTGCGCGAGGCGGATAAGGTACGAACGCTGATCGGGTATGTGCCTCAAGAACGAGCGATCGACCGGTTCCTCACCGGGCGTGAACACCTTCAATTATTGGGAGCTCTCTATCACTTGACGAAGGATGAGGCGGCCAAGCGTATCGCCGAGCTGCTCAAATTAGTTGAGCTGGAAGCCCATGCGGACCGACCGGCCAAGACCTACTCCGGTGGTATGAAACGGAAGCTGGATATCGCGTGCGGGCTGCTGCCAGACCCCAAGATCTTGTTTCTCGACGAGCCCACACTCGGCCTCGATGTGCAGAGTCGTCTCCGTATTTGGGACTACGTCCGAATGCTCAAAGCTCGCGGGATGACGGTGGTCATGACTACCAACTATCTGGATGAAGCCGATCGACTCTGCGATCGACTGGCCATTATCGACGGCGGCAAGATCAAGACCCTGGGCTCACCGGCTGAGCTTAAGATCGCTCTTGGCGGAGACATTGTGTCCCTGACCTTGAAAGAAACCAATCTGATCTCATCACTCGAGGCGGACTTGAAAACCCGTCCGGCAGTCAAAGCCGTCCGGGCAACAGCAAAGGGCTTGGACATCAGGGTGGAATCACCGGAGAAGGCCTTACCGGCCATTCTTGAGTCGGCCAATCGATTGGGTTGCGGTATCGAGTTTATTCAGTACAACCGTCCACGCTTAGACGATGTGTTCATCGCGCATACGGGGCGAGCGATCACCGAATCGATTCCGGAAGCCGAGTCGGCCTAAAGGAGACACGTGGCGCATTATTGGCAAGAAATCAGCGCGTTGACGATGCGATGGGTCCGACGATTGAGCCGGGAAAAATTCAGCATGCTCTTCACGCTGGTGCAGCCCATGCTCTTCTGGCTCATCTTCTTTGGGAACCTCTTCCAACGGGCCGCCGACACCCAGGTCATGCAGGCCCCGAACTACATCAGCTTCCTCGCGGCCGGTGTGGTCGTGATGACCGTCCTGAACAACGGTCTGGCCGGCGGGGTCGATCTGTTATTCGATAAGGAAAACGGGTTTCTCGAACGTCTGATGTCCACGCCCATTCACCGAAGCTCCGTCATTCTGAGCCGCTTCATTTTCGTCATGGGGATCACGTCGATGCAGGTCCTCGTGATTCTTGGCGTCTCCTACCTCTTCGGCGTTCATCCCGCGACAGGCATCCTCGGTGTGGCAACGATTCTATTGATCGGGATGATGTTCGGCATCGGCTTAACCGCAATTTCCATGGCGATGGCCTTTTCCGTGAAAAGCCACGGTGATTTCTTTTCCGTGCTGGGATTTCTTTCGTTGCCGATGATTTTCCTCAGCTCTGCATTGGTTCCCTTAGCCGCCATGCCCGGCTGGATGAGTTTCCTCGCCCAGTTCAATCCGATGACCTGGGCAATCGACGCGGTACGGCCCTTAATCCTCTCCGGCTGGGGTGAAGCCTTGCCGCATGTGGGGATGGTGGTGGTGGTCATGCTCGTATTTGATGCCCTGTGTTTGTACGGTGGCGCCAAGGCATTCCGCCGGGCGATGGGGTGATGGCACCGTGAAGCGTCGATCGCTTGACTGATGCCTGAATCCGTCGGATCATTGAGTCATTGCCGGATCGTTCGGGCTCGACACTGTGGCGGACAACTCAGAATTTTTAAGCATGCTGATTCCGGAGAGTCAAATTCGCGCGCTCATTCGTCTTCTGTCTGATGAGGACGACAAGATTGTCCGTACCATCAGCGGAAGACTCATCGATATCGGTCCATCGGCCGTCCCGCTTCTCCAGGAGGCGGAAATCGAGCAGCCCGAAATGGCCGATCGAATCGCCTCTGTCCTGGAAGAAATCCGAGGAGGAAAACTGGAGGACGAGCTCGCGCACTTGGTTGCCCTGCCGAACGAAGGCATGAGTCTGGAAACCGGCGCCTTCCTCATCGCCCGCTACGCCTATCCGGCGCTGGATGTCGCTCGCTATCGTGAACAGTTGGATACGATGGCGGACGAAGTTCGAGCGCGGATCGGCTATCGAGCTTCCGGGGAGGAAGCCGTCAATGCGCTCAACCGTTATTTGTTTGCCGAGCAAGGGTTCAAAGGTAACACCAAGAACTATTATGAAATCGAGAACAGCTACCTCAACTGTGTCATGGATCGGCGAGTCGGCATCCCGATCAGCCTGTCGGCGGTGTATCTCTTTATTGGACAGCGCTTGGCGCTGCCGCTGTTCGGCATCGGCATGCCCGGACACTTTTTGGTGAAGTACGAGTCCGATCGGTACAAGATCTTCATCGACTGTTTCAACCACGGCGCCTTGTTGACGGAAAAAAACTGTGCCCGGTTTTTAACCGAGGCCGGTTACGGGTTCGACGACAAGTACCTGCAAAAAAGTCCGGTTCGGGCGATATTGTCCCGCATGGTCAAAAACCTCTTGGCGATCTATTCTAAGGCCGGAGATTCCGTCAAGACCGCCCGCCTGACCAAATTCATCGAGATCCTTGGCGGCGCTCCTCGCGAAGAGGGGCTGTAAGCATTACAGCCGTATCGTCATTCCGTCCTTGCCCTTCCAAATCTTGCCCCGATACTGCTCCGCCGCCTGTGCTTTGACGTCGTATCGATCCGCGATCGGATAGAAGTGCGAAAGAACGAGCTGCCCCACACCGGCCTCCTTCGCCACCTGGCCGCACTGCCCGGCATGCAGATGGGTGGGGCCGGGACGATTAGCCGGGAACGAGCAATCGAGCACAGCCAGGTCGGCCTCCACACAGAGCGAGACGAGTGCGTCGCAATATTGAGTGTCTCCTGAATACACGACCGCCTTACCTTGGTACTCGATCCGATAGCCGACGCTTGAAAGGTCCGGAACATGGACCACGGGCTTGGGGATGATACGTGTATCCCCGATCGAGAAGGGTTTGCCGGCGACTTCCTTCATGACCACGCCGAACGGGGCCGAGGAAAAGCTGGGGAAGCTATGCATGATCGATCGTAAGAGACGGATCGTGCCTTTCGGCCCGATCAGGGTCAGCCCTGGGCGATGGCCTCCTCCGTATTTGGTGTAGATCACCGCGTCGAAGAAGAATGTGATGAAGTCGGAAAAATGGTCGGCATGAAAATGGGAGAACAAGATGTGCGTGATCCGGTGTCGGTCGACACCAGCTTTGATCATGTTCGTCAAGGTGCGCGGGCCGAAATCAAGGAGAATATATTGATCGGTGCGCACAAGATACCCCGCCGCAGCACGCGTGGGGTGCATGTTCGTCCCGGAACCAAGAATCGTCAAGCGCATGAGCTGGAAATGTCAGCCATGGGTTAAGTCGCAACGCTCAGTTGAGCAAGGAGTTTTTGAGCTTCAATCAAGTCGGGATTGGCGCCTTGTTCGTTCAATCTTGCGCGAACCGAATCCAAGGTGCGTCTAGCCATATCTGGTTTGTTCAGGTTGCGCAAGAGCCTCGCGAGACTCGTCGCGGCTCTGAGTTCGAGCATTCGTGCCTGTTGATCGTGGGCAATCTGCACGGCTTCAGAAAAACACTGCTCTGCTGCGAAGGTCGATGGGTCAGGTTGCGCAAGGAGGAGCTCGCCTTTCAGTCGAAGCAGCTCCGCTTGCCAGCACAGCTCTCCCTGGGTTACAGCGAGCTCCTGTGCTTGCTGAACGGCGACCAAGCCTTCCGCCGTATGTTGATTCCGTAAATGATTCTCGGCGAGTAACGCCAACGTATAGGTGTTGTTGAGACTCGCTTTGGCTCTCTGTGCCGCCGAGAGTCCTTCTACCAACCTTTCAAGGCCGTTCTCCTTTCCTTGCTCGGCCAACGCCCAGCCTTGAAAGGACATCGCCCATGCCAACGGGACTTCAAACGAGTGCTTGGTGGACAGCATGATGGCTTCTTCGGTCAGGCTCAGGGTCCTATTCGTGTCACGAAGAATCGAACCGACCCATGAAGCGGTCGCCAACGTAAATGCCAACGTGTATGGATGTTCCAGCTCTCTTGCCATGGCGATGGCCTCCGTCACCAGCGCTTCGACTTCGTCTACCTCTCCCAATATCCATAACGTTCTCGCCAGCATGATTCTCGCCGTGATGCCGGGATCTTGGGTATAGGGTAAGACTTGCGAACGGTGTCGATCTGGATCATAGAGCGATCTTGCTTGACGTAAATGTGCCTTGGCTTCGCCAAACCGGCCAAGGAAGGAGTACGTCGAGCCCACACTCTCGTGCGCTCGAATCAGCAAATCGGGATTCTGCTGCTGGCTTGCCCACGAGAGGAGACTTTCCGCCAGCGTGCACGCCTTGGCGAGGGGTCCTCTGACGAGATGAAAGACCCATAGTCCCCAGATAGAGAGAAAATATTGCTCAGAACCGGGATTCTCCTGTGAGAGACTTCTTGCTCTGAGATAGTTGTTCTCTATTTCATCGGACGCATACCCTCGCAATGTCAGCAAAGGAGCACCGCGCGCGATGAGCAGTTCCAACTCCAGCGCATGACGCTCCGGGCTTTGCGGCAGCGTCTCAAGCAGATGTAAGGTTCGATCAAAATGGCTGAGCGCTTCCGCATCCGCGGATCGCGCCGCATCTCTGCGCGCCGCAAGATGCCAATAATGAACAGCCGAGCTGATGACGCCTGCCTGCTCATAGTGATAGGCAAGCAACTCCGGTTCCGCTTTGACACGCTCTGCGAATCTGTTCTCCAACGCGTGAGCGATACGGGCATGGAGGGCACGGCGTGATTTTTTTGGCAGCGTGCTATAGGCAGCGTCTTGGATGAGCGCGTGTTTAAAGAGGTATTTCGCAGCAGGGATATCCCCTTCTTGAAAAATGAGCCCCGATGCTGTCAGCAAGTGGAGCGCCGTTTTCAACTCCCCCTCGGCGACATCAACGGTTTCCCGCAACAGCTCGTAGCTGAACTCCCGCCCGATCGAGGCCCCCATTTGGACAATCTCCTTGGCGGGACCCAATCGGTCTATTCGTTCCATGAGCAAGGCTTGCAAAGAGTCAGGGATGGATAGGTCTCGTAATGGCGCCGTCAGGGTGAACGAGTCTTTCTCTTCGGTCAGCAATCCTGACTCGAGTAGGTTTTTCGTCAACTCTTCGATGTAAAGAGGGACCCCATCGGTCTTGGCCAGAATCGCTTGTTCCACTTCAAGCGGAAGTGTCTTTCCTCCGGTCATCGATCCAAGAAGCTCTGCGCTATGCCGCCGGGGAAGCCGGCTCAACGTCAGAAACGTCACGTGACTGTACTCCGCCCAGACCGGTTTAAAATCAGGCCGAAAGGTGATGATCAATAACGCGCGCATCGGCTGGATGCGGTCGATAATCCTTGTCAGCAGGTCCATCGTTGTCGGATCGACCCAATGGGCGTCTTCCACGATAAAGAGTGTCGGGCGACGAGCGGCCAGTCTTTGGAGTTGCTGTACAAGTGCTTCAAGGGTCATTTCCTTCCGCTTTTCGGGTGACACGTGCGGTAGTGGAGACAGGCCATCTGCGCAGATCGAGAGCAGGTCCGCCAGCAATGACACCGTGGTCCGGTCATTGATGCCGCTATCGACGGCCAGTGCCTCGAGTTTCCGTAGTTGCACCGAGGGGGTGTCTTCACCGCACAGTCCAGCCGCCTGTCGTAGATACGTGATGGCCGGATACAGTGCCGTATTTGTGTGATAAGGCGAACATTGAAATTGAATCGTCTGGTACCCTTCCTCGGCAAGTCGGTCACACAGACTGCGGACCATGCGAGACTTGCCGATCCCGGCCTCACCGCAAAGGATGACCACCTGCCCTTCGCCACAAACAGCTTCGTGCCATCGCCCCAAGAGAAGTGCCGTTTCGTGCTCCCTGCCTATGAAATGGCCCAATCGGCCGGAACGATAAGACTCGAACCGGCTGGCCGACGGTTTGCTGCTGACAACCTGCCAGATATGCACCGGCGTTTCGAATCCCTTGAGAGAAAAGGCGCCTCGGTCCGCAAACTCGAACTCATCTCCGACCAGGCGCTTCGTCGTCGAGTCAACAATCAATTGATTGGGTTCGGCCAACGCCTGCAGGCGCGCGGCCAGATTCGGAGTTTCGCCGAATACTGACCGCTCCTTCGCCGCTTCCTGTCCGATGACTTCGCCGACTATGACATGGCCTGTCGCGATTCCAATTCGTGCGGCAATTTCAAAGCCCTTTTGGACAGTATTTTCGCGAGGAAGAGCCTTGACCAGATCCAGCACGGCCAGCCCGGCATGTACCGCTCGTTCCGCGTCATGCTCGTAGGCCTGAGGGTATCCGAAATACACCAGCACCCCGTCACCCATGTATTTTGCGATATAGCCGTTGAATCGGCTGATCGCTTGGCTACAGGTATCGAGAAAACGTCGGATGGCCGTTTGGAGGTCTTCAGGATCCAACTGACTCGCAAGTGCTGTCGAACCCACGAGATCACAAAACATGATCGTCAATTGGCGACGCTCTGCTCGCTCTCCATCGGAAGGGAACGGTGTTATTCCCCGGCCGGTTTCAGCCGGTTGAGGCTTCGTGCCGCCACCCTCACCGGTTTGTGGCAATTGCGCAATGGCACGCAATAGCTTCTTCCGATGGCCCAGCAACACACCAAGCGACGCCAAGTCGACATCGTTCAATTCGGACAGAACATCCCAGGTAATGGCGTTTTGCTGAAATGATTCTCGATAGACGCCGAGACCAAGGCCTTCCAGCCACGCTGATACGGGATCATCCATGATCAACAAGCTCTATGATGAATGAACGTGCGCGGACCGATGGAGCGCACGAGAGAGACGGATTCCCTCTTGCAGACGATAAGGCCGTCGTCGATAATGATTGTATGTCCGGCGATACCACGAAGCCTCTTCACCAGCCTTTGGTTCGGCAAGCAGAATATTGGATCATCTCTCTTGGGATGTCGGTGATCGCATATCTGCTCGAGAGAGTGATTCTACGTTCGATCAAGAACGGCGAAGCGAAACCCTAACGACCGCGTATCAGATCAAGGATCAGTCCGACCGTCAGCAGGCCGGCCGCGATGCCGAACGTAATCGGTATCCAGCCGGCGACTGTTCCTGACGTGGCTGTGAGCCCACTGGCAAGAATGCTGGCCGCCGCGGTCAGCCCCAATGTCAGACGCCGCCCTGTGTGCCGGACCATTTCCTCGAGCGAATTGGCCCGGAAATTGACGACAAGCTTCTGGCCCGGGCGCGCGCCGATCAAATGTTCGATCGCCTCGAACACTCGTTCGGCCCGTACCTTCAGCTTCTGTGACTGATACAAAAGTGTCTTTGGATCGAGCGTGGCTCCCATGCGTTTGATCATAAGTCGCATGAGGAACTTGCCTGCGACGTCATACGGATCGAGTTTTGGGTCGAGATTCGCAGTCGCCAGTTGCACTTGCGCGAGCGCTTTGGCCGCGAGGGTGAGCGAAGCCGGTAGCGGAACGCCGTGGCGGAACCCGATCGCGCTCATTTCCTGGAGAAGCGGCCCGATCTGCATCTCGGCCAGAGCCGCTTTGCGGTATTTCGTCATGACTTCCCCGATCTCACTTTGAAACCGGGGCAGATCCAGATCGCTGCGGTCGAGAGAGCCGGTCATCATCAGCGTGACGTCGCTGAGAAAACCGACATCCTCCTTCCAGAGCGCCATCAGTAATAACAGGAGATGCTCGCGCACGTTGGCATCGACGGAGCCGACCATCCCGAAATCGAGAATGTAAATACGGTTCTTCCACCACATCAGATTGCCTGGGTGCGGATCCGCGTGGAAAAAACCCTCGGCAATGATTTGCTTGTAGTAACTTTCCATGAGCTGACGGGCTGCTTCGATACGCTCCGGACCTTCCGGTGCCTGCGTGACCGGAACACCTTGAATCTCCTCCATCACCAGCAGTCGGGATGTCGATAGTTTGTGATGCACGGAGGGGACTGCGAGATGATCATAGTCCACGAGTACCGTCTGCATGCGGTCGATGTTCTCGATTTCTTGATGGAAGTCGAGCTCACGGTGCAGCGATGTGGAGAGATGCTTGAAGACCGCCTCCATATTCACCACTTGATTGAGGGCAGGGCGTTGGCCGACTTTCTGGGCGAATATTTCGAGCAGGGCAAGATCTTGTTCGATTTCGGCGCGCGCCGTGGGCCGTTGAACTTTGATGACCACACGATCACCGCTTTCAAGCGTGGCCCGATGAACTTGCGCGATCGTCCCGGCCGCAAGCGGCTTGGGGTCAATCGACTCGAACACGTCCTCCCACGGAACACCCAATTCTTGCTCAGCAACCTTGACGACTTCACTTTCGGGCATAGGTGGAACGTGGCTCTGCAGCATCGCGAGTTCTTCGATGTATTCCGCTGGAAGGAGATCCGGACGGGTGGACAGCACTTGGCCGAGCTTTGAAAAGGTCGGACCCAGCTCCTCCAGCGCAGCCCGTAGGCGCTTCGCCTGCTGACGGCGAATGGAAACATCTGCTGTCTCCGGTTGTCCAAACAGCTCCTTCAAGCCATGCTTCGCCATCACCGTTGCGATTCGCACGGCCCGTGCTCCCAGATGGGGTTCAGTGACGTGGGATTCCGGCTGTGGCTTATGGATGCGCACGGATTCTTGAGCTGACCCATCCGCCGCTGACTGGGTATTCACGATCACAACGGTGCAGCGGGAATTGTGGCTGATACGGTTCGGGATATTGCCGAGCAAAAACTGCTTTCGGCCGGCCATTCCCGAATTGCCGACGACCAAGACGTCGATTTGTTCCTGCTCAGCGGCGCGCAGGATTGCCGATGCCGGATCACCATGACTGACAACGACGGAGTGTCCGCGCTCTCCGGCGATCTGTCTCACGAACGTTTCCAGTTCGTCGTTGGCGGCGGCTGCCCGGGTGTGCTCGGCTGCGCCGAATTCGGTGGTGGCCGGGTGTTGCGGAAGGATGACCTGTACCACGAACAGCTCCGTGCCATATCGTTCAGCGAATTGAGCGGCCCAACGAACGGCCTGATCCGCCGTGTGCGAGCGGTCGGTTCCGACCATGACCCGTCGAATGGCGCCGTTCTGAGGATGATCGTCCATAATCGTTTCGCGCCTTACTCACAACAATCGGGGATCGAGTATGACCACTGCCACAATCGCAAGTCAATTATGCATAGACGACAGGAAGCCGAGTCTCAGCGTGATGGATGGCCGTTATGCAGAGCCAAACCGCTTCATTGACGACTCATCGATCACGTTCGTATGATCCGCCTCTATGTCGGACCGTAGCAACCATGGGCAGGCGAACCTCACCCTGCTTGCCGCGCTGGTCGGCCTCATCGTGAGCGCAGTGTGGATCTGGAAACGCCTATCGCCTGACACACAGGACTACATTGTGGATCAGGCGGTGCCGATGGCTGCGATCGGGTTGGTGCTTGCCGTCCTGCTGTTCATTCCTGTGAGGGCGCTCCGTCGCCATCGCACGAAAGCGCGGGAGCGAACCAAGCTTCTGAGGCTGTTCGAGCAAGAAACCGCCCGGGATAAACGGCTCGACCTTGCTTTTGCCTTGCTTGAACTCAACGAATACCGAATCGACGGGCTTGAATCAGCCGTCCCTGCCCTGAAGGAACTGTTGGCCACGACCTTAGAACGAGCGCTGGGGGATAAGCAGCATCGCATCCGAGGGATGGCGGCCAGCCATTTGGGCGCGCTAAGAGATCTGTCGGTGGTACCGCTCCTGGTCAAAGCACTGGAAGATGATCATGCCTATGTGCGTTCCTGCGCAGCCTTGGGACTTGGACGACTACGGGCCACCGAAACACGCGAACGCCTGAAGACGGTCATGGAACATGATTGGGACCAAACCGTCAGAAGTCGAGCCAGGGAAGCGCTGGAACGGATGCGGGAGTAACGATCTCGGTATGCCGGGTCGAGGTCTGTTCCTAGACCCACTCAATCACGGCAATTTCAGGCCTACAGTTGAAACGAAACGGGAGGAAGGACCAACCCAGCCCCCGGTTGACGTACAGCCTGTGCCGGCCGGATTCGTGCCAGCCAGCCACACGGCCGTTGCACCCAGGAGGAAGCCAAAAGATGGGTATTCCCGGCACTCTCCACTGCCCTCCGTGACTGTGTCCGCAGAGAATCAAGTCAACGGCATGATGCGCTTCGATATGGTCCAAAATATTCGGTGCATGGGCCAGGAGCAGCGTAAAGCGACGGTCGGCTCGAGAAGGGATACATCGAAGATCGGCGCGATGGAGGGAGGGATCATCAACACCCACGATCACCAATTCTCCCCTGCCCGTTGAAACGATGGTACTTTGATTGACCAGCAACGTGATCTTGTGTCGATCGGCAAGTTCGGCATATTGTGCAATCGGCACCCCGCTGTAATGGTCATGGTTACCCAACGTCATGTACACGGGTGCGATGGCTTGCAGGTGTTCGAGGAAACGGAAGAGATGGGGCAAGCCTTCGGGTACGTTGAGCAGATCTCCGGTGATGAAAATCCAATCAGGGGCAAGCTTTGTCACTGTTTCGACAATACCATCATGCCGCGGGTGATATCGGTCAAGATGCA
This sequence comes from Nitrospira sp., assembly GCA_024760545.1. NCBI lineage: Bacteria > Pseudomonadati > Nitrospirota > Nitrospiria > Nitrospirales > Nitrospiraceae > Nitrospira > Nitrospira sp. The sequence continues at coordinate 2,046,623 of CP060501.1, forward strand.
GATCTGTGAGATGGACGGCACGATGGCCGGCCAGGGAAGGATGTGCATGGGTGAGGATGGAGATTTCGTGATCGGATAAACCCCATTCCCAATGAGGGACGAGACTGAAGATTCGATAGAGTGGCTCGCTTAAGCAATAGCCGACGAATGATCGCGCGCGATCAGGCCATGACACCGCCCGTCGCCTGCTCATGTCCCAACTCGTGATTGGCCTGATCGTTCCCACATGGGCTAGAAAAAGTATACCATGGGCCTTCTTTCCGGCTGATTTGACGATAGAATTCAGCGGAACGTGGGCCCTTCAACGCGCGTGGTTGTGTGATCAAGTGATCGATCCCTTCCTCACAGGCAACATTCCTGGAATCGGCGGGCACATTCGCGCCACGCCCGAAGACTTTCAAGTCGAAGAGCGGCCGCTCTACCTCCCATGCGGGGAGGGAGAGCATCTGTACGTCACGATTACGAAACGTAATCTTTCCACGCCGGATCTCGTTCGCCGGCTCTCGTCTTCTTTGGGGATCAAGGCACAGGCAATCGGTGTCGCGGGGCTCAAGGACGCACGGGCGGTCACCACGCAGATGGTGTCCCTCCAAGGAATCACGCCAGACCACGTCTCCAACGTAAAGATCGATGACACACTGCTAAGCCTAGGGATCCTCGGACGCCATCGCAATCGGCTGCGAACCGGCCATCATGGGGGCAACCGATTTCGCTTGGTCATACGCCAAGTCGCCGGCCATGCCGTTGAAGCGGTGCCGGCCATTCTCCATCAACTGCGTGCGCGTGGCGTGCCCAACTACTTCGGGCCACAGCGGCAAGGGAAAGCCGGCGACAATTACCAAATCGGAGCCGCGCTGCTCCATGATGCTCGTCGACGTGAAAAGATGAATCGAAGCACGCGTATCTGGTATCTCAATGCCTATCAGTCGTTTCTGTTCAATCGACTGCTGGCGCGGCGGATCGATCAGATCGACCGAATCTTCGTCGGCGACTGGGCCATGAAGTTGGAGAACGGCGCCTGTTTCCATGTCGACAATGCCGAGAACGAGCAGCCGCGGGCAGACCGTTTTGAGATCAGCCCGACAGGAATCCTCTTTGGGTCGCGCGTGTCCTGGGCAAGCGGTGAACCAGGTCAGATCGAGCAAGAAGTCATTGCAGAAGCAGGCACGACAAAAGAAGCCCTCATTGCCGCCGCAAAGGCCTGCGGATTCCGTGGCGAACGGCGGGCGCTGCGCGTCCCCCTTGCCGATCTGGAATGGTCGCTGAGCGGGGATGCCCTTACCATCTCCTTCAGTCTGCCCCCAGGCGCCTACGCCACAAGCGTACTCAGAGAACTGATGAAAGTATCTCCAGCGAGTCCTTAGCTCCCAATCCTCATTCTCTTCCGCCCACAAACCCGAGTGGTACAATAGGCTCACAAGCAGAGAGCGGGACTATGAACCAGCACCAGGAAAGCGTCTACCTTCAAGGGCACATCATCGATTCTCTCGTGCTGGCCAAGGTGTTGGATCTCATCCTGATGATGGGAGGTACGTTTGATCTGGAGGATGTTCATATCGGAAAGACCCGGGAAGAACCATCTCACGCACTCATTCGCATTCGAACAAGCTCCAAAACGCTTCTAGACGACATTCTCAAGACGATTCAACCACACGGCGCGTCGGTCAAGTGTGAGGTAGACTGCCGGACCGCCAGCGCGTCCGCCGACGGGGTGTTGCCCGAAGAGTTCTACGCCACGACGCATTTACCCACCCAGATCCGTCTCAATGGTCGATGGTTAGACGTGGATCGTATCGAGATGGATCTGGCGATTGTAGTCAATGAAGAAGGCTCAGCGGCCCACGCCCTCCCGATGGGCGACGTTCGTCTGGGAGATCGAATCGTCGTGGGTCGGGAAGGCGTCCGTGTCATCCCTCTGCAACGTCCGCCCGAACGGGATGTCTTCGGATTCATGGAGTCGCAGGTGTCGGCCGAACGCCCGCACAGCCATATTATTGCCGACATTGCTGCACGGATGCGCCAGCTGCGGGAACGGCACAAACGGGGGCAGGCGGATTCGAAGGTCCTGCTCGCGGGTGGGCCTGCGATCATTCATGCAGGCGGACGAGACGCGTTGGCGTGGCTCATCGAGGAAGGATTCGTACACATCCTGTTCTGTGGGAATGCGCTCGCGGCTCACGACATGGAAGCGGACTTGTACGGCACCTCATTAGGGTATGGGCTGACCGCGGGTCGCGCGGTCCCGCATGGCCATGAGCATCATTTGCGGACGATCAACCGCATTCGGGCAATCGGCAGTATTGAATCAGCGGTAACCTCCGGCGTCATCAAGCAGGGGATTATGGCAGCCTGCGTCCGACAAGGCATTCCGGTCGTGATGGCGGGAACGATCCGCGACGACGGCCCGCTTCCCGGTGTGATCACGGATTCCGTCCGCGCACAAAGCGCCATGCGTGCCGCAGTTCCCGGTGTCGGGCTGGCCTTGCTGGTCGCATCCACGTTGCATGCCGTGGCAACCGGGAATCTCTTGCCGGCAACGATTCCGACCGTCTGTGTGGACGTGAACCCATCCGTACCGACCAAGCTCGCCGATCGTGGAAGTTTTCAGGCTGTGGGGCTCGTGATGGACGCGGCATCATTTCTGTCCGAGTTGGCCAGACTACTAGGACGGCCGGCATGAACCGCCTGCTGGTATGCCCTCCGGACTTTTTCGGGGTCGAGTATGAGATCAACCCTTGGATGCGGCTCAGCAATCGGGTGGATCACGAACAGGCGATGCGGCAGTGGCATGCGCTCATGGAGGTCTTCGAGAAGGATGTGGGTGTCGCGCTTGAGCGCATGACGCCGATCGCCGGGCTGCCGGACTTGGTGTTTACAGCCAATGCCGGTGTCGTCGTGGGACACAAGGCAGTGGTGAGCCGATTCCGTTACCCTCAACGGCAACGAGAAGAGGGGTATTTCGAGCATTGGTTTCGCGGACACGCGTACGACATCATCACGCTTGAGGAAGGACTCTTCTTTGAAGGCGCGGGGGACCTCCTGGGCTTTCCGGAGTGTTGGTTCGGGGGATATCGTCAGCGATCGGACATTCGTGCGTTCACGGTCTTGAGCGAACATTTCCATCGGGAGATTATCCCTCTTGAACTCGTCGATCCTCGCTTCTATCACCTCGATACCTGTTTCTGTCCGTTAAGTGGAGGCGAGCTCCTGTACTTCGAAGCCGCATTCGACGTCTATGGCCGGACGGCGATAGTTGAACGAGTCCCTGACCGGCTTCGTCTGACTGTTCCGGAAGATGAAGCGTTGAAGTTCGCGTGCAATGCCGTCTGTGTCGGAAAACATGTCGTGCTTCCCACTGGATGTCCCACCACTCAGCACTGGCTCGTTGCCCGAGGATACGAGACTCATCCCGTTCAGCTCGATGAATTCATGAAGTCGGGCGGCTCAGCTAAATGCCTCACGCTGGCGCTGGACTAGTACCCATTATTCATCAATGGTCAACCGGGGATTGCGGTTCTTCCCCAAGTTGCTGTCTGCCTGACGAATGACGGTTGATGGACTTATTTCTTCCGGAACAGGAATGCTCCGTACAGACCTGCAATCGCAATCGTGACCAGCTCGATAGTCAGGAGCATGCGGCTCACGACGGCTTCCGGCGCGGGTGGGTAAAGGATGAAATACATGCCGAGAAACTCAGGCGTCTGAGTGGGTGGAGTCTCCCATGGAGGGAACAGCACGGCTACAATCAGAAACACGACCATTCCGTAGAGCACCGGGAGATTGAGTTGTTCCGGCACAGAATTATCGGAGCGAGAAGGCGCTGGAGTATCTGTTCTTCCGTCGAGCCGCTGCCCGCATTGGATACAGAATCGGTTGATCTCCGGCTGCGACCGGCTGCAGGCAGTGCAGATTTGCATAGCGCATGTGGTGGAGAGGTATGTAAAGGGAGATTACACGAAACGCAACGATAATTCCTAGTTCAAGTAATACCCGTACCAGGAACCAAGCTCAAAAATGATACCCGACACCGAATGAAACGAAGTGCATGGTATAGGTGGCATTCATGCCGAAGAAGAACGGGAAGAGCTCAGGGTTGTCGTCGAAATTAAAGCGTGTATAGTTAAACTTCCATTCCGCGAATGCTGTGACGTGTCTGGTCATATAGTATTCGAGACCGGCTTTAACATTTACTCCAATTCTTGCATTGTCTGATGTCGACGCAGGGGAATTCGGCGCAAGTCCTTCCCCTTTAATCCGAGCGAAAAATATTCCGGGGCCCACGCCTATATACGGCTGTACGCGGGCATGCGGGTAACGAAACATGAGGTTGAATGGAGCGACGGTCAAGACCCGCAGATAGGTCCCCTGAAGCGTCGCAGTGGGAGTTACTCCCGGAAAAGCTGGGTTTTGAAAAGTATGCCTTTGTTGTTCGATATGTGGGGTTGAGTGAAACACTTCTGCTTCAAGACCAAACCAACGAACGGAATCAAAGTAATGCCCGACTTTCCCGCCGAACATGAATGAAGAGGAGAGCTCCAGATCGCTATGGGTGGTCCCTGAAAGAAAAAATGAGGAATTAACGTCGACGCTCGTCAGCCCTCCGTCGCCGACCGGCACCGCCGCTCCCAATTGTCCAGCGATGTAGGTTTCGGAATACGCATGAGACACGCTTAACACCAGCACGATCAACACCTGCAGCAAAGAGCGCGTGATCCATGCAGAACTATGTTGCTTCATAGACAATTCTCTGGAAGGTCTCTTCCTTATTGTCATCTATCCTATGGCGTGAAGCCTCGATCACGAAATCATTTCTGAAATTTTGACTGAAGAAAAGCGCGCCACATGTCATCCACATGGCGCGCACTCGGCCGAAAGTGAGATGGCATCGACAAGATCAGAGGGATGGCTCCTCGATTCGTTGACAGATACTCGATAGCTTCCTATATAATCCGCCGGTGCTAATACACGCGAGATTCTTACCATTACGCTGATCTTCTGATGCCAGCCATCAACGCGATCGCGATTATCGGAGCCGGTGCCTGGGGTACTGCTTTGGCCAAACACCTTGCCGAGAAAGGGTTCACCGTTCGTCTTTGGGCTTATGAACACGATGTCGTCAGCGCGATCAACGCCTCTCACGAAAACCCCGTTTTCCTTAAAGGAGTCACGCTCCCTCGAAGTTTGACGGCAACTCACTCTCTCGTCGAAGCCGTAACAGGTTGCGAAGGGATTGTTTTTGCCGTTCCTTCACATGCCACTCGACCCGTATTACACAAGATGGCCCCCGCTCTCTCCGGCTCCATACCGTTGGTGTGCGCAACTAAGGGCATCGAGGAAGGCACGACCAAACTGATGACTGAGGTCATGGAAGACGAGTTGCCGCCCTCTATGCACCGTTCATTCATGGTGCTCTCCGGCCCCAGCTTCGCATCGGAATTCAGTGCAGGCCGACCTACGGCCGTGTGTTTGGCCGGCACCGATGGGGAATTGGTCAGGCGGTTTCAGGGCGCGTTGATGACACCCGCGTTTCGTGTGTACGCCGATACCGATATGATCGGCGTCCAACTCGGCGGCGCACTAAAGAACGTGATGGCGTTGGCCGCCGGCGTGATTGATGGGTTGGAGCTAGGCCTCAATGCCCGGGCAGCCCTCATTACACGCGGTCTGGCTGAGACCATTAGGCTTGGCATCGCGATGGGAGCTGATCCACGGACCTTCTATGGGCTCTCCGGTGTCGGCGATCTGGTGTTGACGTGTACGGGGGCGCTGAGCCGCAACCATTCAGTCGGTGTCCGGCTTGGTCGAGGGGAAAAGCTCGAGACGATTTTGACCGGGATGCAGGCGGTCGCAGAAGGCGTGCGGACAGCTCGTGCGGCATTCGCATTGGCCCGCCGCTATCAGGTCGAGATGCCGATCACACAAGAGATCAACGCCGTCCTGTACGACAATAAGTCGTGTCGGAAGGCCGTGAGTGATCTGATGGAGCGGGATGCCAAACCAGAGAAGGAATGGGCATGAATCCGGAAGGACTCGAACGGCTGCTACGAGAGGTCCATCGGGGACAGGTCACGGTGGAGCAGGCACTCCAGCGCCTGCGATCCCTGCCTTTCGAGGACCTCGGCTTTGCTTCGCTCGATCACCACCGGTCGCTCCGTCAAGGATTTCCCGAAGTCGTCTTGTGCGAGGGGAAAACCACCGCACAAGTGATCGCGATCGCTCGGGCTCTCATCAAAAAAGAGGGACCGTTTCTCGCCACTCGTGCCGACCCAACAGTCGCGCGCGCCATTCGCCGCATGGCCCCCCGGGCACGCTACCATCCTGACGCGCGCATCGTGGCGATTCATCCCTCAAGACCGAAACGTCTGGGGCATATACTTGTGGTCACCGCGGGGACTGCCGATGTGCCTGTGGCTGAAGAAGCCCGTGTCACAGCAGAAGTCATGGGTAGCCATGTGGAACGACTGTACGATGTCGGCGTCGCAGGGATCCATCGGCTGCTTGGGAAAAAAGACCGGCTGTTTGATGCGCAGGTGGTGGTCGTGGTCGCCGGGATGGACGGCGTCTTACCGAGTGTCATCGGTGGCTTGGTGCAGTGTCCGGTCATCGCCGTACCGACCAGCCGCGGCTATGGGGCAAGTTTCGGTGGAGTGGCTGCTCTTTTGACGATGCTCAATTCTTGCGCAGCGGGGGTGGGGGTGATGAATATCGACAATGGCTTCGGCGCGGCATGTCTCGCGCATCGGATCAATCTGTTGGGTGCGAGGCGTTAGCCACGAGACAGGCAACCGAGGTTCATTTCACTTCCAGCGTTCCACGTTTCGGCCATGCAACCATCACCGTACGCAATCCCTTTTCTCCATTGGCCAACAGCTTAGTGCGCACTTCATAGGAATAGGTACCCACGCCGGAAAGTTGCTTGCGGTGGTTCTGTCCATCCCAGGCCAGTTCGACGGAAACCTTCGATCGCTCCGTTTCTCCGTCCGTGGTTGATGGGATTGGGACGGCCTGTCGATGAGTGAGAAACCGAAGCGATGTTTTCGAGGGAGAACTAATGAGAGAGGTCACTTCCAGAATCATGTCCCTGTCCACCTCTTTCGGGAGCTGTACCGTCACGGAAAACTGAAGAGGTCCGTTGCCCAAGGTATAGGGAGTCGGTGCGATATTGAGGTTGACGATTTTGAGCTCCGGTTCAGGACGAGGAATGCGAGTCGGCTTAACCTTCGAGTGGCTGTCTGCTGGGAGAAACGCCGCAAGGCTGCCACAAAGGGTCAGCAGCGCCAGTACAAGCCTCGTACGACGTACGTAGGTTGAAGTCGTCAACGAGAACGGGAACTTTGTCTTCATGAGTGACGCGGGAACACTCGCCAAATGTACGGTCAGCATAGCGTAACCGTATTGTTAGGGGGATAACATAGCATTCCTGGGCTGTCAATGAAGCTTCAACAATGTTCAGTGAGACGGTTCTGATTGATCACGATAACAATGATTGCCGTTTCGCCGACACCTTCGGTAATATGACCGGTCATTTTTCGCGTCACCCAGTGAGGAGCCTTGTGGGCCGACATCTCCATTTCGATTGTTTCTCCGGAGTGAGCGGGGACATGGTCTTGGGTGCGCTCGTGAGCGCCGGTTTGCCGTGGGCTGAATTGGTCAACGGCCTCAAACGACTGAAGCTCAGCGGCTATCGGTTACGTAAACGTGATGTGCATCGCGGGACGCTCCCCGCGATAAAGGTCGATGTGATCATTCAGAAGGGGTTTCAACGGCCGTTGACCCTCTCGCGCATTCGGCAAATTCTTGCTTCCAGCACGTTGCCCGATCTCGTCAAGGAGCGAAGCCGGTCGATTTTCGACCGACTGGCTGAGGCGGAAAGCCACGCCCATGGAGTTGAAGTCAAAGATGTTCACTTTCATGAGGTCGGAGTCGTGGATTCTTTTATCGATGTCGTCGGAGGGGTCTTGGGCTGCCATCTCTTGAACGCGACCCGAATCACCTCCTCGGCCATCAACGTGGGGGCTGGTTCCATTCGGACTTCCCACGGGCTCCTGCCCGTTCCAGGACCGGCTGTGGCGGCGCTGACAAACGGTGTACCGATCTATTCCGACGGTCCACGCGTCGAGCTTGCGACTCCCACCGGTGTCGCCTTGCTTCGGACGTTGGCATCGAAATTCGGCGCTCTGCCGATGATGAACAGTGTGGCGGTGGGATACGGAGCCGGCGACCGAGATCCAGAAGGGTGGCCGAATGCCTTACGCGTATTTTTGCAGGAGGAGTCGGTTCCGGATATGCGCCAAATTCAACGGGTGATGCAGATTGAAACGAATCTCGACGACCTCAATCCACAGCTCTATGAGCACATCATGGAGCGACTGTTTGACGTGGGAGCCGTGGATGTCGCACTGGTTCCCGTCGTGATGAAAAAGAGTCGACCGGGTGTCGTCCTGAGCTGCCTTGCCACGCAAGACCAGACCGATGCCGTGCTTGAAGTGCTGTTCCAGGAAACCTCCACTCTCGGAATACGGCTTCAAGAGGTAACCCGGCAGATCCTTCCCCGCCGGTTCGTCCCTGTCACAACGCAGGGTGGCGTCGTACGCATGAAGGTTGCCGAGGTAGGTGCTGGGTGGGAAAAATCCGCGCCAGAATATGTGGATTGTAAGAATATCGCAAAACGAACCGGTCGCCCGCTCAAGACCGTCATGGAGGAAGCGATGCTGGCCTATCGACAACGACCCACCAAGCGCAGAGCGGCACACGTGCGAGGCCGGGCGTGACCGTTCTTTTCTACGTTCTCCTCTTTGTCGTCTCTGTCGTAGTCACACTTGGCGGTTGCGCGCTCTTTACCAATGCCATCGAATGGCTCGGCAAACGGATGGGGATCTCCGAAGGAGCGGTGGGCAGTGTCTTTGCCGCAATCGGCACGACCTTGCCTGAAACGTCAATCCCGATCATCGCCATTTTCTTCGGTGAAAGCCACGAGGAGCTCGAGGTTGGATTGGGAGCCATCTTGGGAGCGCCGTTCATGCTCAGCACACTGGTGCTACCCATTTTGGCCCTTCTCGTCGTGCTCTATGCGCGGGCAGGCAAACGGACCGCGCGATTTCATCTCAACTATCGTGAAGTCCTCACGGATCTGACGTTTTTCATGATCGGATACATGATCGCCTTGGGCTGCGCCTTCGTGCCTTCGAGGCTGATTCATCTCATCGCAGCCTGCGGGTTGATCGCACTGTATATCTACTACATGAAACTTAAATTCACCCCGTCGGGCGAAGAGGAAAGCGGTGAGTTGGATCCGCTGATTTTCGACAAGCACGCAGCCGTCCCTTCGCATGCAATGATCGGCTTTCAAGCTCTCTTAGGTTTGGGTGGATTGATATTGGGGGCCCACCTGTTCGTCACGGCTGCCGAATCGATGGCCGGCCTGTTCGCGATGTCGCCGCTGATTTTGGCTCTGCTGATTGCGCCACTCGCCACCGAGCTGCCGGAGATGTCCAACAGTTTTCTCTGGCTCTATCGCAAGAAAGACCGCCTCGCCGTGGCCAATGTCACAGGGGCCATGGTCTTTCAAGGGACCCTCCCGGTCTCTCTGGGATTGATCGGAACCGAATGGATGATCGCACCGTCTGCATTGACCACCATGGTCTTAGCTGTGCAGGCCGTGGGACTCTGTCTGTTGCAGATTCTCATAGGAGGTCAATGGCGGCCGTGGTTGCTGGCAGCCGGAGCCGTTTTTTACATTGGGTATACGCTGCATCTCTATGTCAACTAAATCGATCTCCTCTCGCGCACGCTCCCATTCGCCACAACTCCCGGTGCTGGGAATCACGATGGGAGACCCAGCCGGTATCGGTCCGGAAGTGATTGCGAAGGCCCTTTCAGGGAGTCACCTGCGCAACGTTTGCCGGCCGATCGTGATCGGATCGCTTCCCGTAATGGAGCACACGATTAAGGCTTTGAGGCTTAGTCTGACCGTCGTCTCTGTTGATGGTCGTGACATGCCGCCGCCGCGCAGAGGAATCGTCGCCGTGCTGGACCCGTTGGCAGCACCTCTCGGAAAGTTCAAATCGGGCATCGCCGCCGCAGAAACCGGCGCTGCATCCGTTGCCTTCATCAAGAAGGCTGTTGAATTGGCACAACTCGGTGATATCGATGGAGTGGTGACGGCCCCTATCAACAAGGAAGCCATTAATATGGCCGGCTGCCGGTATCCGGGTCATACTGAATTGTTGGCTGATCTGACGCGCGCGAACGAGTCCGGCATGATGATCGTCGGCGGTCCGTTACGCATCATGTTCGTCACGACGCACGTCGCCATCAGAGATCTTTCCTCGCTGCTCACCCAGTCGAACATCGAAAAGGCGATCCGCTTGGCCCAACTCGCCCTGTCCACACTGTTCGGAATTAAACGGCCCAAGATAGGCGTGGCCGCCCTGAATCCGCATGCAGGAGAGCATGGATTATTCGGCGATGAGGAAGCCCGCGTGATTCTCCCGGCTGCCCGTGCAGCACAGCGAGAGGGCATTCTCGCCAGTGATCCGTTGCCGGCCGATACGCTGTTCGGAAAAGCTGCGAAAGGGCTGTATGACGGTGTCGTCGCCCTGTACCATGATCAAGGTTTGATTCCGTTGAAGTTGGTCGCCTTTGGCACATGCGTGAATCTCACTGTGGGCTTACCCATCATCCGCACCTCGGTTGACCATGGAACGGCATTCGACATCGTTGGGAAAGGCGTTGCTGATCCGGGAAGCTTGTTTGAGGCTATCCAACTAGCCGCCAAGATTGCCCGCACGAAGGATGGACGAAGTGGCGGCAAGAAGAGAGGAAGCAGACGTGGCACCTGATGTCTCGAAAAGCCGTGCCGTAGTCCGGCAGCAAATACAAGAACTGGATGCACTTGCGAAGCAGACCCTTCAAGATCTCAACACGGTTGCTGGGGCTGAACGAGTGGTAAAATGGAAAGCGCGCACCGTCGCACTCATTACCGACACGGTGAGCCCGCAAGAAGGGCAGAAGTTTTCGAGTGTCCTGCCCGGACCATCATTCACCAACGACCTGGTCGAAGAATTCTCGGATCTTATCGAATGCTACCGTGCCCCGCTGTTGGCATTGGCCGAACGATTGGATCAATCCCCTCCCCCTCACGTGAGGTGATGGGTGAGCACCTCCGATCCGCCCATTGCAATCAAACGTCTCGGCCAGCACTTTCTTATCGACCCGAACATCGTACGCAAGATCATCGCCCTGGCTGAACTGACTCCGAATGATACCGTTCTAGAGATCGGACCTGGCCGCGGTATCCTGACGGGATCTCTGTGTCGCGCCTCGGGTCATGTGACGGCGATCGAGGTCGATCCACGACTCCATGGTTATCTAGCCGAACAACAACCGCAGTTTCAGAACCTGACACTCATTCTCGACGATGCAATGACCTATCCGATCGAACAGCTTCCGATCGGTACCATCGTCGTCGCCAATCTTCCATATTATCTGTCTACTCCCCTCCTTTTCAGGCTTCTCGGCCAGCGCGGCCGTTTCCCGCGCATGGTGCTCATGCTGCAAAACGAAGTGGCCAACCGACTCGTGGCCAAACCCGGGAGTTCAGACTACGGCGTCCTGTCCGTCACGGCTCAGTACTCGGCGAATATGACCAAGGCATTCAAGGTCTCAGCACAATGCTTCCGCCCTAAGCCGGAGGTCGACTCTGCCGTCGTCCTGCTGCGGACTAAAGAACGAACCGAACTGAGCCCTCAGGAAGAACACACATTCACGGCATTGGTGAGGGCTGCCTTCGCACACCGCCGCAAGACGCTGATCAACTCGTTGAAGGATGAGGGCTATGATCAGAAAGTGGTGGGTATAGCATTGACCGCACATCATCTCTCATCTTCCGTCCGGGCAGAAATCCTTTCCCTCGAGCAGTTCCTCGAATTGACCCGCAGCCTGCATCGGTCGACCTGATGCGGTCTAAAATGATTCAAGGGTTCAAATCTTGAGTGCCCGGCACTTTATGTGGGACGTAAGTGGATCTTGAACACGACCCGGCGGCTTTTGTCGCGGTCGAGGTGTCCTGCTTCGTTTCTCAACAAGTTCTGCCTCCCGCGCCCGTTCGCCGTAGCCTTTTGCAAAAAGCACTCATAGGCCCACGGAAGCTTCTCCCGGATGACTTCCAAGCTTTTCGCCAGAACGGCGAATGAGCGGTCCTGACTCAATCGCAAGTTGCGCACGTCGTCGCCGAGATCGTCCGTGTACCCTTCAATGACAAAGGCCTCCACTTCCTGTCCGCCATGTCCACAGACGACTCCGGCATAATGCGGCATCTCCTCGGATAGGAAGGTTTCGGCAGATGGAAGGAGCGTACTTTTCCCAAACTCAAAGTTGAGCGCCGTATCCGGCACCGTGACGGTGAGGACGCTAGGCCCCTTGGCTTCCACCTTCGGGGTAAGCGGTTCAAGGGTCGCCCTTTGTTGTGTGGAAGGAATGCCGTTCGGGGGTGGCTTGGCATTTCCATCCTCGATGCGAGTGACATAGGCGGCTAGCAGTAGAATAAAGATGACGGCGAGCGACGTCATGAGGTCTGCGACGCCGTTCGTCAACGCAGATGAGCCTTCACGTGATTCGGGCCCAGAAATTGGCCTGAGCTGCTTCATCGGGTGGGAGCCTCTTTATGTAAAACTTGACGTTGCTCAGTATCGTCCGCTTTCTGTTGTCGTGGCGCCTGCTCGACCGTATTGGCCATGTGGTTCCTGAGTTCCTTGAACATGGTTTCAATTTCGGGTTGAGACAGCTGTACCGGGGACGGCTGTCCCTTAATCGAACGGTTAAGCTCCTGAATGGCTTCCATCAACGGCTTGATCATCGGCTTCAACGCCCGCTGAACCTCGTGACCAATCTCTCCCGGCAAATCGTCGAGCTTCAGCGGTGAATGTTTGGCGCTCAGCCCTGTGAGAGCTTGAGAGGCTGAAGTCAGGGCCGCGACTGTCGCTCCGAGTCGCTGCTGCACAACTTCGACCAACTGGTTCGCAGTGTCGGATTGGACGGGACTGACTATGGGGGTCGGAGGCCCATTCGGCAAGGAAGATGGTCGTACTTCCTGACCGGCAGCTTTCTGAGGAAACATTTCATCAAGGAGCGATATGCATTCCCGATACCGGTTGTCCAGTCGATACCAGATCGAGGTTTCGAGGATGGTAAAGACATTCGCGCACGCCAGACCGACAATTGATGTCACAAACTTACCGGAGAGGCCATTGATGAGCCCTTGGATTCCATCAATCTGTGATCCATTCGCATGCAGTTTGCTGAGACCGATCAAAATGGCAAAAAACGTGAACATCAAACCCATCCCTGTCAGGAAGGAAGGGAGTTGCCTGAAGAAGCGGACATTGAGATGGCTGGCGCAGAGCGCTTCGAACGAGAAAAAGTCAGCGGCGGAACGATGGCTATGGACAGTCGGCTCGAGAAACCAGGCAGTTTGCTCAACCGTGAGGGACTTTCGGTATGACAGCCATTCTTTTGAAAAAGCCGGCTCCGAGCGCATCGCTCGATCCAGCGTTTCCAGATCATCTAGATCGCGGCGAGCTTCAGGTGACTGATCGGGGCGTACCTGTCGTTTAGCCAAGGCCGGAACCACGAGCCAGTCTGCGGACGCCCGTTGCCGTGCCAATGCCAGAGGCGCGACGGACGAGTGGAATCTCAAGAGTGTATGGCGAATCCGCACTAAGCCTCGTATGAGCGCTGCACTATGCCAGAGACAGAGGACGATGATCGAGGCAGCCCCGATCCAGCTCAGCATGGGACTCTGAAGCCCACCGGCTATCGCAACATCTTGACTGAGAAGCCGCCAAAGCTCGGCGAGCAGGCTCAATTCATTCATTGATATGACCTCACGGTCTCTCCAGTTCCCAGGGCGCCGGATTGGAAAACTTGCTCATCTCCCTCAACTTCCATGCCAGACAGAGCGGTCGATAGATGGCCCGGTGTCGTCGCATTCTCGAGAGAATACGGCAGCTCATAGGAAATTCTTGCCGGAAGCGCGGCAAATTCTATCGGGAGTGCAGCACCGTGCTCGTCGTCGGAGCAGAACCGCAAGTTGCTTTCTGGAGGGGCGACCCTGGTGTATGATCACCTGGCTTTGTCAGACGAGGGGAGGCAGCGCCATGCACTTCGTCCGAATCGGAAACCGTGCGGTCAATCTCGATCTCGTCGCTCACTGTGAAGTGCAGATCTGGCATGACACCGTGTCGGTCAAGGTCTTCATGACGGGATCGGCCAATAACACTCCCGTGGTCCTCAATGAAGAGGAAGCGAAGCTGTTCTGGAAGTACATTGAATATGTCGCAGAGAAGCCGGTTTAGTCATGCCTGTGTTTACCGGCCAGTATCTTCGTTTTTCCACGCGGTGCCGTCTCCGGCCCCTTTCCAGATTCACCGGACAAAATGTGTCACACTCGATTGCAGAATGGTTTTCGTGCTATGCTTAAATTCTGTTCCCTGCGTTTGCAGGCTGGGAAAGGCGACAAAGAGGAGCGCCAGTTCTGATGGCCTTAAGAATGCGTCTAAATCGAGCTACCGTGGTCATGTGTGCGTTGCTAGGGATAACCGGATGCGCCAGTGAATTCACTGTTTTCAGCGCTGCAGGAGATCCACTTCTGATTTCACGTCGCGGATTTACACCCGATGAATGTACCGAGAAGGTTAAGGACGACGCCGCTCGCTTGGGCGTCACGTTGCGGTATGTTCATATACGTGGGAACACCGTTGGTCGTTCACTCATGTGGCCCTTTGAACCGGGATACGCCTGTGAGGCGGCGATAGGCCCGGAGCAGGGTCCGATCGGCACCTACCCAGGTGGCCTGCCTACCATTTCTCGCGGTTCATGATTGAATAGTTCGCCTGCCCGCCCCCTTTTCCCCATTGAGCGAGTTGGTACGGTATAAACGCTGAAGGTCTAGTCTCCTTCTATTGTGTCTTTTCAGTCGTTCCAAGGGCATATCACCACTTCGGCGATTTGCTTGTTGAATCATGGTCTTAGGCTATACTTGTTAGAGGCCTAGGAAAGAGGTCGTACCGAAAGCGCCATGATCAAGATCCTATTGGTCGAAGACAACGACATCGACGCGCGCCTGACACAGGACATCCTCACGGAATGGAACCTTGAGGCATTCAATGTCACCCATGTGACCCGCTTGAGCGATGCCTTTTCACAGCTGGCACGCGCGCGCTTTGATGCCGTCCTCTTGGATCTGTCACTCCCCGACGGCTATGGGCTGTCAACCGTGCGTCAAATGCATGTCGCGAACCCTACGATTGCCATCATCGTGCTCAGCGGGCTCAGCGATCAGACGCTCGCCCTACAGGCTGTCCAAAACGGGGCACAGGATTATCTCGTCAAGGGAGAGGGGCAATCGGAGCTCTTGGCTCGCTCCATCCGTTACGCCATCGAACGCAAACGAGCCGAGGAGCGGCTGACCTACCTTGCCCAGTACGATCAATTGACCGGTCTTGTAAACCGCACGTTGTTTCGCGATCGCCTCATTCAAGCCATGGCCAGGAGCAAACGGCTCCAACAACCGCTCAGTCTCATGTTGCTTGACCTCGATCAGTTCAAGCCGGTGAACGACACCCTTGGCCATGACGTCGGGGATCAGGTTTTAAAAGTAGTCGCCACGCGATTACAAGATTGTGTACGCGAAGTTGACACAGTGGCACGCATGGGAGGAGATGAATTCACGATTATCCTTGAAGGTCTGACGTGCGAAGAAGATATCACGCTGGTCGCGCAGCGAATCACCAAATCCTTGGCGGAACCGTTTCACCTTGGAGACCATCAGGCATTGATCGGAGTCAGCATCGGCATTACTGTCTATCCGACCGACGATCACGACATTGATGAGCTGCTGAAGCATGCCGATGCCGCAATGTATCGGGCGAAACAGCAAGGTGGAAGCGCGTTTCAGTTCCACATTCCGAACGACTCCCCTTCCTCAACTCTGCTTTAGCCGACGAGGCGATTCCTTGCGGCTCCGGACTGTTTTTACCGGCCGATCTGAGCAAGCGGTTGATCGGAGACTGAATAGGCCCCAAGGGGATTGGGTTCGAGTCGATTCATCATGGAAAGCTCAGACGGCGACGGGTTGGGCTGTGAATCGGGTGTCAGAAGAATCCCCCAGTGCTGGTTATTTTGACAGATATTGTCCGCCATCAATGCGCCGCCGTGGTGGAACAGCAGGATGCCGCTCAGCATATTTCCTTCACACTGATTCCGGACCAGTTCAGGACGGCTGCCCTGATCGCGGACCGCGATACCAAAATGGTGATTGTCGAGGCAACGGTTATCGGCCACTCGTGGTTGCGCACCGGCAAACACGAAAATGCCGGACTCGCGATTGCGGCACACCTCGTTTTCCGCGAATATCGCACGACATTCGGGTCCATACAGGACGACACCGGACAAGATCCCTTCCATCGCCCGGCATTGGGTGATGAGACACGTGGAATTGAGCACGTTGATGGCTGAGTGTTGGTCGCTGCCGATATAGCGGAATGTCATGCCGGTTATCAATCCTTCCGGCACCTCTTGGAGATAGAGCGGCCCTCCACGCCGCCAGAAGATATGGACCCGGTCTCGTCCGGCTCCAAGAAGCCGGACCGGCCGTTGACTGACGAAAACCTTATCCTCGTAGATCCCCGGACGAACATACACCTGATCCGATTCACCCATATCCTTAATCGCTGCGCTTGGTAGGGGATAGCAACCTGGATCGGTGCCGTCGACGATCAAGGTTCTGCCTCCCAATGGATTGGCTGGAATTGACTCCTCATGCATCACATTCTCTCCCCGGATTACTGATATCTCTAACAACTCTGAAGATCAACGGAGCTTATTGAGCACTGGACATACCCGTTGATGTAAGGGAGCTTTTCGTACAAATCTGTGTCTTTCGTCTGCGAGCCTATTGAAACCTCTGAAACCGATGGATCTCATGCCCATATAACATCAGGTTATTCAAGCGGTTCTGATCTTCGACTGACCTGGACCATGGCATACCGATTGCGAGCATAGCCCCCTCGACTCTGGTTTGAGGAGATGGAGGGCCACTATGGCGCAGAACACTATCGGAATTCTCATACTCCTATCAATGTTCTTATCAGCGAGCCCATCTTTCGCTGCCCCCGCCCAGAGGCAGGATACGACCCGTCACCTCTATGATCGTGTCATGGATGAATTCAAACACCGCGACTACGAAGCGGCGATGGCAGGCTTTCGACTGTTCATCGAGTTGCACAATGAGTCCGCACTCGCGGCCAACGCACAGTATTGGATCGGAGAATGTCAGTATCGTATGGGGCGGTACCGCGATGCGCTGAAGTCGTTCTATGACGTCGTATCAAATTACCCGCTCAGTCCGAAGTTGGCGGCGTCCACATTGAAGCTCGGCCAGACCTACACCAAATTGGGCGATCACGAAAAAGCGAGGCTCATGTTCGACCGCGTCGTGGATCAATACCCGGATAGCTCCGAAGCGGAACTTGCCCGAAAAACCATCGAGGCAATAACGCGCGCCGAAGAAGCCACCACCGCATCGCCGTAGAGACCGGCCCGCTCGATGAAGGGGATCGCTTGTTTTCTATTCCTCTGCGTTCATCCCCAATTGGGCGGCGAGGTCTGGCAAAGAGTAGGTTTTCTTCGATCGCAACTTCATCAGCTTGATTCCGGCCGCATCGAGGACCGATTCGATGACGCGCTGCCGTTCTGCTTGATGGGGTTGCGGTGACTCCTGTTCAATCTGCACCACCTGCTCGACATGGCAGGATCCTGGATGGACCAAAGCAAAATCGACTCGTTTGAGCGCGAGATGGCGCAGAACATGAGAACGCACCGTGTCAGGGGCATCAACGGCTATGAAGGACCATAACGGCACTTGAGTAAAGACCAGGTACTGCTCCTGGACAACCATCCGCAGAAGATTATACAGAGCCACCTCTTCTTCTACGATCAACGGGGCGGGACTGATGACGGCGTCCGGAGGAATCACAAACGGCACGAGCTGTCGGCTGCTTCGACGGAATCTCTTCCGATACAGCCAAATGCCGACGATCACTGCAAGGGCCACCGCCCCGACGAGAACGATCTTCATCGCCGTTACTTTCGCCCTTTACGTGGATGTAGTCGCTCGAACCACCGCGGGCCGCTTGGGACGATGCACCCCAACAGCCTAGGGAAGGCCGCTCCTGTGACCGAAGGGACATTCCCACACTGCTCCATCACGGTCTGATACGCTAAAACAGCAAAGGCCACCGACTCGAGCGCCTTGCTGTCCCAACCGTGCGACTCAAAGGTCGTGACCGGAACCGGCGCAAAGACCTCCGTCAAATGTCCCATGATCGCCCGGTTCTTGACGCCTCCTCCACCGACGATCACTTCATCAATGCCACCTTTGACCCATCGCCGCGCCGTACCCACTGCCTCCGCCGTCCAGCGGCTGCATGTAGCCAGCAGATCTTCAACCGGCAATTTGCGGGTTTGTTGCCAGGTGAGCAAGTCGTCCAACATCTTTGCGCCAAACGCTTCCCGCCCTGTTGATTTCGGTGGCGCCTGAGACAGATAAGGATGCGCGAGCAGTTTGGCCAACAATCTCGAATCAACCTGTCCTCGGGCAGCCAGCCGCCCTTCACGGTCCATCGAGGACCGACCATTTGTGGCTCGGACCATGATGCCGTCCAGAACCATATTCGCCGGGCCAGTGTCGAATGCGGCCAGTCCCACGGTTCCTGATCGCCGTGGAAGGTATGTGACATTGCTGATGCCGCCAAGATTCACGATGAGTCGCGCCCGGCGAGGATGTTGAAACAGCAAGGCATGCACTCCCGGTGTGAGCGGTGCTCCTTGCCCTCCGGCCGCGATGTCGCGCGGGCGGAAATTGGCTACCGTCGTAATGCCCGTGCGTTCGGCAATCACGGCGGGCTCAGCAATCTGCAGGGTGGAGCGTATCGAGCCGACACCGGTATCCTTGATGCCATTGGGAAGGTGGTGCACAGTCTGACCATGGGATCCAATCAGGTCCACGTCCCCTTCGGTCAGGTGAGCCGCACGGATGACGCCCAACGCTGCGTCGGCGAACCATTCGCCCAACAACGCATTCAGGTGGCAAATATCCGTCACGGTCCCGGAAACCGATGCTGAGAGAATTCGTTGTTGCAGCGAGCGCGGATAGGGAAGTGAATGAAACGCAACCATCTCGACGTGAATGGCGGCTTTCCGACGATCAATCGAGACCAGCGCAGCGTCGACTCCGTCAGCTGAAGTGCCCGACATCAATCCAACAACGTTCATCTGCAGTATCCTTTCGCAACCATACGAATCCCCTAGACCGGCGGGTGCGCTACGCTAATCGAACTGGCGCGTATGGTCAAGGAGGCGAATGGACAGGGCCTATGAGGGGGGGGTGCCGCCGTCACGATGTCGTTGACACCGCAAAACTTGGATGTTACCGTCCCCGCCGATGTTTTTGGTCAACCACGTGCTGAAACGACCCGTCTCCGTTCTCATCGCCTTTCTGGCCGGCTTCGTTCCCTCCCTTACCCCTGTTACAGAAGCTCGCGACCCGATTCCCATAGTCGTCACGATTCCTGTCCTGAAGGACTTGGCCGAACAGGTCGGCGGCCCCTATGTACGGGTCACATCTTTGTTGAGTGGCTACGAGAACGAACACACCTATTCGCCCAAGCCCACCGATCTAATCGCAGTCCGGAAGGGCAGGGTGCTGTTCGAGATCGGCCTCGGACTCGAGGTCTGGGTTTCGTCGCTGGTAAAAAATGCCGGGAGTCCGTCGTTACGCGTCATCACGACATCCCAGGGGGTGGGGCTGATTCACGATGGTTCGGATTCTCATGACGAGCTGCACAAGGGCGAAAAAGAAACCGAGCCTGGCGGGAATCCACATATCTGGCTGGACCCTGAGAACGTCGCCATCATGCTGCGCCACATCACTGAAGCCCTGATAGAGGTTGATCCGGGTCACACAGCCGAATTCCGAGCAAATCAAGCGGCGTATCTTCACCGGTTGGGCCAGTTGCAAAAAGAACTTTCGGATCGCACTCAGCTGTTATCCGATCGACGTTTCATCGCACACCATTCAGCCTGGCCCTATTTAGCGAAGCGATTTGGCCTCGAAATTGTCGGCACGATTCACATGCAGTCGGGCACAGAACCATCGGCCTTTCACCTGCAATCTCTCATCGAAAAGATCAGAAAGGAGAATATCAGGGTTATCGTCTCTGAGATTCAGCTCAGCCAACGCCTCCCGGAACTTCTTGCGAGAGAAACCAAAGCCCGCGTCGTGGTCCTGACGACGATGCCGGGAGGTGTATCGGGAACTGAGACCTACCTCGACATGCTTCGTTATAATGTGCTCCAATTAGCCGGCGCGTTGGAAACGACGTAACAGCATTCAGGACATTCGTTTCTATCGTCGGAAGGAGCTTTGGAATACGTGTCTGACCCCCGCGAGCCCATCATTCGTTTTGAGCATGCTTCCTTCGGATTTCCAGGGCTCACGGCCCTCAAGGATATCTCGTTGACCATTTACGAAGGCGAGTTCGTCGGGGTGATCGGTCCAAACGGGTCAGGGAAAACGACACTGTGTCGAGCAGTCCTAGGTCTTTTAGCTCCCATGGAAGGACACCTCCATATCTTCGATTGTGCCTGCGATGAACTCCGTTGCCACCATCGGGCCAAGATCGGGTATCTTCCACAGAAAGGTGTCGTCGATCGCAATTTCCCGGTGACAGTCCTCGAAACAGTGATGATGGGTCGCTATGGGGCCTTGGGCTTGTTTAGGCGTCCGAGCCGGAAGGATCGTGATATCGCATTGGAAGCTCTCGCTCAGGTCGGAATGGAATCACACAAAGATAACGCTCTCGGTCTGCTCTCCGGTGGTCAGCAACAGCGTGTCTTTATTGCCAGAGCCCTGGCACAGCAACCCAAGGTCCTAATATTGGATGAACCGACGACCGGCCTGGATATCACCACCCAACACAATGTGATTGAGCTCGTGCAACACCTTCATGACGAACTCAAGTTGACCATTCTCTTGATTACCCACGATATCAACATGATCCGCTCGAGGGTGGACCGCATGGTCCTTCTCAAGACAAGGCTTTTTGCCGCGGGTCCTCCTGCGGAAGTGCTCAAAGCGGATATTCTTCACCAAGTGTACGGAAAAGAGCTGGTCATCACCGAGAAAGACCTCGTCATCGTGGAAGACTATCACCATCACCATTAGGAGTTAACTCCTCTCCATGCTTGACCTCCTCACCTACGATTTCATGCAGCGCTCTCTGCTCGCTGCGGCGATGGTCGGCGGACTGTGCTCGGTGATCGGCGTGTTCGTCGTGTTGCGCGGACTGGCGTTTGTCGGAGCCGGCACGTCGCATGCCGCCTTCGCGGGCGTCGCGCTCGGCTACTTGATGGGCTGGCCTCCCTTATTGCTGGCGATCCTGTTCGGACTCGCCACGGTATGGATTACCGGGTGGGTCGAGGAAAGAGGTCGAATGAAGCTGGATGTGTCGATCGGCATTCTCTACACCACGACGATGGCACTGGCAATCCTCTTTATCGGGCTGATGAAGACCTATAATGCCGAGGTGTATGGATATTTGTTCGGCAGCGTCCTTTCGGTCACCACTGAGGAGCTCAGCATCATCGGAGGGTTGAGCATTCTCGTACTGGGGCTCATTTTGACATTCGCAAAGGAGCTCTACTTTATCGCCTTCGATCAAGAGATGGCTGAAGCTTCCGGCGTTCCAGCGCGACAGATCTTTTTTCTTCTCCTGACGCTAGTCGCCTTGACGGTGGTGGTCTCATTGAAGACGGTCGGTGCGATCCTCGTCTTTGCGATGATTCTGATTCCAGCCTCGACCGCCTACCAACTCACGCATAGCCTCGCAACGCTGACTCTGTATTCCGCAATCATCGGAGTCATGACCTCCGTAACAGGCGTCCTGATTTCTGCTGTATGGGACGTCCCTTCCGGACCGGCAATTGTTCTTCTCGCCACCACAATCTTTTTCATCTCTGTCCTCTTCTCGCCAAAGCGCGTGAAGGGCACACGGTTGGCGCATTCTCATTAACCACACGCACCTTGCTCCCCCAATCTCAGAATGCTATGTGTACTACACGACCTCGGACTATGAGGTGCCCTAACCTTGCACCCGCTGTCGAGGTGGCATGAAGATACCGGAATCGGCGATAATCGCGGTTGTTTCTTATAAGCGAGACACCCCAATACATGAGAGGAGGAGTTTCATGCGAGGGCACACGTTACGACCAGGCTTGATCGGAGTATTGTTCGTCGTGATGGCGACGATGTTCCCCATGTCACACGGGGCCTTGGCGGAAGAATTCGGCGGAACCGAACCGGGCAGATGGATACTTGGCTTTCGGGCTGGATTTGCTCCACTGACCCAGCAGCTCTCCGAAAGTACGTCAACGTCTATCGGACCACTCGTCAATTTTCAAGGCTTGTACAGCGTGAACAACTGGCTCTTGGTCGGAATGATGCTTGAATGGGAACGGCATGGAGTCAGCCTGGAACGCCCTGACATCGACCTGGGACATCAAGATACCGTATCGGTGCTACCCACTGTCGAAGTGCGTCCTGTGAAACTGGGCCGGATCATTCCGTATGTGAACATGAGCTTCGGCGTCAACATCAATAGCTTTGGCGAAAATACGCCTATTCGCATCAGTCCCAGCAACACCTTTGCCTGGCGATTAGGCTGGGGAGCCGATTACATGCTCAATGAACGATTTGCCCTCAATACAGAATGGGCCTATAAGCGAAATGACGGGCACACGACCGGTACCGGAGGTCGGAATGATGACTGGAATGCCTCTTCGTTCGGCTTCCTCTTTGGTGGAAAGATGTTTTTCTGAGTTCACCCATTGGCGGGCATCATCACCACCCCTTCTACTCCTATGGAGTAGAAGGGTGAGGAAGAGTTGGGAAGAGCCGCCTTACTCGAGCCGGCTGTTCTTGCTCCGACTCCACACCATACCGGTCTGCTCCTTTGAGCTGAATCCCAATTTCTCATAAAAACCAGGCCGTCTGGTACAGAGCCAAAAGAGCTCGACTCGCTTGAGGCGCGCGTGGTTGAGGATGCGCTGGACGATTCCGGTCCCAATCCCCTGCCCCTGATAGGCTTTGTCGACGATCACATCCCAGATGGTGGCACGATAGACAAAATCGGTGAGGACTCGACCAAACCCAATGAGTTGATCACGATCCCAGGCGCAGAGGGTCAGATCGGTGTTGCGCAGCATCTCCTTGGCGTCATCGAGGGATCGGTCTTTGGCCCAAGGTGCCTGATGGAACAGCCGGAGGAGCTGAGATGCTTCGGGGGGTTCCTTGTGAGAGTACGTGACAGCAGACTTGAGGGTTGGAGGCATCTTATACTAGAGTATTCTCTCCGAAATTAACCTGAAGTGTACGGGGAAACCGATGTCAACGCAAGTCCGTAGCTGTCCAAAGTGCTTCCAGCTCATGTGGCTGAAAGCGGATGAGTACGAGATACTCGATGCTGAAACGATCCGCGCGAAATGCCCGCACTGCGGTGCCAGTGCTCGCTTTCAACTCGTCACGACCGGTCCAAACGCCTTGGGACCCAAAATGGGGCATTGATGTTTGCGAGCGGTTTTGGTTCTGCCTTGTGAGATGGCGTGCTGAGCCTGTAGCATAGTCCAAAAGCCACTGATTGAAAAATGAGAGGCGGTCAGGATACTCCTCCCCCCGCCCCATCTAACTCGGGCTTATTTCCTGGAAGGACCTTGTGCAGCATGGTGCGGTAGTCCACGAGCCGCTTTTCGTCGATTCGCCTGACCTCGATTTCGTTATCCCGTTGCATCCGCTCCACATGATCAAGCACCGACAGGAGTGGCTGTACGGAGCCGATCAGATTCCCCATTTCAAACGCTTCCAGTGACGAGACAAACAATTCATTGAGCCCCTTGTATGGTGTTCCAACACTCTGGCTTCGGACTCGGGATACAAGGGTTTCATAACTATCCACGGCCTCTACGGAGGGTTTCACCCCCCATGGCACTGTACTTAAGTGCACAACGGGCGGGAGTTTGGCCGCATACGTCTTGATGTGAGCGGTTAACCCTCCTATAGCGTCGAGTATTTCGGCGGTCAGCATGCATCCTCAGAAAAAGAAAGGCCCATGGCCGATGCACACACTCTACTGGGGTCGGTGATTATCAATTGCTCAAGCGCGTTCGTCACTGCCTCCATATCACCGGGGATCGGCCTCGTAAATTCCTCCACTTTGCCCGTCGTTGGATGAATGAAGCCTAGCGTCCTGGCATGGAGCATCACTCGCGGAATCTCTACATTGTCGATCATACAGACCTTGCGCCCACCATAGGTCTGATCGCCAAGGATGGGATGTCCTAATGATGCGAGGTGAACTCTGAGCTGGTGAGTCCGGCCGGTCTGCGGATAGAGGAGAACATGCGCCGCTAGCTTTCCATACCGGCGATCAACAACGTACTCTGTGACGGATTCCTTTGGACTCGTCGTTCTCGCGGAAAACTTCTTTCGGTCTTTAATATCACGGCCAATGGCCAGCTCGATTCGACCACGGCCTTTTTTGGGTACACCCCAGATCAAAGCCTCATACACTCTCGTGATGGTGTGGTGTTTGAATTGTGCCGCAAGTCCGCGGTGCACCACGTCTGTCTTGGTAATCACCATCACACCGGACGTGTCCTTGTCCAGCCGATGAACGAGCCCTGGCCGTTCTTTCCCTCCGATAGTCGAAATCGTACCACCCGATGTCTGAAAGTGATGGAGCAGGGCATTCACCAGTGTCCCAGTCCAATTCCCAGGGGCAGGATGGACGACGATTCCGGCTGGCTTGTTCAACACGAGAAGAGATTCGTCTTCGAACAGGACTTCCAGCGGGATGGGCTCTCCCTTGATTGAAAGAGGTTCCGGCTTGGGTACATCCATCGTGATCCTATCGCCGGATTTGATCTTGTGGCTGGCTTTCACGACTTGGTCATTGACGCGAATACGACCCAGCTCGATCAGTCGCTGTAAGGCAGACCGCGAGATATCCCGTTCCCGATTGACGAGGAAGAGGTCCAGCCGTTTGGGCTGTTCTCCGGAAGTAATGATAAATTCTGTAATCATGGGCAGCCCACGCTACTAAAGAGCCCCGGTCAAATGCAATCGGTTATTGCCGGCGGTTTGCTTCTTTCGTATGGCAAGATCATATTATCCGAGTCGCCAGTCCGCCCATTCCTAAGCAGGATTTCAAAATCGGCGATGTAGGACGGCGTTGGGCACTGAGATTCCGTAGGGAGCGGTAACCGAGAAAGCTTTTCGGCTGCTCTCTCAGCAAAGCGGTTGAAGCCATCCGGGTGTTTTGTTAGGGTGCCCCCCTGGAGTCACTTACATGGGCATACGATTTTCCCACTACGATCCAGAAGGGTTCTACGACGAGCTGTACGAGCGGGCAGGCCAAACACGGCCAGGCAGCGCTCTCTTGCTGAGAAAGTTCGCATCACTCCCGGAGGGGGAACTGAAAAAGCGCCAACAAGCGGCCGAGCGCGTCATCCTCAACATGGGGATGACATTCGGTGTCTATGGGAGCGATGACGGCCATGAACAGATCTTTCCCTTCGACATCGTGCCGCGAATCGTCATGGCGTCGGATTGGGAACGTATCGAATCAGGTCTCCGGCAACGCATGCGCGCTTTGAACTTGTTTATCGACGATGTGTACCACGATCAAAAAATTCTCAAGAACGGGGTGATCCCCAGCGAACTGATTTATTCGAGCAAGGGCTTCTTGCTGCCCTGCATGGGGCTTCATCCCCCGCGAGGCATTTGGTGTCACATCGCGGGGATCGATCTCATTCGGGTCAGCGATGGAAGCTTTTATGTCCTCGAAGACAACATGCGCTGCCCGTCAGGCGTGGCCTACGTCTTGGAGGCGCGGCAGGTCATGAAGCGAACCTTCCCTGAGCTCTTCGACGCCTATCGCGTGCGTCCGGTCGACAGCTATCCAAGCCACCTGCTGGAAACACTCCAGTATCTTACCGATCTTCCCGACCCCACCATCGTGATTCTTACGCCCGGAATCCTTAACTCCGCCTACTATGAACACTCCTTGCTCGCACAAAAGATGGGGGTCGAATTAGTCGAAGCCGATGATCTCGTCGTGGTGGACGGATTCGTGCATATGCGGACGACGAAAGGTTCTCAGCGGGTAGACGTGATTTATCGGCGGATCAACGACGACTACTTGGACCCGCTCGTGTTTCGCAGCGACTCTCTCCTCGGCGTCCCCGGTCTCATGGAATCTTACAAGAGAGGCAGAGTCGCGCTCGTCAATGCGCCCGGCACCGGTGTGTCCGACGACAAAGCCATTTATGCCTATGTCCCGAAGATCATCAATTACTACTTGGCGGAGGAACCGATACTCCCGAACGTGCCGACCTATCTCTGTTCGAATAGGCAGGATCGGACCTATGTTTTGGAGCATTTGGATCAACTGGTCGTGAAAGCCACCAACGAAGCCGGTGGGTACGGCATGATGATCGGTCCCCATGCTTCGAAGCAGGAGCGGGAGGACTACGCCCGTCGTATCGAAGCAGACCCGCGCAACTATATCGCTCAACCGACGCTGGCCCTCTCTCGAGTACCGACGTTGGTGGACGACCACCTCGAGGGGCGCCACGTTGATCTGCGGCCATACGTCTTGTATGGACGTGATGTCTACGTCTTGCCGGGAGGCATGACACGCGTGGCGTTGCGGAAAGGGTCGCTGGTGGTGAATTCATCGCAGGGTGGAGGCAACAAAGACACATGGGTCCTGTCCTAAGCGCTCCCTTTACGAGCGAGCGGAATATCGGCAACGGTCTAATACCTGATAACCAAGCAGGGTCTGGTCAACGATGCTGAGCCGAGTCGCCAGTTCCATTTATTGGCTAAACCGCTACATTGAACGGGCGGAGAATTATGCCCGATTCATCGAGGTAAACCTGAACCTCTCTCTCGATCTTCCCAGAGGCACCACGGAGCAATGGGAGCCGTTGGTGGCCACGACGGGAGATCATGAAAGTTTTACCGGTCGCTATGGAAAGGCCTCGAAGGAAACCGTGATCCAGTTTCTCTTGGCCGATGCGGAGAATTCCAATTCGATTCTGTCTTGCCTCCTCGCTGCACGGGAGAACGCTCGGTCGGTTCGAGAAGTCATCTCCAGCGACATGTGGGAGCAAGTCAACCGCTTTTACCTCATGGTGAGAGCCGCTACCGCGAACGGTTTGTCCAGCCAAAACCTCCACACGTTTTTGGCGGACGTGAAAGCAAACAGCCACCTCTTTCTGGGCATTACCGATGCCACCATGTCGCACGGGGAAGGCTGGCATTTTGCCAGACTCGGTCGCCTACTGGAACGAGCGGACAAGACCTCGCGTATTCTAGACGTGAAATATTTCATGTTGCTCCCGACTATCGCTGAGGTGGGGACGCCATTCGATATCATCCAGTGGTCCGCATTGCTGAAATCCGCCAGCGCCCTCGAAATGTATTACAAGCGCTTCGGTCGCATTTCGCCGGACGACGTCACGTCATTCCTCATTCTCGACTCCACATTCCCTCGAGCCATTCGGTACTGTCTTATCAAGAGCGAAGGTTCGTTACATGCCATCTCCGGGTCTGAACACGGGTCCTATCAGAACCAAGCCGAGAAACGGTTAGGGCGGCTGCGCGCTGAGTTGGACTTTGGCGATCTTGAAGATTGCCTAGCCGGCGGTCTGCACGAATTCTTGGATCTCTTTCAAGCACAGCTCAATCGGGTGGGGGACGCTATTTTTGAAACCTTCTTCGCCCCTCGCCCCATCCACAGTACAATCACCGGCGCGGAGGCACAATGACCTTTTGTCTAGGGATGAAAGTAGAAGACGGGCTCGTCGGGATCGCCGATACGCGGGTCACAACCGGCGCGGAATGTACCATGGCACGGAAAGTGTCCATCCATCAACACGGACGACATTCGATGTTTCTCATGACATCGGGACTGCGTTCCGTCCGCGACAAGGCCGTCACCTATTTCGACGAGGCTATTGGAGATAGCGATCAGGGCTTCGATAAACTGTTCAAAGCCGTCAACGTGTTTTCGGCTCAGATTCGCCGTGTAGCTGAGGAGGATAAGGCCGCACTCGATAGGGCTGGGTTGATCTTCGACCTCCATACGCTGGTGGGAGGGCAGCTGGAAAGCGACCAGGAGCACAAGCTCTTTCTGATCTACCCCCAGGGCAACTGGGTGGAAGTGAGTGAAGGCACTCCCTACTGCATCATCGGCGAGACGGGGTATGGGAAACCGCTCCTCGATCGCGTGCTGCGATATCACTCCAGCATGGACCTCGCGCTGAAGGTAGGATTTCTCGCCTTCGATGCCACCCGTACCAGTTCGACGAGCGTCGAATATCCTCTCGATATCGTCCTGTACCGGCACGATACATTCGACATCGTCGAGCATCGCTTTCAGAAAGAGGACCTCGCCGAGATCGCATCATGGTGGCAGTCCCGCATTTATGAATCGGTGGAGAAGTTGCCGTCAAAGTGGATCGATCGTCTGCTCGACTCCCTTCCTCATGATACCAGAGCAGCTAAAAACTGCTCCGATACGGCCTCGTAGATTTGAGCCATAGCCGATCCAACCGAGTGCTGTGCTCACTCCAGGGGCAAGGATTGAAAGGATGACGATCCTACGCGTCGATTGGACAACGTAGATATCGGAGAGTATGCTTCTGGAGCGTATGACCGTGTGCGCGCAACATCTCATGCGAGCGAGGGAACGGAGCCATGTCTTTGGTACCTTCCCACGATGGCTTACTCCCCCAAAAAACTACCGGTAATACTCGCCTCGCTATCCGCCCATATAGACCCAGCAGACTCGTCAGGCCTATTCAACGTATTTCTCTGACTGCTCCCGAGATTCTTTCGATCAGGCTATCTCCATCCACAACTGCCCGTTGTTCTGATCATAGCTCAATTCATTTGCTCGCAGGATGTGACCGGCTAACCGATCCACCCGCGCGCACAACCGGGAGGTATCTATGACTTCCTCTAAGAAATTGCTGTGGGGAACTGCTCTGCTTGGATTTGCAATTGGAGGAGCGACGGTCCTGTGGCCGGCTCGCGCTTTGCCTGAGACCACATCAATCAGTCTCCCGATCGATATGGTGGCCGATTACATTCACGCCGTGATCGAGGCTGACCGAGATGTCTATACCAGGCATGTGGTGGAGCGCATGCAGGCAAAGGGAGTTGTGGTCGCATCGGAAAACTGGGAAGAGAAGAATACCTTGCCCCTACCCGCCCAATTCTTGTTGGAATCAGGACGATTCAACAACAAGAAAGGGTTAGGGATGCAGTACCGGCTGATCAGCTTGTGGCCGATCAACAAACGCAATATCGCGACGAACGCTTTTGAAAGTATCGGGCTCGGCACCATTCTGACTCAACCTGACCGGCCGTACACCGGAGTCACGAAGGTAGGTGACAAGCGGTATTATGAGGCGGTGTACGCCGATCTGGCCGTCACACAAGCGTGTATCGGGTGTCATAATGCCCATCCTGACAGCCCGAAGCGAGACTTCAAGCTCAACGATGTCATGGGTGCCATCGTGATCAGTATTCAGTTAGGGCAGTAACCGTCCGGAAGCACGAACCTGAACAGGCATCGATTCTTCAGAGCGATGGCGAGTCGGCGATGGGCTACATTCCAACCGGCAGAGTGTATTCAGCTCTGCCGGTCAATGGCCAGGGCAAACGAGTAACCTTTGCACAAGGGCATTGGCTCATCGACCAGTTGAAAGAGATGAAGAGAGAATCGAATGTTAGTGGTGGCTAGTCTTTCTCGCACGTTCAGCTACCTTCTTGCGAAGGCGAGCCTTTTCAAGAGTGATCTGGGCTTCTTTCACTTCCGATGGCAAGCCGCCCGCCTGGAGTCGTCGCTCGGCTTCGGCGACTTTGGCTGTAGCCCGCTCGACGTCAATGTCCTCCGCCTTCTCCGCAATCTCGGCCATCACGGTCACTTTGGTTGGTGT
This sequence comes from Nitrospira sp., assembly GCA_024760545.1. NCBI lineage: Bacteria > Pseudomonadati > Nitrospirota > Nitrospiria > Nitrospirales > Nitrospiraceae > Nitrospira > Nitrospira sp. The sequence goes on from CP060501.1 coordinate 2,076,746, forward strand.
GACTTCGGCAAAACCCCACAGAATAGCCATGGAATGGGTCTGGTCACCGCTGCGATACCGGAGTTCGCCGATCCGGAGTGAAGAAAGGAAATGACAGTGCCCTGGAAGCACCCCGAACTCTCCCTCTGACCCAGGTGCAATGACTTCATCCACCTGCTGACTCAGCAGCTGTTTCTCCGGCGTGACCACCTCTAACAAAATCTTTCCCGCCATTTTCCTACTTCTTCCTGTTCCGCACCCTATCAAGGATAAGCTGGCGGGTTGCTCTGAACTGCGCGCATCGAACGAGCACCGCCCTTAACTTGAGAATACGATTACTTCCGGCGTGCCGCGTTCGGCGAGCACAAGAGCACCCGCCAGATTAGACTTTCACCCCCATTTTCTCCGCTTTCGCCACCGCTTCTTCGATCGGACCGACCATATAGAACGCCTGCTCAGGCAGATGGTCATACTTCCCTTCGAGGATCTCTTTGAAGCTGCGGACCGTGTCCTTCAGCTTGACATATTTGCCCGGCGCGCCGGTGAACGCTTCGGCCACATGGAAGGGCTGTGAGAGAAACCGCTGAATCTTCCTGGCGCGCGCCACGGCCATCTTGTCATCTTCCGACAATTCGTCCATACCGAGAATCGCGATGATGTCCTGTAAATCCTTGTAGCGCTGGAGGACGGACTGCACGCCGCGCGCGATTTTGTAATGCTCTTCCCCGATGATCTGCGGATCAAGAATGCGCGACGTCGAGTCCAGGGGGTCGACTGCCGGATAAATACCCAACTCGGCGAGTGAACGGGACAGCACCGTGGTCGCGTCCAAATGCGCAAAGGCTGTTGCCGGAGCCGGATCGGTCAGGTCGTCGGCAGGCACATAGATGGCCTGCACGGAGGTAATAGAGCCCCGTTTGGTCGAAGTGATCCGTTCCTGCAAGGCACCCATCTCAGTCGAGAGGTTCGGCTGATAGCCGACAGCGGAGGGCATGCGTCCCAACAATGCGGATACTTCGGAACCGGCCTGAGTAAACCGGAAGATATTGTCCACGAAGAGCAACACGTCTTGATTTTCTTCATCGCGGAAGAACTCGGCGACAGCCAAGCCGGTCAATGCCACGCGAAGACGGGCTCCAGGGGGTTCGTTCATCTGGCCATAGACCAGGGCGGCTTTGGACTTCGTAAAGTCGTCCGGATCGATGACCTTTGACTCCTGCATTTCGTGCCACAGGTCGTTCCCTTCACGGGTTCGCTCACCGACACCGGCAAACACAGAAAACCCGCCGTGGTGCAAGGCAATGTTGTTAATGAGCTCCATGATAATGACGGTCTTGCCGACGCCGGCGCCGCCGAACAGTCCGACCTTGCCGCCCTTGCTGTAGGGTTCGAGCAGGTCAACGACTTTGATACCGGTTTCCAACACTTCTGTCCTGGTTTCCTGGTCTTCCAGCTTTGGAGCAGGGCGGTGAATGGGATACGTCTTCTTCGCCTTGATGGGACCGCGCTCATCGACTGGCTCGCCAAGCACGTTGATGAGGCGACCGAGCGTTTCACGGCCAACGGGTACGGAAATCGGGGCTCCGGTATTCTGCACAACCATCCCCCGCGTCAGACCATCGGTCGTGGACATTGCGATGCTACGGACTCGGTTTTCGCCCAGGTGCGAAGCAACTTCAAGGGTGATCCGAATGGCAGGTGTACCCGCCACCTTGTTCTCGTCCTGCGTGACCTTTAGCGCATTATAGATGTTCGGCAGTTGGCCTGGAGGGAACTCGACGTCCACGACCGGTCCAATGACCTGGATGACTTTGCCTGTTGCAGTCGCCACGGGAAACTCCTTTCGACGAAACGGAGTCGGCTACTTCAGCGCCTCGGCGCCGCCGACAATATCCATCAGTTCCTTCGTAATCGCAGCCTGTCTAGTCTTGTTGTAGTAGAGCGTCACTTTCTTGATGAGCTGTCCGGCGTTGCGCGTGGCGCCATCCATGGCAGCCATGCGGGCGCCGTGTTCGGCGGCTGCGGACTCCAACAAGATCCGATACGTCTGCACCTGGAAATGTTTCGGTACCAGGGCGCTCAACAGTTCCGCTTCATCTGGCTCGTACAGATAACTGCCGCTTGTCGGTGCGTCGGCTTGGGCCGTACCAAACTCCACCTGGGCGTCGACTGGAAAGAGCTTTTCGACAATCACACGCTGCTGAATGGCGGACTTGAACTCGTTGTAGACAACATACAGCTCGTCGAACGTCGCCTTCACAAAGTTATCCGTCAGATCACCGCCGATATCGAGCGCATGCTCGAAACTTAGCTTGTCGAAGATTCCGGTCCATTCCTGCCGGATCGGCCAGGCACGGCGACGGAAGTAGTCGCGGCCCTTCCGGCCGATGATACTCAGATTGACTTGCAGACCACGCGCTTCGCATTGCCGCACGAATTCGGCGCTTTTGCGGACGATGTTGCCGTTGAAGCCACCGCACAACCCACGATCGCTCGTGACAACAAGCACCTCGATCTTCTTCCCGTCGCGCTTCTGCAGAAGCGGATGAGAGGAGCGGTTCACGCGTTGGCTCAGATTACTCAACACCCCGCGCATTTTGTGCGCATAGGGACGGGCGGCCAAAATACGGTCCTGCGACCGCTTGAGCTTTGCCGCGGCCACCATCTTCATGGCCTTGGTGATTTTCTGGGTATTCTTAAACGCTGCGATCTTCCTGCGCAGACTTTGTAAACTTGGCATGCGTCCCGATGAAAACGGTCCCCAACTTTGTTCTCAGTCGCCCTCCTTCTTGCGACGTACATGCACCGTACGCCTCAGTCGTCGGGCTCCCTGCGGCCTCGTTGGTTGACCGTTTTGATCGGCCGCAAGGAGAAATCTTTGATCCGTTACTTCGCTCCGAATCCCATCTTTTGTTTGAAGGTCGAGATGATTTCTTTCAGGCGGCCGCCGACCTTGTCGTCGATCTTGCCGATGGTCGTGACTTCCTTCTTCAGCTCCGGATGGTTCTGTTGAATATAGTGGAGCAGATCGCTCTCGAACTGCTGCACCTTGTCCACCGCCACATCATCCAAGAAACCCTGCGTACCCGCGTAGATCGAGAGCACCTGGTCGGCCACCGGCATGGGCTTATATTGGCCCTGCTTGAGCAACTCCACCATGCGGACGCCGCGCGCCAGCTGCATCTGAGTCGCTTTATCCAGTTCGCTGCCGAACTGGGAGAACGCCGCCATTTCCCGATATTGGGCGAGGTCCAGTCGAAGGGTACCAGCCACCTGTTTCATGGTTTTGATCTGCGCGGATCCGCCGACTCGGGACACCGACAGACCGACGTTGATCGCCGGACGGATACCGGAGTAGAAGAGATCGCTACCGAGATAGATCTGGCCGTCGGTGATCGAGATGACGTTCGTCGGAATGTACGCAGACACGTCGCCGGCTTGGGTCTCGATGATGGGAAGCGCCGTGAGACTGCCGCCGCCGAGCTTGTCACTCAGCTTGGCCGCGCGCTCCAACAACCGGGAATGCAGGTAGAACACATCGCCCGGATAGGCTTCTCGTCCCGGCGGACGGCGGAGCAACAGCGACAGCTGCCGATACGCCACTGCATGCTTCGACAAATCGTCGTACACGATCAGCGCATGCTTGCCGTTATCGCGGAAATATTCGCCGATTGCCGCGCCGGAGAAGGGCGCGAGGAACTGCATCGGGGCCGGGTCGCTTGCACTGGCTGAGACCACCATGCTGTATTCCATGGCATGGTTCTCTTCGAGCGTCTTCACGACACGGGCGACGGTCGACCGCTTTTGTCCGACCGCCACGTAAATACAGAATACGCCGAGGCCCTTTTGATTGATGATCGTATCGACTGCGATGGCGGTCTTGCCGGTTTGGCGGTCGCCGATGATCAACTCGCGCTGGCCACGGCCGATTGGGATCATGGCGTCGATAGCCTTGATACCCGTCTGCAGCGGTTCGCGGACGGACTGACGGGTGTTCACACCGGGGGCGACGACTTCGATACGTGAGGAATGCGGCGACTTGATCGGGCCCTTCCCGTCGATCGGTTGACCGATCGCGTTCACAACCCGACCGACCAGCGCTTCACCGACCGGAATTTCCGCGATGCGGCCGGTTCGCTTGACCGGATCGCCTTCTTTGATCCCCACATCGTCGCCCATCAACACGGCGCCGACATTGTCTTCTTCGAGGTTGAGCGCAATCCCGTACAAACCGCCCGGGAACTCGAGCATCTCGCCGGCCATGGCCCCGTCAAGACCATAGACCTTGGCAATCCCGTCGCCGACCTGAATGACAGAGCCGGTCTCCTTGACATCGACCTGCTGGTCGAAGCCTTTGATCTTCTCCTTGATGATGGCACTGATCTCTTCTGCCCTGATCTGCATGGCTGCTCCTTATTCTCGCGTCAACACCACTTGCAAATCGCGCAAGCGACCTCGGACGGTACTGTCCACCACCGTGCTGCCGATATGGATCTGCAAACCTGCGAGGTGGCCCGCGTCGGTCTGAAACGTCACATCCACTTCGCGCTTCAGCGTTTCACGCAGGCGCGTTTTGATACGATCTTGCTCACCGGAGGATAGCACTGTTGCCGAGGAAACCGTCACGGGCTGAGTCCCCTTGGATTCATCAACGAGTTTCCCGAATGCACCGGCGATCTCAGGGAGAAACCCCACTCGGTTTTTCTTCACCAATTGTCCGAGAAACGCTTTGCCGGTCGGAGGGCATCCGAGTTTGTCCGCGATGGCGGTCAACACGGCAATCTTCTCTTCCACCCCAAATGCCGGCGAGGTCACGACGTGGCGGAGTTGGTCCGATTCCTTGATAGCCTCACCAAGGCCCTTGAGCGTCGCCCGTGTTACTTCGGTGGTCGATTGATCCAGGAGCTCGAAGAGGGCTTGAGCGTAACGTCGCGCAACTGTTGTCTTAATCACCGTTCCAGATCCACATTCGTTATTTGGACAAACCTAAAGGGTTCGTGCGGGCCACGAAGTAGAGCGGTGAAAACTAGCATCGGAAGCCATGAGCTGTCAATACGATCCAGGGGACAAGATGTTCTCAAATTTATTGGTTGAATACGACGGGTGTATACTGAGAGCTGATTAGGGATTAGACTTCGGTCATTCATGCGGTCTCGCCCACGTCCGGAGGCCGATACGGGTGGGCCGGAGGTGCTCTTTGCGAAAACAATTGGCATTGTCTGCCTTTACGCTATGCCTAGTACTCGGCTGGCTTCATTCTTCGGCGCTGGCCTACCGAGAATACTTCACAACGGAACAGAGAGCTCAGCTCGAAAAGATTCAAACTATTCTGATTGAAGTGATGACACTTACAGATGCAGGTTGGGCTGATTCCGGTGTCATGGCCGACGTCGTAGCCCAACGGCTACGGGAGGCCGGTTACGAGGTTGTTCGGGACCCGGCCACGCAAAATGATGTCCTTTTTCGCGTGAAGTGCGAGCAGCGCAAGACCTGGGAGGGCACAACGGCGACCGGCGGAGATGCAGATCTTCCCGATGCCCCGTCGCGCCTCTGGAGAGGCCCGGCCTGCCAGCTGACCTATGTCCTCGGAGGCATGAAGATCAAGTGGCAGAAAGAAGTACGCACGGAGTTTGAGGATGCCGTGGCTGCCGCGCAGACGGCGCAGGCAGCCGATCCCGGCATCTATGCCATGGCGAAGTTGCAGGAGGCACTGGAGAAATATGAGTTCCCCCTGCTCTTAGCCGCGGAATGGGGCCACGCCGATCGCCTTCTCAAGATGCTTGATTCGCCGGATACGGGCCAGGCTCGGAAAATCAAAATCATGTCCCTCCTGGGAGAAATGCAGGCCGACGAGGCTCTACCAAAATTGAAGGAAGCGCTGAAAGACCGGGATCTTGCCAAACAGGCGCTCGTCGCCATGGGCAATCTGGGAAGAGACGGCATTCCACTGCTCATCGACATGATGAATTCCTCGCCTCAACTGGAAATTCAGGCGGCTGCAGCGAAAGGACTGGGGCAGATCGGAGGAATCAATGGAGACGCCTCGGTCGTGCCGCCGTTGTTGGCAAAGCTTCAGGACCCGAAGAGTGATTGGGGAGTCCTGACAGAGGTGGCGTGGGCGCTCGGAAAGATCCCGGATAAACGGTCGATCCAACCTCTCTATGATATTGATAAGAAGCTTCAAGCCATCCGCGACCCGGACAATGTGGTCCTCAAGAAGCTCAAAGAAGCCGTCTTCTGGGCGATCAAACAATGTGACACGTGGGATCAGTACAGCTGAGCTTGTTTGCCGGTATGAGGTTCGGTGCTTTGGAAAGGCCGCTTAGAGACCAGCCTTAGTCCGACTTCTTCGATAGTGCGCCGCCACTTTCATCCGATTTCCGCACATCTGCATGCTGCACCAGTTCCGCGTGTGATTTTTAGTCGTATCTAAAAAATAAAGAACGCAGGCGGCATTGGCGCATTTCTTGATCAAACACAAACGGTCGGAGCTGAGCAGATCGCACGCCGCTCCCAAAAAGGGAGCGAGCAGCTCCACCTGCTGTGTCGCCAATGAATGGAAGCGCTGTGTGATGCCTTCCTTGGTTCGGAGAAGCTCGGGGTAGCCGGGACGCTGAGCCAAGAACTGATTCATGGTGTTGATGGCTGAACCGGGCACAGCGCCGCCGACTGCGACCCGTTCGGCGATGGTTCGGAGCGTTGCCCGCAAGGTCTTTGCCCGTTCAAGCAAGGACGCGGCCTCTTCATTGTTCAGGTGAGACTTGGCGGCCTTGGCCTGGGACACCGGAAGAAGTCTTGCTCGTATCAGCCACCCGAAAAGATCATCAAAGGTCTCGAGCAGCTCTCTCGGCTCTCCTTTCACCACCAACTGGGTATTGATCAAATCCAAACACGGGTGGTTGCCCACAAACAGAAACCTCTGCGATCTGTTCTTCATCGGTTTCCTTCCTCTATTGATAGATAACCTACAAAGGGCTTGTTGACAAGTTAGTCCTCTGTTGATATAACCTTCTATCTAGTCTTTAGATGGTTAGTATGGTTCGTGGCCCCCTCTCAAAAAGGCGGCTAACTTCAAGGGAGGATGTATGAAAACGGTCGTGGTGATTATGTCCGATCCAAAGAGCGGTTCAGAGGAGGCCCTCGGGAGAGTCTTCAACGCGCTGGCGCTCGCCTCGGAATGCAAGCAAAAGGGCGACGAAGTCGCCGTGGTGTTCAACGGGACGGGCACCCGGTGGCCCGTCGAACTCGCCAAGCTCACGCATCCGGCCAACGCACTCTACAATTCGGTTCGCGATGCGGTACAAGGCGTCTCATGCGGGTGTGCCGAGGTGTTTGGAGCGAAGGAAGGGGCTGAATCCTGTGGTGTGCCGCTCAAGAACGATCATGCGCTAGCCGGAACTGCCGGCCTGTTGAGCCTGCGCCGGTATGTCGCGGAGGGATGGAACACCGTGGTGTTCTGAGACAGAAATAGCGGGAAGATCGACGTGTAGCCAAGAGGCGTTGCAGGTCGATGTGACGGAGGATGAGACGATGGCAATGAAATATCTGGATCTGGCGATCACGGAGTCGGTACGCCGAGCACAGAAGTACTATTATGGCCATGCGGCCAGAATCGCCGATGCGCCGGACCGCGATCCACTCGGCGAAGCGGAGATCGAGTTCATTGCGGCAAGAGACAGCTTCTACTTGGGCACCGTCAACGAAAACGGATGGCCCTATGTCCAGCATCGAGGAGGGCCGAAAGGATTTTTGCACGTTCTCAACCCGGCCACGCTGGTGTTCGCCGACTACCGGGGCAATCGACAACTCTTGAGCACGGGTAATCTATCGGTCAACAACCGCGTGTCGCTGTTCCTTATGGACTATAAAAATCGGGAGCGGCTTAAAATTTTCGGATATGCCCGCGTCGAAGATGCACGGTCGCATCCGGAACTCGTGTCGCAACTCTCGATCGTAACCTCGGTGCCGAATGTGGAGCGACTCGTGGTCATCGACGTCGTGTCGTTCGACTGGAACTGCTCGAAGTACATCACGCCCAGATATTCGGTAGAAGAAGTCGAAGAGCTTGCGGGCTCCCTCCGGGCACACATCGCCGCGTTGGAAACCGCTCTCCATGCGGCAAGAACGGGATCGGCGCTCCCTGCGGGATGAACATCGAGTTGTGAGTCTTGTTCCGCTTCCTCGACGAATCGCTTATGACAGCGACGAATCTCCGGGCGACTGTGCTGAATCGAAGCGCAAGCCGCTCGAGCCTTCGCCTCGTCCAGGCTGCTTCCGTCGCCCGATCCACAAATAAGTCGATCCATCGGTCCAGCGGGCATATTGGTACGTACGCGTGACCCGGACCCCTTCGCGGGGAACCTCTTCATCCTGCAGGAGCAGTTCTCGCCCCGGTTCAAGGATGCGTCCGAGTGGTTCCAGCAATCGACCCAGTTCTCCGGCTTCTATCTCCGGAATGACACCACGCTTGAGTCGAATGGAATCGCCTGCCAGAACGGGGAGCAGCGGGATCCAATACTCCGGCACTGTCGTGCCCAGCCGATAGATCAGTGCGTCGACCTCCGCGCCCTCAACGGGAGAAGTTGGGTCCTCCTGCTCCTTCTGATGCTGAGCCTCTTGGTACGCTTCATACCGGTCGAGAGGGTCTCCTGCTTCACTTTCGACGATTCGCTCGACTCCCCATGCGACATTGGCCATCTCGTCTCGCAGAAACAACACCTCCTCACAGGGCTGGCTGTGCAAGCTGGGGCCCAACACCGGGGGGAGAAAGAAAAGGCGTTGAGAATCGTCGGTAAGCCCAAACATCTGCCATGGCGATATCGGTCCCTCCACCTGGCTTGTGTGAGGAATGAGGATGCGCTCGCCGAACGTATTCGTGACGACAAGTGCTCGAATCTGACAGAGTGATCCGACAGGCAATTCAATCGGGATCGCAAACCAGTCGTTACTGTATTCGAGGGCGAACTTCACCAAGAGCAGCCTGGCCAGGTCATAAGGCGCCGCATTGATTTGCGCCAAATTGACGGCGCCCTCTTCGAAGTCCCAGAATCGGGAGGACGGCATGCCACGAAACGTCACCGGGGCGGGAAGAAACGCGCGGGAGATGGAAGCTCTCGCCTCGCCGGCCCCCAAGGTCTCACCCGGACGGACAACGAACGAAAACCAGTCCAGTGTGCCTTCGAAGTATTCCGGCGCCGCGAGTACGACCTCTCCGTCTCCTGTCTTGCCGGAGACAGCAAACTCATATTCCATCCTTTCAGGAATCCACGCCGCCGGGACACCAGGCTGGTGAAACAACGTATCGTACCAGGTGAGCCATGCGGTGATGCCCTGGATGACTTTTTGCCGGTTATTACCGGTGATTTGATCGAACGGAGATTCCTGAAAGAACTCTTCCAGGGCATTGCGCGTACGCAGTGCGGCGAGTCGCGTACGGAGTCGAACTCCGTCCAAGGCACGCCCCCCTACCACCTGAAGAAACTGCTGACTGTCACTGTCCAGGCGACGGCGTTGCTCAGCGGATGGTTTGGCGAGCACATATTCGCTGCTCAACCAGACGGAGCGAGAGAGACCCGCTCCACTGAGATCAAGCAATCGAAGCAAGTGCTGTCCCGTCTTGACGGATTGCCTCCAGTTGCGTGCTCCGTCAGAGACGACCGATTCGCATTCCACCAACGTCTCAAGCGGCACTGCAGAAGCCTCATAGCTGCTCGCCGGCTGTGTTTCGGAAGGAGCGCCGGGACGATACCGAGTCACCAAAGCGGTGTCCGCCACGACGTGCGTGGATGCCGCCGAACCGGCATCTTCGCCTTTGAATTCACCGAATTGCCACTGCCGAGCCAGCATCCAGAGTGGATCGTGAATGCGTGCTTGCAGGCCATCCTGCAAATCAGGATTTGTCGTAGTCGGTTCAATGCGAATCTGTGACGCCATCGCTAGTCTCCGGTCGAACGGTCAATGACACTGGAAAGGTCAATGCTGGTCCCATCGAAGAGCAGGGCCGGCATCGAGAGATCGGTGGCCGCCGATCCGCCGGGATCCGATGATCGCTTACCCGCATAGTCCCATGTTGCTGTGCCGTCCCACAGAGTGAACGCCAGACCGTCCACTGCCCGTCCTTCCAATCCCACCAAGGCGGCCGGGACTTCCAAACGCACCCATCGGCCCGCCGGAGGAAGGAGTCCCATGAATTGACGGCTTACCGTGCCGTCACTTCCCCACGGGATCAAATTTTCTCCCCAATAGGCACGGTGTTCCCATGTACCGTCGTGCCACTGCAGCATGAGCTGACGCGGCAAGCGTTGCGGATCGAGGTACACGTGAGCAAACAATCGATCGCCCACACTCACGAACAACGGAAACTTCGCGCCTTGAAAGAAATGTTGATGGAGTTCCGGCACAAGAGCCGATTGATGGGCTTTTCTTCCCGAGAGAGGGTCCGGGTGGGCACGAATCCATGTCCAGCCTTCCCCGTCTCCGAATGGGCTGGCGCCGGCAGGCAGCTCGTCGTCAACCCAAATTGTTTCTCCCCGACTTTCAGGTGCGACCGCTCGTAGGCGCATCAGATCGGTCGTCTCCTGCATGATGGCCTCGAGACTGTTCAGATCCCAGACTTCTCGCTGATCGGCGGAGACGGCGAGAAGCAACGCCTGCGGGGGAGCGCTGTTCGGACCGTCGTAGTGAAACGCGACACCTGTGGTCTCCTGAGGGCTTGGAACGACCTCCACCCATTCATCGATCAGTAGTCCTGTCAGCGGCTGATCGAAGCGAATCGCTTGACCGAACGGAATTTGTGCCACGAGCGACAGGCGCCCCCGAGGAATGGATTGATTAGGCCCGCTTGGCAACGCCACCCACCGATCCTGCCCTGCAAAGGGCAATTGGCCGACCTGGAGATTGAGATGCGCCTGCTCCCCAAGCGTCTCGGCATACAGCATCGCCGTCTCCAGGCGCATCGCACCCTGGCGAACATGGGCCACGCGTTGGAACCAGGTGACGGCTGCCAGCGGATCGTTGCCTTGCAAGGAGAGACTCGCGTCGAACGTTTCGGTCAATTGCGCGGCATTGGCCGGTGCGATGTGGGGAAGCGCGAGAAAATCCGATCCGAAGACAGTCTTCAATCGAGCAAGGTCATGCTCCCGCTGCTCCTCAGACAGCGCATGTGCGCGATCGAACGCACGATCGGCATCGGCAATACGAGACAGCCGTCCTTGCATTTCTGCAGCAACAGAACGCACCTGCGCGAGCAAGAGCGATTGCACCTCCAAGCCCGACCCCACCGCATCCAACGGAACGGCTGCCGGGATGCCGAATGCCGCGCTTCGCATCAATCCCGTGCGAAGTGTTTCGAGATCGAGCGCGGCGTCGGCGCTCTCACTAGGCGGAAGCATCCGCTGAAGATTTTGGCTCGCTTCTGTGAACGACCGCACGGCCTGATCCACTCGGCGACTCAGCTCTAGACTCTGGACGCCTGATACAGCCGGTGACTCCGGAAGCGAGAGATCACGTCCATCGATCGACCGCGCGTTGGCAAACAACCGACGCAGGGTGCGGGTCATTTCGAGGAACTCCCCTACGCTGACGACATCACTCGGCCAATCGGGGTCACGCTCGAAGCGCAGTCGGATCTGTACCTGAGCGGGGATCGTGGCCGGTCGCGTACGGAGCATGTGATTCGACCAACGCTGCTCCAGTTCCGCGCGTTGCGCGTGCGCCTGTCCCTCTGCCATGAACACCGCGTCGAGCGGCGAAAGTTTCAGCGCTGCGAGTTCGCCTTCGAGCGTGTGAACGACGCCGGCGGTTGCGGGATCGACGTAATCAATTCGACAGCGGACCTTGGCGGGATTCGGCAGAAGGGTGGCAGCCCAGGCGTTGAGTGTCGGCTCTGCAGCGGCGCGCACCTGCTCAGGGCCGGTCGGCCACGTCGAGATCGTTCCCCCGGGTGTCGCAGGAAACAACACGCAGAGACGATGTGTCAAGCCGATGCCGCTTCGTGGGGTGCGAATGACATCCAATTCGGGAGGCGGCAACTCACCCGTGGCGATGGCATCCAGCGTCGCCCCGGAACGAAGCGGATTACCTTGAACGAGTTGATACACACTTTCCGCCACCACCGTGTCACCCACGGCATCGACAAGATCGTCCAGGCTTTTCAGCTGTTCGATCAATGCATTGAAATCAGTTGTGCCGGGATTCGGAAAGCCCAGCGTCGTATTGCCGAATGGGATGGTCGTGACGTCCCAGCGCGGCTGACCTGAGGGACTTGACTGACTGTCCTTCCACCTGCGGTGCAGATCCAGACCGTCCACGACATTGTTGGCCGGCAAGGCCTCAAGGGCTTGGTTCCACCGTTGGGCCAGCAGTGTCGCCAATTCATTTCTCGCCGCCGCCAGGCCGGCTTCGGCCCTGCCCGCTAGGCCCTCCTCCTTGTCGATCGCCTGCCGCTCGAACTGTGCGGCAAGCTCCTCGTTGTGCGCAATCGCGCGTTCTGCCGCGGGAATCGACTCGAGAATCGTAGCATCAAGAAGTCTCGCCGTTGCTTGTTCTGCGTGTGCGTGGTCTGTATCACGGGCGTTCACCACAGCGCGGGCTACAGCAGCCTGGGCGATAGCCGTAGAACGATTTTGATCGAGCTCTTCAAGGCGGTTGGCCCATAGGTCCGCGTCCCGTTGCTCGAGTAATTCAACGGTCATGCGGCCGCTTACCACATCACCTATACGACCCTCCGGCTTCGCGCTCTCGTGCTGGGCCAAGGTCTGAGCAATCTGTCCAACGAGTGCCTCGGCATTCTGGGCCTGCTGCGCTGTCGCTGCGATGGTGTCGAGCTCGGCGCGATAACTCTGCAGCAGCCCTTCCCGTTCGGTCTTGAGGGACCTCACATCCGTCGCGCTTTGAGCCGCCTGATCCCGCTTCATCCGCAACACCGCAACCTCTTGCGCGAGCCTTTCAGCCAGCACGACTTTCCGGCGCGCATCGGCAAGCCGGTCATCCTCTTTCAGGCTCGCCAACGCCCGGAATCGGTGGATAAAGCGATCAAGTCCGCTTTCATGGAGCCCTCGCTCGAAGCGATACCCGAGCAAGGAGGCCAGCGATTGCCCTTGGCGGACTCCGTCAAGCATCCATTTAGCTCGATGGACGCGATCGGACGAGAGATTGACGGCAAACGGACTGTCTTTTCCATCACCAGTCTGCTTATGAGACAGATAGCCGCTTCGCAGGATCGCAGCCGTCGCCGCGTGGGCAAGAGAGGGCGTATGGACATGGCCTTGGTTGCCGTTCGCCAAGAAGAGAGGAGCCTCTACCCCTGCAGGAGGCGAGGAGACTGCTTGAAGCGGAACCGCCGCACGCCGCACGTCCTCCACCCAGCCATAGGCTCCAATGCGAATTCCTGTCGGCTGAGACGTTCGAAGAGCGGCCAGCCGTCTGGTGGCCAACGAGGTGCCCCACGCATCGAGCCGCAACGTTGTGAGGTCGATCACTTCGGCAAGCAACGACTGTCGTACATCGTCCGGCAAGGTCAACAGAAAATTCAGTGCGGGATCGGGATGAGCGGCCAAGGCCTGCTTCAGCAGCAGATCTCGAAGCGATGCAGCGACAAGCGGTAGCGGGACCGGCGGAGTCCGGCTCGCATCCGAGAATTCTCGTTGGGCATACCCAGCCGAGGTCGCCTGCTGAGCCAACAACGCAACCGGGTTGTCCTCCGTCAGCGTGCTGAGTGCGCGGGGGATGAGTTGGCGGCGTATCTGACGCTGCTCGAGCCACCAACTTGCCAGTCCTGGTTCTGGACCAGTGGTCACGTTGGAGGTCCAACGGTCGAACGCGGCCACGGGCAAGATGCCGTATGGTTGTGTGTCGACCCGCAAGACCGGGAAAGGACCGCGCGCCCGCACAAACCCCATGAAGTGCTCGCGGAGCATATCTTGACTGATAGAAGCAGACAGTTGCCGCAACAAGGCGCTGTCGCAGGCAGATAACAGCGCCGTGTTCATGGCCTCAGCGTGACGTTGATCCGTGCCATCTGCTCCACGAACGTGTGCAAAGACGGCAAGGGGCAGTCCCAAGGCTTGCGCCGTCAGTTGACCGTCGGATCCGGCTTGGGCCAGCGATGCTTCCCGTTCAACGGCAAACGTCACGTCGGCATCTCGGCCGGAACGATATCCAGATGAGCTCTCAGCCGTGTTGTTGGTCGGTGTATTCTGGCCGATGAACGCTACGCCGTCGGAATAATGGTGCGCATCGAAAAGACTGGCGAGTCGCGCAGCGGTCGCCGGAGCATCCAGTGAAGCTTTGATTCCAAGGACAACCACACGTTCAAAACCAGCCTTGACCTGTTCTTCGGTGAGGACGATTCGAACCCCCATGCCGACTGATTCGGCCGTTGCAAAATCGATCATCCAACGCATGCCTTCATCGATGGGCAGGTTGTCATGGTCAGGGAGAGCCCCGGTCTCTTGCGGAGCGGGACCCACCGCCAACTGATCGGGAATCTGATTGCCCCATGCGGTAATCAGCGGGCGTTCGCCGCGATAGGCGAGCACGACCCACCGGTCCGGTAGGACTCGCGTATGGGGAGCGCGGGTCCACACATCGGCTCGCCGTCCAGGAGACCTCGATTGACCGGGGTCCAACGCCGTGGCAATCCACGCTGCGCGTGGTGAGCCGAATCGGTCCGCAAGTTGCCGCCAGGCTTGCCGGTTTATCTCTGCCGGATCTTGGCCTTGGGGAATGGTGGTGACCCGCGTCCAATACTCCCGTCCCCACTGTTCTTCCTCGACGGTCAACTCCGGCTCATGCGAATCGACGTGAATGTCATCGGGATAGACACGCACCAAGAGTTCGGTGCCGGCTTCACCGCTTCTCGCCATGAATCTGGTTTCCAGACGGACGGGCAACAACAAGAGTGGTTGTGCGGTGGCCACTCTCCCGCTCAAGCGGTCCGTCCCGAGAAGTCGCGCGGTTGCGGCATCGCGAGCGGTCCGGTGGTCGGTCAGCCGGGCCGATAGGGTGGCGACCTTGTTCTTCGCTTGCTCCACTGCTCGCTGCGCCACAGGAATTTGCTGCTGCACCTGCGCCAGCTCGCTCTGCCATTGTGCCCGATCACTCGTCAGTTTGGTCACGAGCCGCTTGGCCGCTTGGGCATTCAGGACAGCACGGCTATGTATCCGCTGAAGTCCCAGTAGCCGTGTCCTCCAGGCGCGCAGCACCGCGGGGCGGACACGATCCGGAATTTCAGGTCCCTCACCGATCGGCTTCACGCGGGTATTCCTTTTCTCATCATCTTAGAGAGGCCCTTCGTCAAATGCGGCTGTGATGTTGGTTTCAGCTTCGGCCAGTTCGCGCTGTGCCGATTGGAGTCTCGCTTGAGCATCGGGAAGCCTCGTCGTCGCGTCCGCGATTCGGTTCATGAGATCATCACGGCGAGCGATGAGGCCGCGCAACTGTTCTTCGGCGTCTTCCTGTTCGAGACGTGCCTGAACGCGCGCATCTTCCAACTCAAACACGCGCACCGAAAGTTCTGCGGCCAACTGCTCCACCGTTTTACGGTCGAGCGGCTCTCGGTCGATCTGCGCGTTCACATCGGCGATGTTCGTGATCCGCTGTTGCAGCGTCTGCTGACGCGCCTGGACTTCGGCAATCGCGGTCTGCGTGGCGACGACTCCCGCTTGTGCGTCGCCCACCTGTCGCTCGGCCCCCTGCACGACCGCCCGTGCCTGAGCCACAGCAGCCTGGCCGCCTCCCAGTCTCGCACGAGTAGCCGCCGCCTGCGTTCGAGCCAGGTCTCTTTGTCGCTTGAGAGCAGCAAGCAGTCGTCGCCACTCCAGCGGTGAGATACCCGGCTCAGGCTCGGAAGCGTCGAGAATTTGCTGATCCAAATCAGCCACCCGACTGTCCGCATCGTTGACCGCATCCTGTAATGGAGAAACTTCCGCTTGTCTCTGTGCCAGCTGTGCCTGCGCCACAGATACTTGCGCCTGCGCGGCGGTCACTGCTTGCTGTTGAGCGCTCAGCTTGGTGGTCAGAGCGGATTGCTCCACGACGACAGCCTGTAATTCAGCCTGAAGTCGCGTTCGTTCTTCTTCCAAGTAGGGCATGGTGCGCTCTCCCGTAATGCGCTACGTCCGTAACCACGTTCTGGCGTGGATGGCCACGCGGAAGGGCGGCTGCCGCGTGATCGATGCCATGTGCGCCGAGTTCTTCCCCCAGAGGATGTTGTCACGCACGACGTTTTTCAACAGTCCATCGATGGGCACATAGACAAGTTGCTTGAATGTCTCTTCACTTGAGGCCAAGTTGCCCCACGAGAGATCGGACCAATGGTCCGGTGTGCCGCCGAACGTTTTGGCCACATCCAATCCAAATCGCGGTTCCGTTGGTTGCTCTTGGAGCACGAAGAACCAGCCGGGATGACCGCTGTTCTGGCTATTATCCGCACCACGCACGATGGATTTGGTTAAGGCAAACCCGAGCATGGTGGTATCCGGCGCCTGCGTGGCTCGAAACATGGGATACAGCTCATTGGTGCCCAATTCACGGCGGGTGCCGTCGGCCGACCAGATCCCCTCTACGGCGTAGACCATGGCACGAGGATAGCGGCGAAGCAAATCTCCGCGAATCAAGAGGACCAGCTGGCCTTCGCTCGATCCCTGTGCCCCATGACTGCCAAGATGGCTTTCGTCACTCCATGTCGCAATTGCAGTGATATCCCGGCGGGCCTCGCGCTCTTGCTCGCTGCCCTCAAGCAGATCCCCCTGGGCGTCCCAAAACTGGCGAAAGTAAGTGCCGCGCTGATCGGTTGGGAACCCTCGCCACAACAGCTCACGGCTCATTTCGTGGTTGAGGCCCACCATATAAGCTTCGATGAATGAGGGATTCGTTTGGAGCAACGCGATACTGTTGGCGGGGACCTGATCCATGCCGGGCAGCAGCATATCGGGGAACGCATCCCGCATTGGCTCATACATGGGTTGGGGAAAGGTCGGGGCAAAAAGGGCGACGTCGATGCTTTCGGCGGAAGGGACCGTTTCACGCACTGCTGTCAGTACGGTTGCCTTGGGATCGAGCTGCGTCAGGATGTTCGCTTTCAGTCCGGCCCAGTCGGCAGCCAACTGAATGCGTCGATGCGTCTCGCTCAGCGTTGCGGCGGCAAACAGACGAGACGTGTCCGCCTCGCGTCTGCTGAATGGGGCAGGAATCTGGTTGCTCAGACGCGCGGCATCGATGTGGCCGAGCCGTGTGGCCAGCGGCCCGCGAGGCCGATTGAAACGACGAAAGGTACCCGAAAGCGCGGCATGTCCGACTAGACGCCGAGGATCGGACGGTAACCCGGCCGGCGGCGCCAAATCTTTGAGGCTACCAAGCGTAGGACCGGCGAACTGGAGCAGTCTCGAAGGATCGAGAGACGCCAGATGTTTTTTCACCAGCGAGCCGCCGACCGTTTCGGCCAACTGCGCACGCTTCAAGCGCAGATTGTCCTGCTTCTTTTTTTCGAGCTGATCCCACGCCGATGCCATAAGCTGTTCTTGATCCTGCTGCACGACATAGGTGCCCAGACCAGCCGCGACACGATACCGGGGGTCCGAATTCAGTTCGCGAAACCAATGTGGAGGCTGACTTGCCGCTGGAACCGTTTCCTGTTTCGCGTACCACTGACCGTAGAGCGGCGGGCCCAACGTGGCCGGTGTACCGGTCGAATTGAGGGAAGCCGGAATATTGAGAATCGTGCGAAGGGAGTTTTGAAAGGCAGTACGTGCCGGTTCCGGCCAGTCGCGCGGGTTCGTTTCGGGGGTCCGAAGCGCTCCTTCGAGATCAAGCACGGTCCCGTCAGACCCTCTCGGCTTGGAGGGCATTCCCCAACCCGGCGCGCTGATGTCGAGTTGGCGCAATCCGATGGTCTCGGGAAGCGGCTTCGCTTCAATACGCCGGGCAAGCGATTCAAAATCGCCTTCAATCCCTGTACGGAATTCCCAGTGGAAATAGACCGGCAGCGTGAGAGTAGCGGTTGTGCCTGCTCCTGAACTTGCAGACCAGGCCGCCTTCATGGCCTGTTCCTCTTCGGGCGTAACGGCCTCGCCAAGACCGGTTTTCAGACCAACCTCGAAGGTTGGTACCAGACAAGCATAGTACGCCGTGTTGGGATCGAGACGACGCGGACTGAGAAGTCGTGACAGAGTTCGCTCGGGGTGTTGATTCAAAATCTGCTTGAGTGCCGGATGTGGCGACGGATCGGGAGGGGCTTGGTCGCTCGACACGATTTGCGCGTGTGCCCAGGCCCAAGATTCTTCGAGATTGGGTAATTCCCCTCGTGGGCACTCGAGTACCGAGAGTGGTTTACCGGCATCCGTCGTGAGTGTCGCTCCCTCCTTTTTCACGACAATCAAGCAAATCCACGGAAGGAGTCGTCGATTGCCATCCGCGTTCGCGGGAGTGAAAAGCCAGGGGAAATCCGGCCGATCGAATTCGATACTCGGGAAATAGTTCGGCTCGAAATCGGTCATGAAACGAGGCGGCTCGAGCCGAATCACTTCTCGAGCATCCAGACCCGTCACATCGCCGGGTCCATAGAGCTGCGCGTCGATGTCAACGGGCTGGCCGTCGTTCACCCGCAAACGGACGGGATACTCAAGGCGCCCGGCGTTCGTAGCAGGTGATCCTCCAACATTCGACAAGTCCGCGAGAAGTCCCTGTCTCAACCAGGAAAAGAATCGATATGTGGCTTGCGGCAGATCGGGCATGGAGTCTGGGTCCCTTCCGGTTACGCCACGAGCTCAGCGGCGCGATAGCGGGCTCGGCCGTGGCGGCGCAGCACGGCTTGGCCCGCCGCCCCAAAGACGGCCGCCCGCGTCAGCACCGCCGCCGGCAGGGTGTAGCCCGGCTGCGCCGGCTCCGGCGGCCGCGTCGGATCGAGGATGAGGGTCTCATACCGCAGCGGACCGGTAAGCGCCGGGTCCTCGTCAAAGGCCACCGTGTCCGGCGTGAGGCTCAGCCCCGCCTCGTGCGTCTCAAAGGCCGGCCGCGCGAGCAGTTCGTCGTCCCGCAAATCCTCAAATTGCGCCAAGGCAAACGGCTCCTGCACCGGGGTGGTCGACACCGGTTGCGGCGTCGCACTGCGATTGGTGGCGGTGACGGTCACGGTGGTGGGGCCGCCGCGCAACGGCGCGGTGCCGAGTTTCGTAATCCGGCGCTTGAGCGGGACCACCCGCTCGCGCACGGTCAGCTCCGCTAACGGGTGCACCCGCAGGGTTTGTGCGGCGAGTGTCGTCTCGCGCAGGGTGACGATGGTGGGCTCGGTGCGCGGGAGTGTCGC
The DNA here is from genome assembly GCA_024760545.1 of Nitrospira sp. Lineage (NCBI taxonomy): Bacteria > Pseudomonadati > Nitrospirota > Nitrospiria > Nitrospirales > Nitrospiraceae > Nitrospira > Nitrospira sp. Next base: position 2,096,028 of record CP060501.1, read on the forward strand.
GCTCCAGTTGCGGCGGTCCCGGAGGGCGTCGGTGACCAAGGCCAGCACATCGACGGCCGCAGGCAACGGGGGCACGGTCCGGGAGCCGAACTGCCGCTCAAAATGCACGGACACTTTGAAGAACAGAATTTTGATGGTGGCCTTGCCCTCTACCTGCCAGGGCGTGGGACCAGCGAGCATCCCGCTGAACGAGATCCCCATCAGCAGACGGCCCCGGTAGCGCAAGGCAATGGCCGCCGCGACATCGACTTGAAACGCCAACGGCGCCAGTTGCACGAGGGCATCGAAGCTCAGCATGCCGTCGAAGCTGAAGCCGCCGCCCGCCGCATGCAAATCCACGCGGGCTCCGAACTGCACGGTGTTGGAGGTGACGGCGAGATAGGCCTGGCAACGCAGCTGCAAGTTGTCGCCATCGGCCAGGGTCAGCGCGAGGCGGCTGAGGACGGGCAGGCCCGCCGGCGCCGGAAATCGTGGATGGACTCCTCCGATGGCCAGCACGAGGTTCGGCTGGCTCCCCCAGCGGGCGCGCAGGGCCATGTCCCCGGTCAGGGTGAAGTCCAGGATGCGCGAGTCGTAGAGCGTGGCATCGAGGGCCACGGTGCCTTCATTGAAATCCAGCACGCCTAAGGCATCCATGCGGATCTGGACCAGCGGATGACTCTGGTTGGGCAGCAGGACTTGCAGCCGGCCCAGCACGATGAGGCGCACCGGTGTCGGCAGTTCGAGCAGCACCGCCAGATCGAGGGTCAACAAGGTGGGCGTGCCCCAGCGCAGTTGGACCATCGGGCCCAGGACATGCCGCCCGGGGGCGGGTGGGAACACGGCCCGCAGGTCGCTCACGAGTTGCGGCGCGTTCCGCACCGGATCACGGGGAAACAGCAGTGAATCCAGGGTGCCGGTCTTGAGTCCTTGGCGCACGGTCTCGGTGCGCACGGTGCGGTTGATGCCCAGCAGGCCCCCGATGCCGGTCAGGGTAAAGCCAAAGCCCAGGGGAATGGGCGTGAACCCCTCGGCGGTGATGAGCAGCACGAGGGAGTAGCCCTTGCTCCCATCGGGCAACCGGGTGCTCAAGAGCCCGATCGCCTTCACGGCGATGCGTTCGCCCAATTCAAGCTGCAGCACCCCGCCGTACTCGCCCTTCGCCGGGTCGAAGAACAGGAATCCGCCCCCCGCCACCCCCGGCCCATTAATCGCCAATCCCACCCCACTCGGCGGCTTGAAGCTCGGAGAGAGGTCGAACAAGCCGAGGTTTCCTTCTCTGAAAGATACGCTGACGGTCACGCCAAGTCGCTCGATCGTGGCAGTGATTGGCCCGATGCTGAGGCTTCCGTTTATGCTCGCTTCTATATCGAATCCGTCCTCTTGAACATCGAAACCCAGATGGAGAGCCTGCAGATGTAATGGACCGACCGATTTGTTCAGAGACAGACTGATATCCAATCCGCCGGCTCCTTGGAAGTAGATGCCTCGTTGGCTCGTCCAGCCGAGCAGGAGGTCGAATGGCGTGTTGATTCGATCTCGACCAATCGTTCCGACTAGAAATCCGTCGGCTTCGGACAACGGCATCACCACGTCAGCGCCGGTGAGAGCAAGTTCAAGAAAACTTTCGTGGCTGGTATCCGTGCTCTTGTCAAACCCACCTTTGAACGAAATCTGTCGGACCGTCAGAGCCGAACCGCCGGGAAATGAGACCAAGGTAAAAGGCGTGCCGTCGGGGTGACCATGACGGAAACCCATCATGACGCGGCCGTTCGCGAGCTTTCCCAAGCTGGGGGCAGTGTGAACCTGTAACGGCAGGTTGGGTCGGAGAATCATCGCCGTACGTCTGAGCACGTCGGCCTGAGCAGAGAGTTCAATGACCGTATCTTCGACTATATGCAGGGGGATTTCGCCATCCACTTGTCCCCGTATGATCGGTAACAGCCCAATGCCACCGTCCTCGGCATTCGGCGAGGTCGGCCTCGCGCCAAACAATGACAGCCCGACAATCAGTCCCCCGATGTCGCCGACTTGTTCGTAGAGATGAGTGATCAGTTGGAGGGATGAATCTGTTTCATCTTCGCGCAGCCGGCGACCGAGAAGAATCTCTTCGGCACGACGTTCCATGGCTTGAAACCGAACCGTCGAGCCGAGTGCACGTAACACCTGACCAATTCGATTAACAAGATCCTCGACGGCAAAATGGGAAGTGCCCCACCCGTATGTTTCTCGCAGATGTCGTGATGGATCTGACAGTAATGCCTTCAGATGATTGTAATGAACGATGGCGCGAATGTGCTCGACCTGATGGATGCTCTCATCGGCTGCGAAATGTTTGAACTCGAAAATGTTCATCAGATGGAGAACGGCGGAAGCTAGCGGAGATGTACTGGAGAGATAACTGGTCAGCAGCAAATCGAAGATTCGTCTAGGAAGCTGCGTATGAATGTTGGTGCGGGAAATATAATCGCCTTGCACGGCGAGGCGCGTCGGCAGCTCGTCGGAATATCGGTTGATGTCCTGGACCAGTTTCCCCATGGCGCTCGCAAGTTCCCCGACGCGAACCGCCATCAATACCTCATCCTCCCATTCGGCTTCGGAAGACTCCAAGACGATATGGAGCTTGGCGAGAAAGTTCGTCAGGTCGATCCCGGTCAGCCCTATCTCTTCCAGTCCGGGTGGGAGCTTCCATCCCAGAAAGTTGACGAATGCGTTGGCCGAGGCGGAAGTCCGCGCGACTTCCTTGAGGATCGACAGGGCCTTACCGAGCCCGAGCGCCGAATTGGTGACCGTATTCCCCATGCTCGACACCTACTGCTCCAACTTCCCGGTTGCGAAGTCGAACTTGTCAGCCGCAGAACGAATCCTGAGATCGTTCGTCTTCACACCCAGCGCGCGGAGATAGGGCTCGGACTCCTTTTCCGGCTGCCAGGCGAGAATCTTCGCCGGGTGTTTCGTCCGTTGGGTAGCCGGTTTCGATGGTTCGAGCTGAAGATTCTTGGATTTATCTTCAGCGCGCTGATTCCAGAACTCAACCCAGCCGGACCCTGGAGTCGGAGGCAGTGACGTGAGGCCAAGATGTTCACCCCAGAGTGATTGGCGAAACGCGGTGACGGTCTGGTTGGGAACCGCCGAATCAGGCTGCTTCTCGCATATCACCACGTTCAACTCCGTCGAGCGAGTCGGCTGCCTTGTCTGGCCAGGATTGGCATGTTGTGTCGGCCGTGCTGTTCCAATCTTGACGGCTGCGACAATAGCGATGACGAGCGGACTTAACAGCCAGATGACGATGCCCATCATCAGTTTCTTCCACCATTTCCCGTCCTCGATCTGATCGGCCAGCTTCTCTTCCACAATAGTGGACAGCTGAATCTGGTTCAGAGATGCGCCGTCCAAGTTAGCGCTACCCACCGTCGCCCACACATCATCAACGATCGCCACTTTGCTGTGGACATAAATGGGCATGATCTCGTATTTCTGGGCGGTTTCTTGACAACTCCAGATGGTGAAGAGGCCGAGGCGCTTCTTTACCAGCGGCTCTCCCAATGCTTTGACGAGATCGGAGCGGAACTGCTTGATCAATTGAATTTGCTTTTCCGGATAACCGGAAACATCCGGTTTGGCGTTCATGACGAGAATGACTTCCAACTTGGACGCTTCCTGCATCCGCATTCGCTCAAGCAAGGCGTCGAAGATCTCCGGCGCGGTAAAATACTGATCTTCGAGATAGACAAAGTTTTTGGCCTGAGCGATGGCGCGTTGGTAAGCCTCCAGCGCGCCGGTTTCTCCATGAGGAAGCGCAGGTCCCCCCGTGTGTGAAGTCGTAAATGTTCCGCCCGGGAGGGTACGAATGACCTGAACGCCGATGCCCGGTTGGGCTGCCGCGGCCTGTCCCGTGGCGGGAGAGAGCGCAGATGATGATGAGTCCGCCGCATTCCATATGGTCGTGAATGTACGGTCGATATGCTCAACGGCCGGCCCTTCCACTTTCACACTGATGTCATGAATCAAGGAACCGCGATGGCGACGATCTTGAATCATATGGTCAGGAGCCCCGAAGTATGATTGCGACATGGTAGAGCCCAATACAAAGGCCGTCTTCCCGTCGAGAATAACCGCCTTCGCATGCATAAAGGACGGAAGGTTGAGCGGGGAAAGAAAAATGGGGAACGAACGGACTCTGGCGCTGCTGTTCTTGAAGAAATCCTCCACCAAGCCGTCGGTGTCGGCGCCGAAGATTCTGCCGAACAGGGGAACATCCTGAACAAGAATGTTGATGGACGCAAGCGTGGCGGCTTTGGTCTTGAGGATTTCATGCACTCTCAACCCATTGACCGGCACATTCTCGGGCGGCGGGTCGGGAACGAATTTAGTGATCAGATTCTTCCCCAGCCAAAAATTCATGTTCATGAAATGGATAGACGTGCCGGCTTTATTGATGTCATCGGTCAGCAGAGGAAACAGTTTCTCCCCGTCTTTCAAAATGACCACTTCGTTGCCGGTGGTCCAGGTGATGGGAGTCCCATCGGCACGAAGATTGGGATTAGTGGGGTCGAGCGTGGCGTTAGTCACCAGCCAGCCTTCGATATTGGCCCGATGGATGTTGATCGTGGTGAGAGTCAGCGTGCCGTCGGTGACGTCCTTGTGCTCGGCGGTCTGATGCAACAATCGCAACCCCGGCCCGTAGATCCTCACGACGATGTCGGGGTTTCTGTCGAGTACCCAGGCCCGGTATTGGTCAGGAGAGTACGCAATGCTGAACGATCCATTGTCATCACTGAAGACCGCCTTGGAGTCCTTGTTAAGGATCTCCTCGGAAAACAGCGGATCGAAATCCACCGCGACGATCGCGAGGCCTTTGATCCCCTTATCCGTTCCGGCGTAGACGACGCGGCCCTGAACGCTTGTATTGGCCATGTTGGTGGCCCAGAAGGAAATGCGGATGTGTTGGTTTACGGAAACTACTCTGGTCGATGAATGGTGTCAACCTGCCGTGTCCTAGACCCACAAGTGAAATGCAGGAGATAGCGTATATTTGGATGACGGAGATCTGAATGACGAAGGGGCTCTCCCTACAGGAGAGCCCTTCTGTTAACGGAAAGCGCACACACTTTTTTCTCGACTACTTGACGATAACCTCAACTCGTCGATTCTTGGCTCGGCCCTCTGCCGTGTTGTTGTTTGCAACCGGATTGCTTTCTCCATGACCAGCAGCCGACAGGTTGCTGGTGAGCCCTCCGCCACGTAAAGCCTGGGCTGCGCTCTCCGCGCGAGCGTCCGATAGCTCCTTATTCGTCGGAAATTTTTTCTTTAAAGCACTCCTGATCGGAACATTGTCGGTGTAGCCGGCCACATGGACCTGCTTTTCCGGAAAGTCTTTCAGGACGCCACCCACTCGTTGCAAGGCATCGGCTCCGGCACGCTTGAGTTGATCTTGGCCTGAGTCAAAGAGATAACCGGAAGCCAAGTTGATCAGAAGACGCTCGCTGTTCAGATCGACCGCAATATTACCCTTGGCGATCTCAGGACGGAGAGCTCGGATCAGCCCACGCTGCGCCTCTTGCAGCTTCGCCGTTTCAGCGGACAAGTCGCCCCGCAGACCAGCGAGTTCCTTGTCACGATCGGCGAGCTGGCTTTCCAGATCAGCCACACGCTGGTTGGCGGCCGCGAGTTCTGCGGCAAGCCGGTCCTTATCCCCACTGTGTTGCCGGGCGGCGGCCAGTTCCGCCGCGAGGCCATCCTTCTCCATTTGCGCTGCCGATAGTTGACTGGCGAGAGTCACAGAGTCGCCGGTACTGGAGCGTAAGGCGACGATCTCCCGATCGCGGTCGGCGAGCTGTCTCTCCAAATCGCTCACGCGGTTGCTCAGCGTTCCATTTTGCTTCCGAGCCGCTTCCAGTTCATCGGCCAATCGTTGCCGATCTCGTTCCAGGGCCGCCAGACGGGCAGCCATTTCTTGTGATGCATCAGGCGGGACGACCTTTGCAGTTGAAGGGCACCCCGAGCCTTGGTGATAGCCGTACCATTGGTCGATACACACGGTCGGCTGCTTGATATACGCATCGGGGTGCTGCTTCAGAAATGATGAACAACCCATCAAGGCAACCAAGATCGCCATGCCTATTGCCGTCTTAAGTGTCCTCATGATGATCTCCTTACCTTCCAGGCACGTGACATACGCCACGCAACCTTCACGCTCCGTGTATCGCTGTCACGCTACTGTCGGCTCTTCAACAGATCGCGGATCTCCATCAACAATTTCTCTTCGTTAGTTGGTGCCGGTGGAGCAGGCGGTGGTGGCGGCGGTGCCTCTTGCCTAAACCGGTTCACCTGCTTGACCAGGATGAAAATGACAAAGGCGATAATGATGAAGTCGAACACGCTTTGGAGAAAGACTCCGTAATTGAGCGTCGGAGCCCCGGCGGCTTTTGCGGCGGCTAAGGATGGAGGTGATGTTCGAGACAGGTCGATGAAGAGACTGGAAAAATCCACTTTTCCCATCAGCAGTCCCATCGGGGGCATGAGAACGTCGCTGACGAGTGACGACACGATCTTGCCGAACGCTCCACCGATGATGACACCGATCGCCATGTCTAGGACGTTGCCCTTCATGGCAAACTCTTTGAACTCTTTCAGCATGCTGCTCCTCCTTTGAGAAAGCGGATCAGTGCGACACCGTAAATAGCCTCAGACTTTCAATTGTCGGTCATTGCGCGTGGAAGTTTCAAGACAAGGAGAACGATAGGCTCGACGGATACTAACAATCTCGTCCAGTGAGGCTGCACAAAGGGAACGGTCGAGGCGTAATCTTTCTCACCCACCCGTCTCGAGTCGCTTTCGCAGCTCTTGTCCGTTGGTGCGTTGAGACCTACACATTATGAGAGCGACGCCGGAGCTTTTGCAGCATGCTCAGCCTATCGTTTACGAGTCGTATCGAAGGCATAGCCGAGCGTGAGCAGGTACAAATTGTCCGTATCGCTGGTGCCGGCAGGCGGCCGATTGTTGTATCGCGTGGTCACCTGGAATCCGCTCGCCAGACTACCTAAAATCCTCAAGCGAAACCCGTTATCCATCGTGTAGTAAAAATCCGAGAAGGTTTGGAGAGACGGGAAAATTTCGTTGTAATGATAGAGCGTGACACGGCCGTCGAACAGGGGCCAATCCAATTTCATGGCCACACGCCCGCGAAAACTTGCCTTATCCGGAAACGGATCACGAAAGTCTTCATTGAAATATGACGGACCCGCTTCAGTGTACAAGGTCATGTCTTTAAAAATGCCGTCGTAGTCTCCGCGCTCAATCCATTGATACCCCGCACCGCTGGAGATCGCAGTTCTCAGCTTCAAGTTTTGTAATCGGTCGTTCTCAAAATAGGCCGACGTATACCAGAAAAACCGTTTAGTGACGAAGAAGTCGAGTTTGATCGTCCCTCGAGCATTCCGAGTGATAAGGCTGCCCGCATTGTCGCCATAGACGTAGCGGCCCAGCAATGTCAACCGAAGCTGCTCGCTTCGAGCCACAAGATCGCCCAGCACGCTGATGTTCCGGAGTTGGCTATTTCCTGTGGCTTGTGAGTACCCGGCATTCAAACTACCGGTGTAAATGACCGGGGGTTGGACCATAGGGTTTACTTGAGTCACCGTATCCATCGGTACCGTCACCGTACTTACTGTCGGCCCTCCCTTGAGTTTCATCATTCCAGGGTCGCTCTCTTCGACGGTTCCGACCAGAACGGATCCTTCCTTCAAATGAAAGGGAATAGGATGAGAGACGGTCAGTTTACTGACCGCTTCCCACTTCACCTTGATGATGTCGCTCACCATGGAGTTTTTAATCTGAAGTATCCCGCCCGTCATCTCTATCACTCCACCATAGATCACACTGCCGTCTTTCAAGGTCACGACGTCCAGTGCCGGAGCTGAAGCCGGTTGCGCTGAGGTGGACTCATCGGCAGCAGAAGCGACGTTCCCCATCATGAAGAGAAGCATCATTACGGCAAACAGAACCGACTGCTTCATGTATCCTCCTTCGTAACTCGGAACCCATCGAGACGGTGAACTTTAGGGCTATACCGTGTTTGCCATGACACCGCAGCAGATGGATGCCGCGTGCAGCACTCGCCGCTTCGGATCTTCTGGAGATTCTCAAGCGTGTAGGGATTCTTACAGGCGAGTGGTTATAGCACTGGTAGGCATATCCGAATTCGCGTACCTCTTATCGCATAATTTCCATTCAGGCTCGAGATGAAGGCGCACCTTGGCGCCGGTAACAACTCATAAGACCGATCGCTGAGACTTCGAGTCGCACACAGCCACACCGTGGGTTTTTTCACGACCGCTCTTATCCGTTCACTAAGTGGACGGTAAGACTCGCTGTCGGTAGCGCGATCCCTCGTTCCTGGAATCGTTCAAGAATTAATTTGTTCAGCTCTCTCTGAGTCGAACTGTAATCCGCCACAGCCGTCCAAGGCTCTACGGCGATAACCACGGCCAGGGATGACTCCCCGAGAGACGACACTCCTATTGAAGGAACAGGGTCTTTCATGACCGATGGATGCCGATTGAGGACATCCCGAACCAGAGCCAGGGCCTCATCAAGATTCGCATTCGCCGATACGGGAATGGTCAACCGCATCTGACGGATGGTTCCAAAGTTGTGCAGAATCTCTCCGACGATTTTTCTGTTGGGAATGATCACGCGGGAGTGGTCCGCGTGCATCAGTGTCGTCGTGAAGATATCGATCACCACGACGTCGCCGTGGACCCCGAGCAGTGAAATATGTTCGCCGACCTTATAGGGCTTGCTGAAGATAATCGAGAGCCCGGCCATCACGTTGCTCAGCACCCCCTGCAAGGCCAACCCGATCCCCACGCCGGCGACTCCGACGCCGGCGATCAGCGGGGCAATGGGCACACCGAGCGTCTGAAGGGCGATCATCGCGGTAAAGAGCATTACCACGATCTTGACGATGCGGACCAGAAGCAGACGCACCGGCGGTTCAAGGGTCTGCCGTTCCAACGCGTGTTGTGCCAAATTCCCGGCCCAGCGAGACACCATGACACCGGCGATGAAGATCCCAATCGCAACCGCGGCCTGCAGCCCATACTGCACGGCATACTGCGTGAGCGTATCTACGACATTCATAGAAATCAGCTTTCGTTAACGGCCTAAAATCCCTTTGAGCAGCTCTTGTCCCTCTTTCTTCAAGTCCTCTGGTTTGGTCGTGCCCTTGAGCAATCCCCCCACAGTTTCTTCCACCTTCTTCTTCACCTGCTCCTGTACCTTCCCGGTTATACCCTTGAGATCAACTCCATACGACGGTGCTTGCGCGGTGCCGGTAATCGTGAGCGGCAGGTTCAATCGGCCGTCTTTCAACGCGAGCTTGACGACAGGTGACGCTCCGGCAATCTTCTGACTCGCCTCCTGAGACAGGTTGAGATTCACGAGCAGATTCAACCGCTGATCGAATCCGATGGTCCCCCCGCCGGTCGCCTGAAAATCATGACTGTCCATCAGGAGACGCTGTACGTTGATGATCCCCTGCTTGATGACGAGATCCGTTTCGATCGTCGAAAACGCCGTCGCTTTGGCATCGTCGAGTGAAATGCCGACAACCTTAAGGGCGGACATCGCTTCTTGAAGGAGATTCACTCCCTCAATCTTCCCATCCTTCACCGCCATGTGACCGGTTCCTTCCAACGCCTTTGTCAGGTCCGGCATGGAGAATCCCTTGCCTTGCAGCGAAAGATCGGCGCCTGCCGTCCCGCTGATAGAGATCGGTGTCTCCGCGAAAGCATTGAGCGCCGGACCAAGCTGTACGCTCTGAACCGTAACGCCACCCTTGAAAGGCGGCGCATCGGACCCGGCGATCACTTTGCCCTGCCCCTTGATCTGGCCGTCGAATAGTTGGAACGACAGGGCATTCAGCTTGGCTTCCTGTCCCCTTACTTCCGCCGCGATCTGGAAATTCTTCACGTCGACCGGCTTTTTGAGCGGGAGCGCCACCGGAAGGTTCGCAGTATTGATCACCGGGGAAGTGATGTTGATGTTGGCATCATTCCCGGCGGCTTTGCCTGTAATCGTGAAGTCCGTCTTTCCTACACCAAGCTGGAAATTGATCGCGTCTATATCCATCGTCTCTTTCAGCGGGCCGAACGTACCATCGAGTTTCACCGGTATGTTGAACGGCTGTACGTGTGAGAGGAAATGCAAGGTCGGAGTTTGACCGAGTCGAACATCGCGAAGGAGCACCTCCATATCTTGCAGCACGTACTCAGTCGGTTGGGCGGCCGAGAGATCACGATACGTTAATCTTGCGCCGTCGATTGAAACTCGGTCCACAGCCAACAGCGCGAGAATCTTGAGCGGACCTTCCGTCGAAGGTATTGGGGCACGCGAAGGCGTTTCAGGCACCGGCACGCCTTTGCGGCCGATCGTCGAGGCGTTCAGGACACCTTTCTTGTTCTTGATCACCGTGATAACGGGATCGCGAAGCGTGATTTCTTCCACCTCGACCTTGCCGCTCAGCAACGGCATCAACTTCACCCCCACCTCCAACGAGGAGAGCGATGCAAACGGACCTGAGCCAAAAGTCGGATCGTCCAGTACCGTGAACCCTGCCACGCGCGCGCCGATCCTCGGCCAAACCGTCAAGCGAATATCTTGCAACTGGACCTTGCGATTGAGGGCGTCTTCGATGAGCGGCTTATATTGGTCTTGATACTTGTTGAGATCGATGAAGAAGGGAAGCGCGAGCACAACGCCGACGAGGAGAACGACTAGGACGAGCAAGCCTATCAGGATCTTCATCTTGATCGCCTCCAGGTAAAAATTGAGTATATAAACGGATTTCGTGTGAGTCAAACGATCAGCGACATAGACAACGATCGCATAGGATTCCAGAGCATCGACTGTTTAAGAAGTCGTCTCGGCTGATGAAACAGTGGCGGGGCTGCGGAAAAGTTGCCAGGAGAAAGTGGTCCGGCGCTGTCGACTCTACCTGTCGGCCATGATGGAAGAGACTGCAGAGGCGAATGTATGCATTCACTGCCTTTTGACTGAGGAGGACAACGAGTCCTCCTCAGTCTCGAATCGGCTCAATTCTCAGTGGTTCATCGGCTTGGCGTAGGGGTACTGCGTGCCCCCGGACCCACTGCTTTGGATGACATCTACTCTGCCCTGCTGTCCTTGAGGATTACTGTCCGATTGCGTCGCCGTCCCTTTCAGTGTCTCGATGATGTCCACCCTATGGGAATCCGCAAAGCTCTCGGAAGCGTTTACGATTCCAGTAACGGCGAATAATGCTAAGAATCCTATTGCCACACTACACATCCCTCTCATGAATCCCTCCTGTGTGATGAAGTGAGCGCGAATAATGACTGCCAAAACACACAGCAGCTATCGTGCCGTTCTCATGTGTTCGGACGGTGTGTCCTAACGCATTGATTGGTTTGATTTACGAACTTTTCTGCTTGTTCGAATTGTGGCAGGACGGAACAAGTGTCCAGCGAGAATGTCTGGCTGATTGGACAATGAACAGGCGATTGGCGCCAGGAAGGGAACCCGAGCGCAAGGTGGAAACAAGACAGCACCTTCGTGAGACTTTTTGGAACAGACCTAGACAGGCGTCGACGGAGTCGTCACTTCATCATTGCACCGGAACTGCTGCACCAGACGGCCGGGGATGAGCGATGGAAGGAGTGGCCGCAGTGCGGTTGACTTTGGTTGTGCCTGGTGATTAGGTTCGACCTGAACAGTGATCACGTGAGGGAGGTGGCCCCATGCAGATTCAGGTTAATACGGACAATAACCTCCGAGGGCGTGAAGCGATCGTTGCCCTCGCTCACACCAGCATCGAGGGCGCGGTAGGCCGATTTCGTGATCGGATTACCCGCGTCGAGACGCATCTGAGTGACACCAACAGTCACAAAACCAAGGGTGACGACATCCGGTGTGTGCTCGAAGCCAGACTGGCCGGTCACCAGCCCATCGCTGTAAGCCATCAGGCATCGACTGTCGAGCTGGCCCTCAGCGGAGCTGCGGACAAACTCGAGCGGTCGATCGAAAGCACGCTCGGCCGCCTCAAAGATCGATAACCCAACAAGGGCTCCGCTTTCTCGATGATGTACGCGGGAGTCTTGCCTCGTCCCTTCAGAACGATTGTGCTAGGATACCCGCCGTGCGCTTGCCTCATCAGATTCGCATCGTCTCAGGCTGACTGCCATGACGCCCTCGACTGCCACACGTTCTTCCGACTATCGCTTTTTGCTTCTTATCATCCCCCCGGTGTTCATCCTCCTGCTCTCGACGAGTCTGTTTGAATTCAGCTCCAACATCACGGTGGATAATTTCCACAATCTCACAAGCGGGCTGATGCAACCCGCCGTCGCGCCCTCAGAGCAGGTGTTCAATCCCACCCATTTTCTCGTGGAGGTCAAATCCCGGTATATCTGGCTGACTACCGTGGTCGTGACGCTGGTGGCCGGGGTCTATGCCCTGATCCTGTGTGGGCTCACCATCTACCAGTCTCATCCACGGCCACGGCTGCTCGTGGTCACCGCCGTGGGGATCTTGTTTGCCTCGATCGGAGTGGTCTTTATCTGGGCACTCGATGAGAGGCATGCGCTCTACCGAGCCGTCTTCAGCTTTAGCTACGACAACCTGCGCCAGGCCGGGCCCCACCGGATCAGCGAGGACCTCTTACGCTATATTATGGCAGTTGTATCTACCGTGAACGTGCAAGCCATGGTGGTGCCGGTGGTAACCCTGCTCGCCGCTTGCAGCACCCTCGCGCCGCCACGCACGGGCAAGCAGCCCGATCCTGAGTTTTGCGCGTCGCAGATGAAACGGTTGAAGGAGGTGCTGACGGCGGCCTCAGCGATTCTCGTCGCCGGGGTGTTACACATGGGAGCCTGGCTGCGGTGGCCGGCGGCATTGATGTCCGGGAAGGACGCTCAGGAAGCGGTGCTGGGCGCAGCCTTGGCCATCACGCTGTTTTGGGGCGTCACCTTTACCTTGATGTTGGTTTCAACATATCTCCCCGCAGCCCTCCTCCTAGCAAAGCGGGCGCAGGCTTTGCTACAAGAAAGCTCCTCCAAACAGGCGGTGCCGGAACCGGAGCAGTGGCTCAAAGATCATGGTCTGTTCCTGTCCCTGCAGGACCACTTCCCCCAATTTGGCCTCATGCTCGCTCCGCTGCTCGCCAGCCCCTTAAGCTCCCTGCTACTTGCTCCGCTCACGCCGACGGAATAACCACGTAAGGTTAGCTCATCGCCCTTGTTCCGATGACGATGTCGAGTAGCCATTCGACTGCCGACTACGTTCGATCCATCACATCAAATCTCACCTCTCGTCAGACCACCAGCAACCTCCATGGTTTGTCGTGAACCGAAAGCCGAAGGTCTGTGCATATGAGAGAGCAAGGGCTCTCCCGAGTGATGCCGGAGTCATGGACTCGATATGCTGATGACCAGCGGCGGCGTCCACCGGTCAGCATTACACAGGAGGACTTATGGGTGAGTATGAGCACACAGCCACCATCAATTGTCGCGCACAAAAGGTATTCGAGTTTGCCGCTGACGTGAGGAACTTTCCTCTTTACTTGCCCACCGTCAGAAACGTCATCAAACAAGGCAGCGAGCATGTCCGTGTGCAGGGCGAGGCGAGAGGGCTTCAATATGCTTCAGACGGCATGTACCATGTGGACTATATCCGTAAACGAATGGAATGGGGCTCTGACAGCGACGATCAATATAGCGGTTGGTTAGAAGTGAAGGGGAACGATACGACCGCCACAGTCACTGTTCATGTAACGTTCGAGCCGCATCGGGACTACGATCCCACAATACATGAAGGTTTGGAGAACGCATTAGCTTCGATCAAGAACTTGTGCGAAGGGACGGGTGGCAAGGTCGAGGCGTACGCTGCATGACTTTATCTACTTCATATTTGCGCTTCGGCGAGCCAGGAGACGGACGATGGAGCCTCACATTACCGGCAGGCGAAGTGCTGGTACTCGATGGGACCTGAAGGGGCGCTTAAGGCCATCCTCATCGTGTGTCGGTCGTAGCCGATTTCTTCCAAATCCGTTTGTGCGTCGCTCAGTTCTTCTTCCGTCAGATAGGCCACGGTGTCGGGGATTCCGTTGTCTTTGAGTGAGCGCAAGATCGCGCCCAACGTGTCCCGTTCTTCCGGCGGGATGTTGGCCCCTAACGGAAATTCGAGCTGCCGACGATAGGGACTCTCAAATGTGTTATTCAACGCCCGTATCGTTTTCAGCACGAGCCGATCTTGCTCCCAGGGTTGTAGTTTCGGTCCCGCGGAGGGATGGGTCGCCAGCAGATCCATCAGTGTGATCACGTTGGTATTCAACGATCGCCCCACGAATTCACGCTGCGGTTCGAATGTCGTTTGCTTCATCCCCACATGCTTGGCCACGGCCTCAATTAACGCGAAGTTGATCATGAAGCTGTATTGGCCACCGAACTGGCCATAGCAAGGTTTTTCCGGATCGTTCAAGACGTTCATATCGGCCGTGCCGGCATCGAACGCGCTGAACCCGATGGCGTCCGGAGCCATGACCCGCTTGGCCTCCTTCAAGGTTGCGAATGCCCCGACATTCACGGGCACCAGGACATCTTGGTCGATGGACTGCAGAAATTCCACGATGATCTTCCGATATGGGACATCTTTCCATTCGATTTTGCGATACTCTTTTTCCCACACCAATCCATCGAGGAACGGAGGGCATGTCTTGAGCGCATCGAGATCTTTGTCCTGAAAAGCCCGCACGAATGTCGACCAATCCTGAATCTCGGCATGCAGCGACTCGCTGAGGTTGGGACGGATAAACTCTTCTTCGACCTCGCCGCCGTGTTTCGCCAACAATTTCGTCGGTAAATCGTTCCACAGCTCATTGCAGATGATGCGGTCGACGGTTCCATCATCTATTCCCGCCATATCCTCGCTTGACCCACGATAGGTGTCGACGTGATCCCGATGGGCTGCCAGGTCAGGATGCGCTAGAGCCCCATCCAACACCGTTTGTTTCCAATCGACCATGACATATTGCACACGTGGATAGATCGTGCCTTGTTTATCGAGGGCCTTGAGATGACTGAGGAAGCACGCAGCCAGATTCCCGTTGCCGGGTCCTAGCTCCAGGATGGTCAAGCGTCTTGTGTCATCCGTCTCCCTGCCGGCAGAGGACGGTTGACGATTTTCTGATTTGTCGCGCGTTACGACGCGCTCGTAATAATCGGCCGCCAGCGCATGTGCCAGACGGAAGTCCGCTGACGCGAAGGTCTGATAATAGGATCGGAGCTTGTCCCCGCGCAGCCCATAGAAGAGCTGGTTGAGATGGGTCTGCCATTGATCGAGCGGCTTATAGTCCCCGATCAGCTGTGGAAGGGCGTCGGCATCCTGCAACATGTTTTATGGTCCCCGGCAATTGGTCTGTGAAATGGGTCGTACGGTGGGCGAAATCCTAACAGATGGCCAGAAAACGCTGCAATGGGCAACTCGCCCGATGGTCGATTGACAGGATTGCCTTAAGAGGTGTAGCAGACAGTCATGAGGAATGAGGCCTTCCGTCTTGGCGGAATTGTGATCGCAGGATGCCTTCTGTGGTACCAAGCAGCTGTGGCTGAAGACCTGCCGCTCAGCGGAAACCTCCCGATCTCCGAGTTCCAAAACCGCTCACAGGACGTGAAAGCGTATGATTTCGACGCGCCCCCACAGGGGATGTTTCGTTCGATTACCACGGCAGAAGGATTTGAAGAGCAACTGAGCTGGCGCCAGACCCACGAAATCGTGCCGATCAAACCGACCGATCAGTTTGTCCCCGATGTGCCAGCCGTTTTTATTGTGTTCTCGTTGCATCAGCATTATCAGTCCTTCACCGTGTTCGGCCGTTGCACGCCCGAAACGGTGACAGATGTCGCACCGGACACGATCGTCAGCGAGGACGCCATGCGCATCGCCTTGGAAGATGATAGCGGCTATCTCAAATTGTCGCCTCCGCAGGGTGGTTGGAAACCCGGCCGGTACAAAGTGGAGATTCATACGGGCGAGCAAGTCAACGAAACGAGTTTAATGGGCACGATGCGTTTCACCGTCGTGGTATCCGGTGGGTAGTTGGGTCGATTCTCATGCGTCAGGCCCATCGCTGTCGCGTGTTTGACCCTCCCTTTGACCTTCCGTTAGAATGCGCGCCTGACTAACCGACTCTCCGGCCGTTCCTGGAGTTTTTGTGGATTATGACGCCGCCATCCTGCCCTTGGGCCTCAGTGATCATCCCGATCAAGGATGAACGAGACAACCTGTCTCCCCTCATCACCGGTCTCTTGAAAGTCATGGATTCGCATGAACTGTCGCGCTCCCGCCCTTACGAGATCCTCTTCGTGGACGACGGCAGCAGCGACGGCAGCAGCGACGAGCTGGACCGATTGGCGCGCGAACATTCCAATGTGCGGGTGTTCCACTTCGACCGGAATTATGGCAAAACCTGTGCGCTGGAAGCCGGTTTTCACCAATCCTCCGGCGAGATCATTATCCAAATAGACGGCGATCTCCAGCAAGACAGCGAAGACATCTTGAAACTCCTCCCTTATACGGCGTCGCACGACGTGGTGTGTGGGTGGAGGCAACAGCGGCAAGACGGCGTGGTGAAGAAACTCTCGTCCAAGATTGCGAATCGGGTGCGGAATGTCTTTACCCATGACGGCATGCACGACACGGGTTGCCCCCTCAAGATCTTCCGACGGCCTGTCTTGGAGCGGATCCGGCTCTTCGAAGGGATGCACCGGTTTTTTCCTGCGCTTGCCTTGATGCATGGATTCAAGGTGACGGAGGTGCCGGTCAGACATTATCCGCGCCTCCATGGCGTGTCCAAGTACGGAATGGGCAATCGCCTGTTCAAGTCGCTGTACGACCTGATCGCGGTGCGATGGATGCAGGATCGCGTGTTGCTCTACAAATTTCGTGACAAGTGACGTGAACCATTACGACCGAAGGGGATGCCTTTTCGGTCCGAAACGACGATGACGGCTGCCTTTCCGACACCTCATGACGACTGAGACAATCTGGCTCGGTATCGGCTTCCTCGGCCAAGGGCTCTTTTTTGGTCGTTGGTTGGTTCAGTGGATCGCCTCCGAGCGAAGCTCGGAAAGCCGCGTGCCCATTTCCTTTTGGTACATGAGTCTCATTGGAGGGCTGATTACGCTCGCCTACGCGATCTATCGAATGGACCCAGTCTTTATTTCCGGACAAGGGCTCGGAGCGGTTGTGTATCTGCGCAACCTAGCCCTGATTTACCGCGCGGATCAAACCAAGAACCAGTCCGGGCCTCAGACATGAGAAACCGGGTCACCAGCCGCAGGCGGACCCGTTCCGTCGCTCACAGATAGCGACCACGTCTCCATGGATCGTACCCCTTCTCAATCCATACAGCTGCTGCTGCTTCTGCTCCTGTCGGGTCTGCTCTTTTTCATCGGCCTCGGCAGTATGGGCCTGACAGATCGAGACGAAGGCCGCAATGCGGAAGCCGGCCGTGAAATGTTCGCCTCGGGCGATCTGATCACCCCGACCTTCAATGGCGAGCTGCGCGTCGCCAAACCGGTCTTCGTGTACTGGCTGATGACGCTGTCCTACCATCTGTTCGGCGTGAACGAGTTTGCCGCACGTGCGCCATCAGCCTTGTTTGGAGTGGCGTTGATCCTGATGCACTATCTGTTTCTCTCCCGGCTGCGTGGCCCAACCGTCGGTCTGTTCGGCGCGTTGATGTTGCTGCTGAATATCGAAATGCTGGCGCTTGGACGCATGGCGATCACCGATAGCGTCTTAATCTTCTTTACGACCATGTCGCTCTACGGCTTTTGGCTCGGCCTCCACGAATCAGGCGCTGGACGTCATTGGATCTGGGGCTTTTATGCCGGGATGGCTTTCGCGACCTTGACAAAAGGACCTGTGGGATTCGCCGTGCCCCTGATCACGGCCCTACTCTATCTCGCCGCAACACGGCAATGGCTGCTCTTTTGGCAAAGAGGCGCGCCCATCCTCGGCACCTTGCTGTTCGTCGTCTTAGCCGGTCCTTGGTATGCCGCCATGTTCCTCATCCATGGAGATGCCTACTCCTCTCAAGCGAAGGTCCACACGGTGGGACGATTCCTCAGTCCGATGGAAGGGCACGGAGGAGGATGGTGGTTCTATTTTCCCGTTTTGTTGCTCGGTTTTTATCCTTGGAGTGCCTTTTTGCCTGCTGCATTCTATCGAGCGTATGGGAGCTGGCGGGAGGCCCGTTCGGCTGGAAACCACAAGGACGATTCCCCTGAAGCGAGCGAACCATCAGGGTCCGGCAATGAATTGGAATGGTTCTCGGCACTGTGGATCGTCGGAACGTTCATCTTCTTTAGTCTCTCATCCACCCGTCTGCCCCACTATATCGGCCCGTTGTTTCCGGCCTGCGCGCTTCTGGCTGCATTGTATTGGGCTCAAGGCTTGAAGGAACCTTCCACAAAAGGACTCCGCGGGTCGATTCACTTCATGATGGGGATCGGCTATCTGGTCGCAATCGCGTTGGCAAGCGCCCCGTCCTTGTTCCACACATTTTCCGGGAAGATGATTAAAGAGTTTCCTCTCGCCACTCAATTCGATTTGGGTATCGGTCCTTATATCGGCGCAGCCATCGTTGTGGTGGCCATGGGACTGATCGGATATTTTGGGCTGAACGACGACAGACGCGGTCTCGCCTTTGGGGTTGCCGGAGGCGCGCTTGCGAGTGTCTTTCTACTCGCCATCCTGGCGGTTGTGCCCGGTCTCAATCGATACGCCATCGCCCCTCCGCAGGAGTTGGCCTATGCGGCAGGGCTCAACCTGAACCCAACCGACCAATTCGTCACGTTCGGCACAACGAGGCCCTCCATCGCCTTCTACGCAAGGCGGCCCGTGATCTTCATCCCCTCCGGAGAGACCGCCCGGCTACGCACGGCCTTGAGCAGGGAAGGTCGTACGATGATCCTGCTGCCGGAATCGTTTCAAGACGCCTTGCCGAAAGAGGCAGCAAATTTTCAGCCGATTCTGAAACGTTATGGCTATGTGTTGTTGGGCAATCAACAGATGGTCACCGTTCCCAAGGGCGCGGATACGGTTTCGCCGCCCCCGCCAAAAACCCTCGGTCACTAGCCTCTGACGAGGGCGTCATCGCTCAGATCAGAGAGGAGAAACCCCTTGATCGATTTCTCGGCAGCGGTCACTGAAAAGGCAGAACTCCGCGGGCATCAACGAGAATCAGAGCGGCAAGGGCCAGCCCTCCCAGCAGGGCGCCTTCCCACATCACCGACCAGCCAGGCGATTCTTCGCCAGACTCATGGAAGCGGTCTCTTGCAGAGAACCAGTACGCGAGGCAGGAAAATCCGACCGAGGAGAGTACCAGCGGTGAGGTCGTCATCGCGGCCAAACCATATGCCATAAGCAATGTGGAGGTATTCATCTGCCGATTGGTTACCGACTCTTTCCCGCCGAACCAATAGGTTCGCCTGAGCCACAAGCCACCGACGATTGCGACTGCACCCAGAACGACAAACAGAACGCCGACGATTCCATCGTCCATTCGGTGGGATAACGTCCAGAGCAGGGCAAATAGGGTTGAGGTTCCAATCGCCGCATACCGTAGCCCGTCTTGCAGTGAGGTGCGCCACTGCTGCCACGGGGCAGCGGCAAGGAACCCGCTGAGGACGCCCAATATCGCCCCTCCGACAACATCGGTCGGGAAATGGGATCCGCGAAGAACGCGACTGAGGGCCACGAAAGCCGCCGCAGCGATACACAACGGCCCGAAGAGGGGAAATCGTTTGGCTAGAACTGTCGCAACCGCAAAACTGGCCGTGCTATGCCCCGACGGAAAGGAGTCGAGCCCCGATGTCCACGAAAAGGTCATCTGCCAATCTCCCGAATGGACGAACTTCGGTCGAGGCCTCCCGATAAGGTGTTTGATCCCATTCGCCAGTACGGCCGCGATCCCATGGGCGATCAGCGACTGGACGGCGGCGACCGTGAGAGTCGGCTTTTCGAAAGCCCAGGCGACGGCGAGGAGTATGATGCTCATGGCCGTCAGATGCCATCCTTGGCCGATCCAGTCTCCCGTGTTACTGGTGAAGGCCATCCACGGAACAGTGAGTTGATCCCAAGGGAGATGAATCGTCACTGATCGCACATACCGGATGACAGGCAGATCAAACTGGGCCAAGCCGAGGAAGCTGATAATCAGTGCCGCACAGGCGCAACCGAATGCAGCGAGCGATGAGGCAGTTTTCCAGGATGGTTGAGACAGCACGCTCATCGGAATGCGATCTGGAACGAGGACTTTTAAATCCCCGGAGCCGGTCACGAATCGCTCATCGCCGATCACCGCGCCTCAAGGAACCCAGTCGGCCAGAAACACGTTGAACTCGCCCGGTGCTTTCGCATTCCGATCGGATACCCACACAAGGCGTTTTCCGTCCGGTGAAAACATGGGAAAGCTATTGAAGTGACCTTCCGTGGTCAGACGTTCCAGCCCGGTTCCGTCGTCACGCACCAGATAGAGATGGAAACTGGGCCGACCTCCATTCCCTCTCGTCTCTATGTTGGAAGAAAAGATGATGCGTCTGCCGTCCGGGTGAAAATAGGGAGAGAAATTCGAGGCGCCGGTCGACGTCACCTGCTTTTTTCCTGACCCATCGGCATTCATGACAAAAATTTCAAGCTGACCGGGTTCAACCAGCCGTTGTGCCAACAGGTCCTGGTACTTCGCCGTTTCCGTTGGGTCGGTTGGATGAGCCGCCCGATAGACGATTCGTGTGCTGTCGGGTGAAAAAAATGCCCCGCCGTCGTAGCCGACGTCATCCGTAAGACGTCGAACATTCGTGCCGTCGAGATTCATGGCATAGAGATCGAGGTCTCCGTCCTTCACCGACGTCCACACGATGGTTTTCCCATTGGGCGCGATGGTAGCCTCCGCGTCATATCCCGGGGACGATGTCAGTCTCTGCGTCTGCTGTCCATCAAGACCGACGGCGTAGATATCGTAATCATCGAGCGCCCAGCGATACGCTCCGTCCCGTTTTGGCTTCGGAGGACAACCGGGGCCGGCGGCATGAGTGGACGAATAGAGCACCCGCCCGTCACCGGGGAAAAAGTACCCACATGTCGTCGCCCCCGCACCGGTACTGATCAGCTGGGCCGTCTCGGTTTCCAAATCCATCACATACATTTGATAACAGCCCAACCCGGTATCGGCCGGCTTTGAGGTGGCCGCTTGCGAATTCTTCGGCCAATTGTTTGTCGATTGAAAGATCAATTTGGTACCGCTGAACGAGAAATAGGCTTCGGCGTTCTGACGTCCAAATGTAAGCTGACGAATGTTGGCCAGGTGGCGTTCTATGGATCGTGATGAAACCGAGGCTGTCTTCTCTTGATCAGCCGCCAGCACAAAGGTGGGAATGCCGACTAGCACACAAAGTCCCCAGACCCAAATTGTTCCAGCCTTATGACGTCGTTTCAATCCTGACCTCCTTCACGTCCGATCCACCTGGCCACACCTCTCGTTTCGTCACGGTTCCATCCTGGAAAATCACATAGCTGTGCCAGCCATAGTAAAACAAGAGTCTCGCAACTTTTTCGACTGCGCCGGATGTCACACCATACATGACCGTGATGACGCTACCCGGCACATTCACCCGAGGGCAGGAAAACAGCACAGCCATCTTTGGTCCGTCATAGAGCTGGCCATCGATCCGGAAACCGGCATCCTTGAGGGCTACCCGGTCACCGCAGGATTCCTGCACGATCGATTGAGCTGTTTGATACTGATCCCCCTCAACCAATACGAGGACCGATCCTTCACGCGGAAGGGCATTCTCTTTCATGGACAGGACCTTCGCTCTTTTTGATTCCGGCAGTTCTCGATCGACGATGCGGGACACGACCTGCTGCAACGGCGAGGAAGGGTCGGAAAACGCCTGCATCACTGTCTTATGCGGATCGGTTACGTAGCCGTTCAGCATCGGCGGCAGTTGGCGCCTCGCCAACCGACGAAAGGTCATCAACTGCGGGTCGAGTTCCACCCGTAGAGGCTGATTCGGAAGGACGAACTCGGCGGCGTTCGTCTGCGAATGACTCAGCGTGATCGATCTGAGTTCGACTGCGTCCTTCGTCACGATGCGGATGGGAATCGCCATCCGAAAGGGCTTCCCATCCTGCTGAATTCGGACGGTCAGCTTCCAAGCTTCCTTTTCACCATCACCCTTACCCTTCACGCGTTGGGTACGGACATCTCCCAAAGAGAGTGCCGGGGCACCTGGCTGCTCGACCCATTGTTCGAAAAACCAGCGTAGGTCTCGGCCGCTCTCTTGAGAAAAGACCTCCTCGAGTCCGCTCCAATCCGCCGGGCGATTGCGATATCGGCCGGCGAATGTCTTCACAGCTCGCCAGAACGGCTCGTCCCCGATCTCTCCCCGAAGGAGGTGAAACACGAAGGCCGATTTCTGATATCCAATGGCGTTGTCCTTCTCGTCGTGTTTTCTGAGGAACTGCGCCACGGCATAATCCTCGTCCGGTTTCACGTAGAGATTGTACCCTTGCAGCATCATTCGTCTTTGCTCAAACGCCTGCGCGGGATCCTGAACCAACTCGTGCCAGTAGTAATTGGCCAGGTAGGTCGTCAATCCCTCAACCCAGTTGCCGTGATCATCGCGATTGAACACCGAATTCCCGATCCAGGAGTGGACGATCTCATGGCCCAACGCATAGGGTTGTATATAGTGCCGCTTGATGCTGCCGCTGCCGAGGAGGGTGAACGACGGCATACCAAGGCCGCTCGGGAAAAAATTCTCGACCACCGCAAATTTCTCGAAGGGATAGTCACCCAGTATCCGGACATACGCGTCGAGATATTTTGCCGTTGCCTCGAGATACTCATCCGCCAAGCCGGCATTGTCGGGAAAGAAATAGGTCAAGAGCTCCACCCGCTGCCCGGCCGGACCTTTCCATTCCCGCGATTTGACCACAAACTTGTTGGCGACGAACGTGAACGCTTCAGATTGGTCGTGGACGACCCAGGTCGAGGAGACCATTCCCGCATTCGTCGTTTCCGCGTCCTTCCGTCCCGACGCGACCACGGTCCAGTCCTGCGGAATCCGAGTCGTCACCCGATACGTACTGAGTGAACCGGCGACATCGGGGTACCATTGGCTTTCACCGCTCAAGTACACGCCCTCCAGGCCGATATGTCCCGCGGTTTCGCTGGGTGTGACAAACCGCAAGTGACGCGGTTCCTTCGGCGGATCATTGATCTGGCCTCGATATGTCCAGACCAATGCCATCTTCCGGCTATGGTCCTTGGGAAGCGTCACACTGACTTGCTGGGTGGAAGTCCCATGGAGTTGTTTTCTCGTGAACGGAACGGCGTCACCCGACATTCCCGTTCCGCTTGGGACCGAAGGTGTTCCCATCGTGATCGACTCGATGTTCAGTGTATGAGCAAGCGTGAACGTAACGGACATTACGCGTGGGTCAACCTCCAGTTCGATCCGATCGCTTGCGGCCAACCCATGAGCAGCGGGGGTGACCTGGACCGAGAGGTCGTGGTGAACGAGTGTGACATCCTCGTTGGATGGCAGGGCCGAAGCATCCTGGACTGAGACGACGGAAATCAACAGGAGACTAATGAGGCAAGATCGGACAGCGAGTTTCCCGATAGACATCAGGAAACTTTTTAACACTCGCGGCAGACGAGTACAAGCTGGATCGCGGTCAGGAGGCGCTCGAGATCGACCGGTTTCAAAAGGATCTCTTGGGGTCCTAACTTCCAGGCTTCTTCGAGCAACTCCTCGTTCTGACTCCCGGTCATAATGATGATGCCGCCTGAGTAGTCTTTCTCACGTAGCGCACGGAGCACATCGATCCCCGGCAGTCCGGGCATGATCATGTCGAGCAGGATCGCATCGGGCGGCGTATCTTCCACCATCCGCAGCGCATCGTGGCCGTCTTTAACGCCGAGTGCTCGATAGCCGCGCAGGCTCAGGAACCGGACAAGGAGATCGCATACGAGCGGTTCGTCGTCGACGACCAAGATCGACTCATCGATCTGCTCAGCCACACTTCCGTTATCAAGCTGAAGTGGCACGTTGGTCGATTGGGCAGGAAGCTGTGAGATTCGATTGACCGCTTCGACAAGGACGTCCAGGGACAGCCCTTTTCTAATGAAATCGGTTGCCCGTAGGGTCCTTGCTTGATTCTCTTGGACTTCCGTCGCGCCACCCCCCAGGATAATCACCGGCGCTTGAGGGTCGATCGCCCGGATTTCCTTCAAAATAGTTAATCCGTCCATCTCCGGCATCCGCAGGTCCAGAAGGGTAACCCTCGGGCGGTGGGCGCGAAATAGACTAAGACCTTCTCGTCCGCTGGTCGTCGAAATGACCCGGTACCCTAGGCGGGTGAACACGTTCTGCAACAAATCGCAGTTCATCTGATCGTCGTCCACGATCAAGAGTTTGTTCATCGCTGCCGATCCTCTTCAAGCTGAAACCATGCTCACTGCGAAAAAAAGAATAGCACGACACCGGGGACAATGAGAAGAAAAGGCGTGGTTTATGAGCAGGAAGCCGGCTGGCCGAACAGAGCCGCCACAAACGCTTCGGCATTGAAGTCCTGCAGGTCCTCAGCTCCTTCTCCTACACCGATCAGGCGAAGGGGAAGCTTCAATTCGTCGGCAATCGCCACGACGATCCCACCTCGTGCAGTCCCGTCCAGCTTCGTCAGAACCAGCCCGGTGACGCCCACCGCATCATGGAACTGACGGGCTTGGGACAGCGCGTTCTGCCCGACGGTGGCATCCAACACCAACAACACTTCATGTGGGGCACCGGGCAATTCCTGGCCAATCACCCGTTTCACTTTCCGCAGTTCGTCCATAAGATTTGACTTCGTATGCAAGCGGCCGGCTGTATCGATCAACACCACGTCCGCCTTCCTGGCTTTGGCCGCGACGATTCCATCGAACGCAACTGCCGCAGGATCGGCACCGTGGCGCTGGCGAATCACCTCCGCTCCGACCCGATCACCCCACACTTGCAATTGTTCAATGGCGGCGGCCCGAAAGGTATCCCCGGCTACGAGCAGTGATCGACGCCCAGCCTGCGTCACCCGCTGTGCGATCTTGGCGATCGTAGTCGTTTTCCCGACACCATTCACCCCGACGACCAGAATGACAAACGGTCTAGGGCCTTCATTAATGAGCTGTTCCAGTGTCGTTCCCGATACCGTCTTCAATATGCCGTAAAGCGACCGGCTCAGGACATTCTGAAGCCCTTCCGAGGTTTTCGCCTCTGCCCCGCGTGTTTCCTCACTGACCTGCCGCATCACGCGATCGACGACCCGAGCGCCCAGATCTGCAGTGAGGAGGGCCGCTTCAAGATCCTCAAGAAGCTCTTGGTCCGGCGCCCGTCCAAGAAAGCGATCCAGCGACTGCTGCACGATATGTCGTGTCTTGCCGAGTCCTTCGCTCAGTCGTTGAAACCATCCCATTCTTAGCGATCCTTTGTGGGCCGTCCGGCACGACCAGTTACGAGGCAAGGCACGGGAGCGATCATTCCAAGAACGGCTCGTTCGCGACGCGACATTCGCGCCGCTTCGCGCGCACTCCGTTCATGATCGTATCCGCAAAGATGAAGCACTCCATGTACCAAGAGCATGGCGAGCTCCTCATCGATCGATCGTCCGCCTTCTTTGGCTTGGCGAACCGCAGTCGGTAAAGAAATCACGACATCGCCGAGCATGCCGCTCGCGGGGCGCACGCCTCCGGGCAAGACCGCCTCACGGGTAGAGAAAGCCAACACGTCCGTGGTTCGATCCTGCTTGCGATACTCACGATTCAATCGGCGTATGCGTACGTCCCCTACCAACTCTAGGCTCAACTCCGACTTCGGCTCGCCGACAGCCTTCAACACACGCTCGGCCAGATGTACCAAGGAAGCGTGCCGCACGGCAAGTCGCGTGAGGCTCACGCGAAGATAGACACCCATCAATGAGAACTTCCGGGGAGGTCGCGAGATGACGGGCTGGTGGCCGGAGACTTGCGTGGGTTCGAGGGTTGACGCTGCGAAGCGGTACCCGGCTCGCGAGTCGATCGAGGATCACCACTCATTGACTGATGACGATCGTACGCCTTAATAATCTCTTGGACCAGTCGGTGTCTTACGACGTCTGTCTCATCGAAGTAGACGAAGGCGATCCCCTCAACATCGCGAAGTATCTCTTTAACCTGAATGAGGCCCGAGACTCGGTCGGTCGGCAGATCCACCTGCGTGATATCCCCGGTCACCACCACTTTCGAATGGAAGCCCAGCCGGGTGAGGAACATCTTCATCTGCTCAGCGGTTGCATTTTGCGCTTCATCCAGAATAACGAAGGAATCGTTCAGCGTTCTCCCACGCATGAAAGCCAGCGGCGCGATCTCAATATCCCCTCGCTCGATCAACCGGTTTGCCCGTTCCATGTCCATCATGTCGAACAGCGCGTCGTAGAGAGGCCGCAGATAGGGATTTACTTTTTCATAGATGTCGCCCGGCAGGAAGCCGAGTTTCTCCCCTGCCTCGACCGCAGGCCGGGCAAGAATGATCCGACTCACCTCCTTGTTCATCAAGGCACTGACTGCCATAGCCATGGCCAGATAGGTCTTGCCTGTTCCGGCCGGCCCGATGCCAATGACAATATCGTGCTGCTCGATCGCTTCGATGTAGACTTTTTGAGTCGGAGACTTGGGGCCGACGAAACGCTTTTTGGTCACAATCATCGCCGATTGGCCAAGCACGTCTCTGAGGGAAGCCTCGGGAGTTCGGCGCAATGCGCTGAGGGCGTGGGTGACATCTTCGGCTTGCAGAGTAATACCTTCGTTGGTCAGGGAGGCGAGTTCGAGGAGGATACGTTCTGCTTGACGGACAGCTTCAGGAAGGCCATCCAAAGTAAGTTCTTCGCCCCGTGCGGAAAGCCGTACACCCAGTTCGTCTTCAATTAGCTTGAGATGTCGGTCGTGATGACCGAACAGGACGGCGGTATTGGTGCCTTCTCGTAATTTGAGCTTACGCACGAGCGCGGGGTGGTCTCCCTCCCACTGTCATTGATGCGATTGTAACAGACAGGAAAACACGGAGACAAGCAGATGTACTATCTTTGATGAAACTTCAGGCTCCGGAACGGCTAGGAGGGGTTGGGGCAGTCAGGGTCAAGTCGAATTCCTGTGAGGCTAGCCCGCCCTGCCCGTCCTTTGCCACTACCTTGACGTGGAATGTGCCTTGTTGATCGGTTGGGATCTGCCATCCAATGTGACCTGACTCCGAGGCGATGGTCATCCCCGGCGGCGCCATTTCCAGATAATAGGTCAACTGATCGTTATCAGGATCCAACGCTTTCACCGCATAATCAAACCGTTCTTGACCGGTGGATGGAGGAGGAGTCGATACGATCCGCGGAGCGCTGTTGCCGAGTACGAGGGGCCTGGATTTTAACGAATTGCCTGAACCTGCAGGATCAGAGGCCATCACTTCGACCGCAATCATATCGCGAGCGGCAAATCCGGTGGTATCCAGAAATGGTTCCTCCCCCTCTTTGATCACAGAGTTATTGCGGAACCATTTAAAGGTCAAGTCTACTCGATCATGGTCTGGATCATGCGCCTCAACCTGTGCTTCAAGTTTGTCGCCGGCACGAGCCATCTGGGGCGATAGCGAGACAGTCGTCACTTTCGGGGCCGTGTTCCCCACCACCACGCTCTTCGTTCGATAAGGCTGACCTTTATTGGCACCGTCTGACGGAATAATTTCTACGAAAACCGTTTGGCCACGTCTCAACAATTCAGCCGGGAGTGTCGCGTTGGTTTGTCGAGAAACTTGGGCATTATCCACATACCATTGGTATTCGAATGAGACTGCTTCCCGTTCAGGATCCTGTCCATCAACCTGGACCTCTACCGGTCCGGTCAGTGGAATGGGGTCATTCATGATCCTCGCAGAAGTGATCGCGGGTGGCAGATTTCCTTTGGCAGGAGCTGAACTAGTGACAGTGTTTGGAGGGGATTCGGTACAGGACACGTTGACGAATGCCGTACAGACACCCAGAGCGAAGAACCACGAATTGACAGGAGTTAAGTTGTACCTGCGCACATTGCTCAAAGCTGTTTCTTCCAATCGCGTGATTCAGCTCATAGCACGAATGGTCCGTGCCATGAGCTGACCAAGATATTTCCCTGAAGTCATTTTAGTCACGTTGATGTACCCAGTTCACATAGCGGCTGTAGTTGCCTTCGAGATTCGCGTCGCCTTGAGTGAACGCACCGGTAGACATTTGGATGTTAAAGCTACAACCTTGGCCGCAGTGAATCGTTCCGCTTGAGGCAAGACCAGTTCCTAGCGACATCTTAGCATTCACGTTGGTATTGCCGCCGGATGTCGCCGTGCCAATAACAGGAGCTGTCGACGCCGTTCCGGTCTTATAGAAGAGCGCGTACAAATAGCTTGCGCCATCCGACGCACAAAAGTCGTTCGTCGGGGCAAATGTTGGAAAGAATATCGACCCCGCTACCAAGGTCGGGTTGACCACGGAACGTTCGGCCGAATAGTTCGTTGTCACGAAAGTTGTTGGATTTGTGATGCTGATCGGCCCAGGCAAAGTAACACGCCAGCCATCCTTCGAGGCAACTAAGCCCATCATTGACGTCGTTCCGGTGCCGTTGAAGGTCGTGACGCCTGTATTGGTCGGATCTGTCACCTCATTCGTGCTCCCGCTGCAGACAATACAAATAACAGCCTTGGTGACATCCACGAGATCATCATCCAGACAACTCACTGTGGAAGTCTCGGTACAGGTGGCGCTCAACACAGAATCCTTGATTCCGAAAAGGCGCTGAAGGGTGTTGTCGACCTTGTCCGCATTACTGAAATACCGACCAGTTCCAAAAAATACCCACATCTTGTCGGTATCGTCCAGGGTTACGGCCGGAGCCGACGCAGAGGGTCCGACCTCCACGGTCGTCCCAAGAGTGGTATCGTAGAACGTGTCGATCACTTCCGTCGGAGTTCGGTTGACTCCATTGGCTATGCCCCATGTCGTTGGACTGCAAGGCGCAGCGCTACATCCCATAGTGAGACGATGGAGTTTGCCTCGCCATGGGAGGGCTCCGTCGTTGGCGGTCCGCATCATGTACGCCACATCTGTCCTCCAGTCGGAATCCTTATCGACCGTAACTATATGACCTAAGAACGATTGCCACGCGCCGACCGGCATGGTCGTCAAACTCCCGCCTGCGGCTACCTTAGGCCCTTTCTTCAGGTCTACAGTATAAAGCTTGGAAGTCTGTGGCGAAGCGGCAGTAAGATCCGCCTGATACCCGTTCGGTCCAGACCCAAATAGGACATACCACTTTTCATTGGTCGGATTGATAGGACTGTCGGTCTTCGGGTTCATGCGAGCAACCGCTGGATAACTTGTGGTCAGCCCAAGTCCACTGTCCGTAAATACCCAAAGCACCTTGGGGTCGACTTCAGGGTTGGTTACATCCAAAGCGAAGTATGCACTGTAGAATGTGCGCGGTACGCCTCCAATCGTGACCGTCATCGGTGGCGCTCCCGAGCCTGCGGCGCAGTTCCCACAGCTGCCACCCATCCGGAATCCTCCGATCAACACGGTTCCCCAACCACCCGGGTGATCAGCATCCGGCGTAAAGATTCTCGCTTCAGTAATCGTCGGCTTGAGATCGACGTAGTACACGTGCGTGTAATCCGTCCTGGCAAGCCACTGGAGATGAGGCAACAATTCCTGGGGAATGTAGGCCCAGAGCTCCGATCCAAGACTTAAGCCACTGGAATTGTCTGTTGGATTCTTCGTGTACCAGCCATGCTCCGTCACGGCCGCTGTCGTGGGATCATCACCCTTGTGGTAGTAGCCTCCGTTGAATGCGTGGAGCATCCCGTCATTCGCGCCGACATAGACCACCTGACGTCGGGTTCGATATTTTGCGTAAAAGGCTGTATAGGTAGGATCCCCAAAGGCCAAATCGTAGCGTGCCTTGGGGGCACCCACCACCGTCGGGGTTGAGTGAATCGGATCACCCAACTTCCAGACCTTGAAGTTTCCGCTTCCAACCGGAACCTCGAGCATCCTGGTTCTCAATCCCGCAATCTCATCGCCGCGAATGAAGTTAATCAAATTCGTAGCGTTGGTGCTACCGGCGCAGGTATCGGCTGCGTATCTCAAATAGCCCCGAAGCGCCACACAGTTAGCCGTACTGAAATCGATCTGTTCTGTGGGGTCGACAATCCCATCGTTATTAGTGTCTACCCACGTAATCACCTTGCGTGAGGCCGAGGCCGTGTTCGCAAGTTCTTTGCCCGCCTCCCAAATGGGCTTGATCGACTTGAGATCGCCGGTGACCGTGGGTGTCGCACTGTCGGCTACTCCGTCAGCCGGACTCGTATCGGCGTACTTGTCGACGAGTACTTTCTGATACGTTGGACTTGCGGGATTATTGTCGTAGCGCGTCGTGACGATTAGATCCGCATCGTAGGTCAACACGCCGTCCTGGTTTGTATCCTCTCTGAAATTACCGAAACCATCTACAAAGAGGGCGTGCGCGTACCCTGTCCACTTGACATTCGCGCCGCCCTGACCGACGTCACTCGTGTAGAAATAGGCCTGATAGATCGATCCTTCACCGGTGGCGGAAGTCGCAAGCACCGAAATGGATGTGCCTGATGCACTTTTCCTCAGAATCGCGGTAATGGTCGCCATCAGTCGATCCTGCAAGTCATCGACATTGGATGACTCAAAATAGTTGTCCGGAATTCCATCCGTGCCTGGGGCACCCGTGGAATTGATGACCTTATCCCATTCCGAAACGAGATCTGGAAGATTATTGTTATTGGTATCCTCAAAGCCTCCGAGTCTCGCCGTGTGCATGAGAATCTCTCGGCCCGCGATGTTTCCGAAGGCAAAAAATGTGTAGACGGTGACATTCTGCAAGCCTGGCAGGCAGTGGCCGGTCACGCTTAAGACGGAAATGAGGCCATCGGCAGACCCATTACAAGGCCGGAGATCATTCGTATGAGCCCAAAAGGCCACATCATCCAAGTAATGGTTTCCACTGTCATCATAATCTGTTTTATGCTCGCCGAGCAGAGTGGCCGTGGGAGTTGCACTATTGGTATTACAAGTCCCGTTCGGCGCATGAATCGTCGCGTTGCTTCCAGTACAATGGAGGCCGTGTTGTCCGTGAGCATAGTCCCGCAATCCGGCCGGAATATTGGTGTCCTGCGTTGGCGCTCCGTCCGTGACGAGGATAACGAAAGTTTTACAACATGCGACTTGTGTAGAAGTTGTTGCCCAGGCCGGCGTGTGGTTGCTGCCGAAAAAGTAAGGATCCCGGCCGCACCCATTCGTAATGTAGCCGGCCGGGCACGCTTCTGTGCCAGTCAGAACCGAGATTTCTGAACCCCCAATCGAACCCACTCCTGTCCCCTGGAACGCGACGCCGTTCGAATTGCCTCCCGCATAGGCAATCGGATATACATACGATCCGGCCAAGTATGTAGAGTTGATCTGTGCAACATAGCGGGTCGTTTCATAGAGCGATTCTGAAAGAGGTGTCCAGGTCGAGGGAAATGATTCCTGGACCGCGTCGATCATGGCAGCTGTATTCGTATTAAACGTCTCCACGCCTGATCCGGAAAAGTCGATCGATTGGCGGGACCCAACACCGACCAACATGCGGGCGCCATCCCCAGCCGGTTTGAATTCAAAGAGCCCGAATCGTGCTTGGGCCCCAATCTGTTGGATGGTACCGGTCGGCTCGGCGCTATAGCCGATCTTGAGTTCGTATTTTCGCTGGCTGAAGCCATCTCCGCAGTTGCCATCAAAATTATTGTCGTTATCTACGCAGAAATAGGCGGCGTCGGTGCCGATATAGATAGTGTTTGGATTACTCCCTCTGTCAGCCGAAGGAATCCTTCCAAGATAGGTGTTGGGGCCGGCGCCGGCATTGTAGCTCACTGCGGCAAGCTCCGTATTGATTCCGGAAGCCTGTGCTCTGACCGTCTTTAGTGCGGGAGTGCCGTTCGTAGGGCAGGTTCCATCAGCCGCACGAGCGACGAAACAATCTCCCCCAATCATCGCCTTCTTCAGAGCATCGAACCGCCGAAACGTCGCCCAGTTTAAAAAGTTTCCATCCCATTCCGTGTTACTACACGCTGTTGCCAGCGTTGCCTTGACAGTCGCAGGTTCGAAGCGCGCATCAGCGCCGGTATCGTAGGTATAGCAACGAAGAGAATCGAAGTAGCCTGACCAGTTGGTCGTGTTCGTGAATGCCAGATCGGCTGCGTCGATACAGTCCCCATCATCATTGCGGTCACAGCCGAGCCCACTCATACTGCCGGAGTTGTCCAGCACCAAAATGATGTTGGGTGCGACCTGGTCGCTGACGAACGGTGGCACGGCGAAGTATTGATCCATCGTTTGGGCTTGGCTGAAGTCGGTCCCTGCAAGACATCCCACTAACACGAACATCCTGATGGTCCCACGAAGTGCAATATCCCCGCGTTTCATGGCACCCTCCATTGTCTCTCTTTCGGCGTACTGACTCGCATTGATCGCTGCTTACCGCGGCAAAAACAGTAACATCCAGTCGATCTTGTCTGTGGTCCCTTTTTGAATGCGGTATTTCACATTGATATCCACTCTAATGCTGGTTGGCACCAATGGATCGCCATGTCGATCAACGAGCACCGCCTCCGGTACGAGGCTGAAGGTTCGCCCGTCAATTTGAAATGTTGTCTCATAGACTGCGGTGATTGTTCCCTTGGGATAACTGTCCATAGCGGCAGGAAGCGGCTCATCGGCACGACCTATTTGGGGTTCTCCCGTACTGGCGAAAACAATGACCGAACAAAGGATTATCAGGTTGGGAAAGTTTAGCGATGAGTGACTACCCTGACTTTTGAGATTCATAGTGATGCCAGGCCTCCCATCCGTCTCGTCTTAACCGTTGGTCGCTCGTTTCACGCAACCTTCCCCTGTGGTATTAAGACAATCAAACGTCACAATCACCCGACTGGTGGCCCCGGTCGCTGCATTGGCCGCCACACAGTCCACTCGATAGAACTGATCATAGGTTGGCTTGTCTGGATCAGCAAAATCACTGCCGGTTCGTCGCTTCGAATAAAGGAAATCAATGTCCCCATTGACGATGTACCCATTCACATTCATGGTTAGATTGGGCGCGTTTCCCGTTCCAACCGCAATGTCGGAATGATTCCGTAGCGTACCGTTGATTTCCTGAGTGAACACCCCTTGATTGAGAGCCGGGACCGGTCCCTGAGGTGCAATGAGTACAGCTGCCTGACCGGTCATTTGAGGATCTTCGATCGTCAATCGAATCGCTCGAACAGCCGTCCCCACACATGCCTCGGCAGCGTCCGTTCCCTCTTCAACCATACGGACTGCTCCCGCCATTGAGTTTTCCATGCCCGTCATCGTCAGCGCTGCAACGCCGAGGGCGCCGATGATCAACATCAGCAGCATTACCGTCATGAATGCCGTGCCACGCTCATTGCTGAGCGGCCAGACTTCACTCGGAACCACACGAGAAATCCTCATAGTTAGAGCCTTTGGTTGCGGAGTTCGATCGTTCGAGTCAGTATGCGCCGACGAAACTGAAAATAGTTCGCCTGCTGTGCCGGAGATGCGGTGTCGCCAGAAGCAAAGAGCCCATTCGCATGGTTGTGATCGCTGATGACAGGAAAGGTCGTCGTATGCAGGGGAGTCGATTGAGCCTCTCCCATACCTTGATCTGCTCTTGTCTGACGCGCGACGATATTGACCTGAGCTAACCGAATGGTGCTCGGTGTCATGCGGTTGCCATATGGCGCTGCAGTACCGAACCAATTTCGATTCGTGATGAAGTCAGCCTGGTCGAACTGATTCGAAAGATTGAGATCGTCCGGCTGCAAATCAGGCCTACCACTATTGACGCGAGGGTCACAGCCATCACAAGCATAGGCCAGTTGGAGGTCTTCAACCCCGTCCATGATAGGGATGCATCCTGAATTCACCTGATTGCAGTTGGGCGGCCCACCAAGACCTACGAGAGCGGCCGGGACCGCACCACGGACGAGACAGGGGGTAGTTCCCTGACAGAGGTTGAGGGCATCTGGGGGAGGAATCACCTGGTAGGTGATGCACTGTAGCAAATAGACTTGCGTCCCCGTCCCAAAGCCTGTGGGAGCGGGAATCGAGGGATTCAGGGTCAAGCTTCCGGGATTGACAGACTGAATCCTTGAACCAGCAACTCCGCCGATCGAAACAGACATGCCAAGCAATGCCGCCGCACCCCCAGGAATGGCATTCCCCATCGCTGTGGTCACATTGGCCGGCAGGGGTATACTCGCGATCGGCACATCCATTCCGCCAATGGTACCTGGAGCCACCGGGACGAAGACCTGCCACAACGGCCCCACAGCGGCAATGGAGTTTGTCATTGGAACAACCATTGAGATGGTGTCCGGGCCGGTGTCCGCCCCAAGGGGGTTGTTGTCGCCTGGGATCAAGGCTGAAGGCGTCCCGTTGATGTGGCATCCACCGACCGCCGTTGAAAGACCACGCATCCCAAATCCGGCCAACTTGAGATCGGCCGTGATCATGTCCAGAGCATTCCGCGCCGTTGCCTGTGTGCTTCCTATTTGTCCGGTAATACGCGTGGTCTTCTGACTGACGACCAGAGCTCCAAACCCGGCCGCAATGATGGCTGTCGTCATAGCCGTCGCGACCATGATCTCCGTCAGTGTAAAGCCTCTCTGGCTCTGGTCCCACGAATCGGATGATTGTCTCATTGCGAGTCCCCCGCGTATCCCCTTGGTGGTACTCATCAAGAAGTCTTATTCCGGCTCAATCAGCGTTTGGAATGCCACCGCTCTTGCCCGTTGTCCTGCTGCACGATCATTCCACTGAAGCCGTACTGTGACCTGTACTGCGCTTGAATCAGCTCTCAGTGGGATCACAGGAGCAGCTTGGACCGTACCTCGTGCATTCAGCAGGTTTGTGGCTAAAACCAAAGTTCGCCACTGAGTACAATCACCTTGGATCGCTCTTGTCGCTGCTAGCGACGGCGCGACCGAGAAAAATGGCATGGCTGGCTGGGGGGCAGGAATCCCGCCCGCTAAACAGTTCCCCGGTCCAGTGGTATCCAAATTGTTATAGGCCCAAGCGAAGCGCCGATTACTTTGGATTCTCTCCACCATGTCGGCCGCGACATTGGTGACAATAGACAAGTCGTTGGCATCGACGTTCTTCGTAAATGACACGCCTTGCATGGCGGCCATGCCCATGACTCCCACACCGAGGATGGCCGCGGAGATCATGACCTCAGCCAACGTAAATCCTTTTTCGTTGCGTACTTTCAACATTCGCCTACCTTCTTGTTCACGATGTTTCATTGATGATGCACGGATTAATTGCTTGTCGACACCAGGTCACCTTTCCAGAGGGCATCAATGAAATTGTGTAAATGAGATTAGGGTCTCGCGTGCTCTGCAGCTGAACTGTTTGAACAGCGAGAGGAGCGGTACTCAACCCTCGAGGAGTAAAACCGAGTGGGTTCACGGGTAAGGGCATTATGAATCTCACGTTCTGGGGGAGAGTTTCGGTGCCCAAGGGAGCGGTAAATGCCACTGTGTCAAGTCCCGCTGGAACACTCGCCGGGGTAGCTGCGATCAGGATATTGCGGCTGATTGCCGAAGAGCGTGCAAGGACCAACCGGTTATAGAGACTGGTCGTAGCTTGATAGAGCTCATGCTTTGCGTACATCTGAAGAAAATTCGGAACAGACACTGCAGCCGCGATGCCTATAATCGCCCCGACTATGGCGATTTCTACCAGAGTGAAACCACTTTCGTTTGAACGGAGTTTGCTCATGGTTTTTGCTGTTTGCTTCATGGCGTCTCCTAATCGAGCAAGGGGCATGCCGTCCCGGACACGTCATTTCCTTCACCTAACTGCTTGATTTGATGACAATCCTTATCCGGCGAGACCCATTGCTCGCGGCCATTTTTCGCGCGAATGCACGACAATTTTCGGCTGGGACGCTGTACTGTTTCGAACGGGAGAGCGGATATCGCTGGTTGACAGAATGCGCAATCACCACTAGGGTTCTTGTTGAGGCAACTGCGGATGAGCAACGCGAATCAAGCGCAGGGAATCTAAATGCCGGCTCGTGAGCGGTGGATGACACAAGAGTCTCGTAAGGTCCCACGGTTCGCCATCCAACTTCCTTGCAAATTTGGCAATGTTCCTCACACGACGGAGGGAACTGCCCTCAACCTTTCGTCACAGGGATGTGCCATCACGGCGGAGCACCTTCCCGCCGTCTCGACCTATGTTTCTCTGGAGCTCGATTTTCTAAACGGAGAGGCGCCGGCTGATATTGAACTGGCAGCCGTTCGTTGGGTTTCAGGGCATCGGTGCGGCCTGGAATTTATCAAGGTTTCGCCCGAGATGCTCTTGAAGCTGAAGACGTTCGTATCGATCTTGGAGCGGACCCCTTAACGGGCTCAGTGGTTTCGCATGTCCTGTTCGCGCTACTTTATCGCTACGGCGCGGACCTGCCGGTATGTCGTAACACCCTTCAGCACCTTTTGAATGCCATTCTGCAGCAGCGTGACCATTCCATCGCGCATGGCTACGCTCAGGATTTCAGCCGTTCTCGCCTTCCCTTGAATCAGGTTTTTGATATCTTCAGACCCAACCAGGAGTTCATGCAACGCGACCCGTCCCTTAAACCCACTGTGATTGCAAACCTCACAGCCCTTTCCACGATAGAGCGTGAAGTCGTCGGTATACGTGACACCGAGCTTATCCCAATAGCGCGCTCCGTAGCCTTGCATCAGCTCGTCGTATTCCTGTTGAGTCGGGTGATAGCTCTCTTTGCACTGGAGGCAAAGGCGCTTACAGAGACGCATTGCGAGGATTCCCAACATTGCATCGGCAAAATTGAAGGAATCGCATCCCATATCCAATAATCGAGTGATGGTTTCGACCGCACTGTTGGTATGCAGCGTGCTCATCACCAAATGACCGGTGAGCGATGCTTCTATCGCAATGTCGGCCGTTTCTTTATCACGCATCTCTCCGATCATGATCACGTCCGGGTCGGCTCGAAGAAAGGCGCGCATTGCGGAGGCAAAGGTAAACCCGATCTTTGGATGCACCTGCACTTGCCTGAGACCTTCCTGTGTGATCTCGATGGGGTCTTCGGCCGTCCAAATTTTTCGCTCATCGGTGTTGATGTGGTGCATGACCGCGTGCAGCGTGGTGGTTTTCCCGGAGCCGGTCGGTCCTACACAGAGAAAAATTCCATGTGGACGCTCGGAAAGTGCCTGGACGGTCTCCAAAACGTCCGGCGAAAAGTCCATCGCCTCCAACGGCATCGTTTCCTTGGCGCTCAGAAGACGCAGCACGACATCTTCATTGCTTCCTGCGGTCGGCAATGTGGCGACACGTAATTCGATTTCCCGATCCTTCGCCAATTTATAGCGGATCTTTCCGTCTTGAGGTTTCCTCCGCTCGGCAATATCCAAGTTGGCCATGATCTTCAGACGCGAGACAATGGCTCGTCGATAGACAGCCGGGATCCGCATGTACGTAAAACACGTCCCATCGACACGGAACCGCACGGCTGTTTCCTTGCGATCCGAATAGGGTTCGACGTGCACATCGGACGCCCCTAATCGATAGGCCTCGGCGATAATCTGGTTGGTCAGGCGCACAATGGCTGAATCGTTTTCATCGATTTCGCCGGATTCGGCATCACCGTTTCGCTCGATACCGGCTTCATCGACTAGTTCCCCAAGGATCTCAGTGATCGAGCCGCCATTGGCCTGCCCTGTTGCGACAAGGAGGTATTGCTCGATGTCCCTTCGAAGCCCGACAGAGAAGCGGACCGTCGTGCCGGGGAACGCGCGACGGATATCGAGACCTTTTTCTAAGTCGTGGGGATCGTTGATGACGATATCAAGCACGGTTCCCTGTCGCTTCATGGGAATCCAGGAGTTCCTTCTGAGGTAATCGAAACTGAGGTTCTTTAACAGTTCCGGGTCGATGACGGTCCGCTCGTCATAGGGGACATAGGGACATTGATAGAATTCGCTGAGCGTCGATCCGAGTGCGGCTCTCGGCACGCGATACTTTTCGAGCAAGATGGTTTCCAGATCGACTTCCCTTGATAACGATTCCTCCACCGCCGATTCGAGTTCGGTCTGACTGATGAGGCCTCGATAAGCGATACAGTCCAAAAGACTGCGTGCCATCGTCATCTTGCGAGGTGGTTTGGCCATCTGGGGTTTTTTCAGACAGGCGGCAGAAAGAACGTGCCGTTTACCATGCGCTTCAGCACCGTGCGTGATCATTCTATCTCATCCTTCGTCATCGACAATAAGAAGTTGCTTTTATGTCCTGTGTCGCTCGCCTTAATCGTTCGCCGAGACAACGACGGGCAGCGTAAGCAATTCAGTAGCGTGCCATCCATGTGCCTGGGGCCCGATACACGACCGGCAACCCTCGGAACAGACCTTGTCCGAGTTCGTGCTCATACCACACTTCGAACGTGCCTCTTGAACTCGATTGCGCAATCGTCTCCCCGGCAACCACAGCTCCATACAGTCTCACTCTTCCCGCAACCGTGATGGTACCGCTGGCATACAGCACTCCGTTGAAATGTA
Source organism: Nitrospira sp. (assembly GCA_024760545.1). NCBI lineage: Bacteria > Pseudomonadati > Nitrospirota > Nitrospiria > Nitrospirales > Nitrospiraceae > Nitrospira > Nitrospira sp. The sequence continues at coordinate 2,134,796 of CP060501.1, forward strand.
TGCCCGAGAGTTGAACGAGTGTTCGGGCAGGATCATCGCCCTGGCCCGTCTTTGGAGGGCTGAGAGCCGGGACGGACGAACCAAGTCCATTTGGAGCAAGCACGACATGACCCTGCATCACCACGGTACCCTCTACGTATGAGGTCTGCAGTTTGAGGGTGCCGAGATTGTCGAGACGCGGCGCGGTTTGGTCGAGCGTGTCGATAAAAATCAGACCGCGATGATCCCCAGGTGCTTGGGACCGGAGTACCTCATCAGGAGATAACCCATGTCCAGGTTCTACGACACCTTGGGGATACAGAAGCCCATCGCGATCAATGCCGAAGTACCGACCAAACCGTTTTGCCAGTCGCTTCAGGTGTTCGTAGTTCCACTGATCGAGGCGAACTCCGGGAATAGGATTCTGGGCCTCATGAAGATTGTGTGGGAGACTAGGGGTTTGACTCGACGGGGGTTGGGTTATTTGAACGTTTCCTCCTACCCAGGCTTGCATCCAACGATCCTCCCGTTGAGACGTCTCGTCGTATCCTTGCCCCGTCACAGGAGCGAACGAACTGAGTGTGGGGATGTCGCCGCCTTGCCTTAGAACAAGGTCTTCACCGACCCGTAAATCGCCCCAATGTACACTCACGGGCGACTCACTTCCCGGTCGGAACACGCCCAAGGACTTACGCACCTGGACAGCGGCTTTCAGGGGCGGCACGTCCAGCGCGCCAAGCTGAAGGGAAACGGATTGCCGGACAGGCGGATTGGTATGGGTTGCAATGGTGGCGTCGACGGTGCACAGAAGACCCGGATTCGAGGGCGCGTACACTTTGAGTTCTTCCACATGTCCAAGGTGTTGCATGACACGAAACATCCCGGCCTCAGGATCATTGAATACCTGATTCTCCGAAGCGTTCTCTGCATGGAAGAGATAATCCGGCTGATTCGCTGTTCCCACAAATTGTGAGCGGCCGGTGGGGTCGAAAAATGAAGGAGCCCCTTCTGCATCACGATTTCTTTTTTCAAGCTGGGACGCAATCCTTGGTGTCACGGCAGTCGACCTCGGGTCGTGAAACCAGGCGACCACGAGTTCGCTGGCCGCATCGGCAAGTTGCTGGGCAACGGCTGCTTGGTTTCCGGCATTGGCACTGATGGCCTCCTGCCCGGCCAGATTCAGAAGTGTCGTGGCCAGTAGGGATAAGATCAGCACGATCACCATAGCTCCTAGAAGCGCAATCCCCTGCTGGCCTATGTTGGTGTCACTCGGCAACATGTCTCGTCTCCTCCTATGATCGAATGCTCACTTCGCGGACCATTCTATGCAGGAACTGGTTGGACTGAATTTCCAGAACAACCCGCCTTACCAGTTGCGGTTGATTCGTTTTCTGTCCCATCTCGTCCCAGTACGAAAACCTAAGATCATCGAGTTCCCCAATGAGCTCACTCGCGCCTCCATCGACCATGCGCATGAGGTTCGACGTGTCTTCCTTCTCGTGCTTCACGTAATAGAGAACTCGATTGTGTACTTCAATGGCGGCTCCAGCCGGAAATGACGCCCCAACCGGCTCTGCCAGGGTCAACTGATATCGTTGTCCACCGCGAGAGAGTCGATGCGATTCGCAGGTGCGCGGGCTACACACAATGACTGTCTTTCCTTCACCCCATCCACGCCCATCCTGCACCGGAATGACGGATTGGCCGGGATGAATGGCGCCGGTCGTGGTCGTCCGATAGGCGCTGAGATTGGCTTGAAACGCAAACTCATCGGGAGCCGCCTTGACGATCGAGTCAGCCGTCGCTAATCGAGCTTCCTGCTCAAATACTTCCAGCCCCAATCGTAGATCCTGCTGATGTTTCAATGTCCGGTGCTGCTTCTCTGCATGGGCATGGACCACATTGAAAACACTCAGCGCTGCGGCCAGCACAGCCGCCCCCACGGCCAAACTGATCATCAACTCGGTCAGACAGACTCCGTGCACGTTGACCAGGGCATGGAAGCAAGCCTGACGTCTCAGGTCAGAAGTGATAGCGCCGTCACGGCTCATTGTTGCCCCACATATCCGGGATTGGCTCGAATAGTCGCCACATAGATTTCTCTCGGTTGCCCTCTTAGCCCAGGATAGGAAGCGACCGCTCGGATCGTCACCATTCCAGAGCCGCTGAGTGGTCCAGGACGCTGACTTTCGATGGTCCACACTACCGTCACTCCGTCGCGCTCATGCATGGCCGTATAGATCCCATCGCCCGCAGTGACATCGTAACCCCGGCCGTCATCGACCATGAACGTTTCGGGAACGCCATCACGATCCAGGTCATCTTCCAGAAGAGACTGCCAGCGAACAGAACGCTTCACTTCCAATCTGGCCTGGGCTAGTTCCAACGCCTTATTGCTCAGGCCGCCCTGTTGCAGATGTTTCGACGAAACCTCCACCGCACCCAGAGCCCCCATTAATGCGATTCCGGAGATCATCATCGCGACCATCACCTCGACGAGACTGAAGCCATTCTGCTGAGGTGAGTCGCTCATAGGATTGATACCCGACCCGTGAGGCTCACGGTGAGTGATTGGGTCTGGCCTTCATGGCTGCGGAGTTGGATCGTCGTGGCAGTGGCCGAGCGTCCGCTTGGATGAAACTGGATCTCGAGTCCGGAGCTTGGCTCCTCGATCACAAGACCCTTCCCCCCATAGCGATACACATGGTGAATGGTGCCGCCATTGACAAACTGCGTGATCAGTTCCTGTTGCTCCATATCGATGAGAATCCGAACCCGATCGCGATAGGTCAACGCAAGCTGCTTCGCAAGACGGAGTTCAGAGGCAACCTCTTCCGTGGTGCAGCGGACCTGCGTACGGGAGTTGAGGCCCAAGAAGCTGGGAATCGCCATGATCGAGACCATTCCGATGATTCCCACAACGACCATCAGCTCCGTCAATGTCTTGCCTTCTTCCTTCATATCTTCCTCACTGTGACCGCTCCGGTGAGCTTGGCCGATCGCTATGTCAAGAGTCGTGCCGCTCAGGGATAGATCGTTCGCGGGTCATGTCCTGACAACGATTGGGGGGATCGGAATGCTCTAAACCATGGAATCAAGGAAAGAAAACGGAGAAGGCGTGGAATAACGAAGAAGGGACAGTGTCAGAAGAGAAAGAGATCGCGGAAGAGCACAACTATACACCAATAGATACAGTTCCTTACGGAAGAGATACAGTGACTAAACGCTCAGAAGTGGCCATGGGAGTCATTAGCCAGCCAGCACCCCTTGATACCAGTCGAGAAGAGATTGCCCAAAGAAGAGCGCCACCAAGGCGCCGCACACAAGAAACGGCCCGAATGGAATGTAGTCTTCTCGCCTGATTACTCGTGCGACGATGAGCGTCACGCCGACGAGCGACCCTAAGAAAGACCCCACCATGATCGTCATCAGCGCGGGTTTCCACCCAAGAAACGCCCCGATCATAGCGAGCAGCTTGATGTCTCCCCCTCCCATGCCCTCTTTTCCAAAGACATAAGGGCTGGCCCACGCTAAGAGCCATAGAATTCCTCCTCCGACGAGAACTCCCAATAACCCGTTCAGAAAGCCGAGCGGAAGAATTGTCGCTGCACTGATGAGACCTACAATGATTCCGGGGAACGTAACGGCATTGGGAATCATCTTATGAGAAAGATCCGTTCCGGCTACGACGAGGAGAGCCGAATAGAGCAATCCATACGCCATGGCAGCCCAGCTAAGACCGAAGAACCAAAGGACCCCGACATAACCCAAAGCATTCACAATCTCCACCAACGGATAGCGGAAGGGAATCGGCACTGAACACTGTCGACATCGGCCGGCCAGAACCAGATAACTCACAACGGGAATGTTATCGTACCAAGCGATCGAGTGGGAGCAGGTCGGGCAATGAGATCCCGGCCACACAATCGACTCCTGCCGTGGAAGACGGTAAATACACACATTTAAAAAGCTGCCGATGAGGCCGCCGAAAAGGCCGGCAATCACCAACGGCAGTAGAGTTTGGCTCTCATGCATAATTGCTCAGAGTGCTTTCCTTACCCAGCAACCCTACTAGGGCCGAAGGCCCTGCATTTACAATCGCAATCGATCATTTCATAATGACTGCATTGTGCTTTGTTTGGTCCATGTCGAGTATACCTGAAATGTATCCCTATCAAAGGAGAACTCATCCTTATGAAAGGAGAACTCATCATCATGGCTAAAGCGACTGCGAAGCCTAGGCCTCGAAAATCTCTTGCCGACCTTGAACCTCCTCCTCGCGTAAAGCGTCCTGAATCGCTCACGTCACGGGAACAGGAAATCCTGGAATTGATATGGGCAGGATTTAAGAACAAGGAGATCGGTCAACGCTTGAAGATCAGCGTCAAGACCGTCGAGGCACACCGCGCCAATATGATGAAGAAAATGCGGGTATCGAATACGGCTCAATTACTGAAGACCGCCATCCAGGGGGGCGCGCTCAGAGTTCGGTAGCATCGTCCCGGTTCTGGTTACCGGAACGGCGCTGACGAACCGTTTCGAACAGGACTACCGCGGCGGCTGCCGACACATTCAACGATTGGACCTGGCCTCTCAAAGGAATTCGGATACATTCGTCGCAATGCTGCAAAACTCCCGGCCGAATGCCTGTTCCCTCACCTCCCAAGACTAGCCCGATGGGTCCTCGCAGATCGACGTCGGTGAATACCTTGTTTGCCGACGGCGTGACTCCGTAGATCCAGACTCCAGCCGTCTTCAACGACTCGAGCAATCTGCTCAGATTCGTCACACGCGCCACAGGAATGTGATCGATCGCTCCGGCTGAAGCTTTCGCAACTACCGACGTGAGCCCGGCGGCTCTTCGTTCGGGAACAAATACACCGTGAGCACCGGCTCCCTCCGCCGTCCGAAGCACCGCTCCAAGGTTGTGTGGGTCTTCTACCCCGTCCAAGATGACCAAGAGCGGCTGCTCATGGCGTTGCGCTGCGCGAGCCAGAATTGAATCCTCCGTCTGATAGGCTTTTGCCGCGGCAAATGCCACGACGCCTTGGTGCTTGCCATTGGGTATGAGGCGGTCAAGAGCGGTCAGAGGCTGGACATGAATTGGAACATGACGAGATCGAGCCAGTTGCACCAGATCGGCAAACTGTTTATTGGTCCGAAGAACCAGCACGCGCTGCAATGGCCGGTGACCGGCCTTCAGGGCTTCGCGTACGGTATGGAGGCCATAGAGAATCTCCTGTCCGTCAGCGTTTCCAGCGGCTGGTGCCATCCGGTTTGTCCTCGATGATGATTCCTTGAGCTGCGAGCAATTTCCTGATCTCGTCTGCCCGCATAAAATCTTTCCGACTGCGAGCCTGTTTCCGTTCTATCAGCAGCATTTCAATGTCCGTTTCAGATAGGACCGTTCGAACCGTTGCGGTCTCCATGGCATTGGCCGACAACGCGTCAGAAGCTGAGTCGTGAAACTGCCACTTGTCCAACCGAAACAACCCCAACAGATTGCCCATGGCGCGAAATTCATCTCTGGCAATCTGTCGCGCTTTCGTGGAAATCCCCCGATCCAGGAGTTTATTGATGTCGCTTCGCAGTTTCTGAAACTCAGCAACGGCCATCGGTGTATTCATGTCGTCATCCATTGCTGCTCTGAAAGAGTTCTTAAAGCGCTGGACCGACTGTTCCAGGTCTCGGTCCGCAACCGAATTCTCATCGGACTCGCCGAGACGTCCAAAGAGGTCATAGAAACCATTCAGGGCGTTTTTGGCCTCTTTCAATGCTTGATCAGAAAAATCGAGCGGCCCATGGTAATGGGTTGAAAGAAGAAAGTACCGGAGAATTTCCCCAGTCACCTCTTCCGACCATTCAGATTTCTCGAAGATCTCACGAACCGTGAAGAAATTGCCGAGCGAATTGGACATCTTCTCCTGATTAATCTGCACGAAGCCGTTGTGCACCCAATAGCGCGCGAATGTTTTCCCCGTTGCGCCGCAAGACTGAGCCATTTCGTTTTCATGGTGGGGGAAAATCAGGTCCATTCCGCCGCCATGGATGTCGAAGGTTTCACCGAGATGTTTGATCGACATCGCCGAACATTCGATATGCCAGCCCGGCCGGCCAAGTCCCCACGGGCTCGCCCATGCCGGCTCGCCCGGCTTGCTGCTCTTCCACAACGCAAAGTCCATCGGGTGATGTTTTCGTGCATCGACATCCACACGCGCACCGGCTTGCATGTCTTCGAGTCGTCGTTTTGACAAACGTCCGTATTCGGGATATTTCGAGACTTCAAAATACACATCGCCGTCCACGACGTAGGCCAAACCCTTCCTAACCAGCGCTTCCGTCAATTGAATGATGTCGGCCATATGCTCAGTGGCCTTCGGCTCTTCCGTCGCCGGCCTGATACCCAACTTTCGCATATCTTCCTGGTATGCCCGTATGTACTTCGCGGTAACCACATCACAGGAAATACCTTGTTCGTTCGCGCGCTTGATGATCTTGTCGTCCACATCTGTGAAGTTTTTCACGAAGGTCACGGCATAGCCGCTATATTCCAAGTAACGTCGCAGCACATCAAACACCAATGCACTCCGCGCATGGCCGATATGGCAATAGTCGTAGACCGTTACGCCGCAGACATACATGCGGACTTTCTTTGGCTCGATGGGTTCGAAAGGTTCTCGCTTCCGGGTGAGGGTATTGAACAACTTGAGCATACGGCTTAGGCCTCTGGATTCATACGCCGCTTGGGCCAGTGAGACCAGAGGAAGTACCCTACGGCCAAAGCAAGCACGAGTCCAATTACGATGTCGAATTGATGAAAATAGTCACGCAGATGCTCCCACTGTTCCCCCATGCGGAGGCCGATGTAGGCCAGCAGATAGCACCAGGGCAGAGCGCCGACAAAGGTGAAGAGGACGAACCGGGGGAAATTCATCCTCGCAATGCCCGCCGGAAGCGAAATGAACGTGCGCACAACCGGAAGCATGCGGCTAAAAAAGACAGCGGCCTCGCCGTATTTGGCGAACCAGCGATCGGCAACATCGAGATCATGATGCGATAGGAGGAAATAGGGCCCATAGCGCTCCGCAAACGGCCTCCCTCCCCACACACCCGCATAGTACGCCACGATCGAACCAAGAACATTGCCGACCGCGCCGGCCAGCGTTACTCCCAGCATGGTGAATTCCCCGGTCATCACAAGGTAACCGGAGAAGGGCATGATGATCTCGCTCGGCAAGGGAATGCACGCACTCTCGACAGCCATGGTAAAGATGATGCCCGCATAGCCGAATTTCGAAATACAGGCAATGATGAATCGGCTCAGCTCACTGATGACAGCTTCGATCAATCCTCCTATCACACACCCGACTCCTCCGTAGGGCCAATGGCAAACCGCGATGCGGATGACCGTGTGACATCGCGTTTGATCATCGGCTCCCACGCACGGAACTGATCAAGTACTCCATGGTGAGTACTATCCAAACGGATCGGCGTGATGGAGACAAACCCCTCTTCGATCGCCTCGTGATCGGCGTCCTTACTGCGACTCCATGATATGCGCTTGCCGGCAATCCAATAATACTTGCGTCCGTGTGGATCAAGCTTCTCGATAATCGGATTATCGAATCGCCTGCGGCTGAGGCAGGTGACCCGCACCCCCCTGACTCCCCGTCTCGACCGATCCGGGATATTGACGTTCAGCAGCGTCTCTTCAGGAAGGCCGCGAGCAAGGATGAGCCGCGCGACACGTACGGCATAGGTGGCACCCACTTCAAAACGGAATTTCTCAGCCCCTTCTTGGGATACCGCCAGGGATGGCACGCCCAGAATAGTCCCTTCCACTGCCGCGGAAACGGTCCCCGAATACATCACATCATCACCGAGGTTGACACCTTTATTGATGCCGGACACTACGAGGTGAGGCCGTTTGGGCATGACTTTGAGCAGTGCTAGATTCACACAATCCACCGGTGTCCCATTGACGGAGAAGATACGCGCCGCGACTCGATGGAGTCGCAAGGGTTTGTGCAGTGTAACCGCATGCGCGACGGCGGTCCGTTCGCGATCCGGAGCCACAACCCACACCTCACCGATCGCGGCAAGAGACTTGGCCAGAACGGCGATTCCCGGTGAGTGGATCCCGTCATCGTTGGTCACAAGGATGCGCATGGTCCGCTTTCAACAAAAAGAGCTGCCTGAGGCAGCTCCGGGGTTGGAACTGAGTGATACGAGTCCATCACTCAGTTCTCCGCACGCTCAATAGTGGGTAAACTGGTCGGGGCGGCGGGATTTGAACCCACGACCACTCGCACCCCAAGCGAGTGCGCTACCGGGCTGCGCTACGCCCCGACATGTTTCTATCTCCGTTGGTTCTCATCCTCGCCTATGATCTCGGATCTCGGCAACCATCGCCGATGACACGCATCATGGATGCGATTCGATGATCTTGAGAATAACTTGCAGGTCTCCTCTCAACTTTTTCGCGACGTCCTTGGTACTCAGTTTTCGAGAGGCAGCCCGTCCGCGACGGACCCAATACCGCTTTACTCCCTCCAAGGTGTGCCCCTCGTCATAAAGCATCCGCTTGATTTGCAGCACGGTTTCGACGTCCCGTTGAACATAGAGACGTTGATTGCCTCGACTCTTCTTGGGTTTCAAAAAGGTGAATTGTGATTCCCAGAAACGGAGCACATACGCGGGAAGCTTCGTTAGCTGACTCACCTCTCCGATTTTATAGAAAACCTTACTCCCCAGCCTGGGCTCAGTTCCCATGACCGGCCTCACGGTGCGCGTTGTGGTTGTTCAGTGGAGCTGAGCTGATCGTCGATCTGTCTGTTATTTTTACGCAGGATGATCAAAAAGATCGCCATTGAGGCCGCAACGAACGAGAAGCCGAGTCGTACCGTGCATCGTACGGTGAGACCTTGAGTGACGCAAACACGAAGCGGGCGGTCTTTTTCAGCATCCTGCTATGAATTGACGTATTTCTTGAACACTTGGCTTGGCCGAAATGTCACGACGCGACGAGGGGTAATCCCGATTTCTTCTCCAGTCCTCGGGTTTCGTCCCTTACGGGCACCCTTGCTCCGCACAACAAAATTTCCAAACCCGGCAATTTTGACCGATTCTCCCTTCTGCAGGACAGACTTGAGCAGATTCAGCACAAACTCCACAATATCAGCCGCTTCATTCTTCGAAATGCCGACCTGCTTGAAAATTTCGTCAGCGATATCCGCCTTTCTCATGCCACCCCCCTACGTGACCACTGCAACTCACCGCGCTTCAATCTTGCGGACCAACCCCGCAATGCGATGAGTTTTGCTTAAGTTACGTGAGGTTACACAACCTGTCAAGAATAAATTTGGCGAATGCTTACGAAAATCATCTAGTCCTTGGCAAGAAGTTTGTACTCGATGCTATCCGCCAGAGCCTGCCAGGTGGCTTCGATGATGTTCTCCGAGACCCCAACCGTCCCCCATTTATCTTTGTGGTCTCCGGATTCGATCAATACGCGTACCTTTGACTCAGTCCCTCTATTGGCCGCCAACACACGTACCTTGTAGTCGAGAAGTTTCACCTCTCGAAGTTGCGGGTAGAATTTTTCCAACGCCTTGCGTAATGCATGGTCGAGGGCGTTTACCGGTCCAGCACCGATGGCTGCCGTATGTTCAACCACTTCACCGACCTTAACCATCACTGTCGCCTCGGAAAGGGGCGTTCCATCTTCCTGCTTCTTCTCGACGATGACGCGAAACCCAAGCAATTGAAACGAAGGTCTGTGGCTCCCCATCGCCTTCCGCATCAACAGCTCAAACGATCCTTCAGCGCCTTCGAATTGATAGCCTTGGTTCTCTCGATCCTTCAACGTATGGATCAGTTCATCGACTTTGGCGTGGTTCTTTGAAAGCTTGATGCCGTAAGTTTCGATTTTGTCGAGCAGACCGCTCCGTCCTCCGTAGTCAGAAATGAGCATCCGCTGCCGATTACCGACTCGGACCGGATCGACATGTTCATAGGTGGCCGAATTCTTGAGCACGGCATGAATGTGCACTCCGCCTTTATGTGCAAACGCGGCATCACCGACATAGGGTTGATGTTTGTTCGGCATCAGATTCGCGATCTCGGTGACGAAACCTGCAACATCCTTCAGATGGCTCAATCGATCGGTCAGGACAGGATGTTTCATCTTCAACTCTAAATTGGGAATAATCGAACAGAGATTTGCATTCCCGCACCGTTCCCCAATCCCATTGATCGTTCCCTGTACCTGCACGATACCGGTCTCGATCGCGACGAGCGAGTTCGCCACCGCCATTTCGCAGTCGTTATGCGCGTGAATCCCGAGCGGGACCCGACATTCGCGTTGAACCACACGGCAGATCTCTCGGATTTCCCACGGCATCGATCCACCGTTGGTATCGCAGAGAATCACCCGTTCTGCCCCGGCCTCCACCGCTTTTCTGAGGGTGGTGAGCGCATACTCGGGGTTGGTCTTGTATCCATCGAAGAAATGCTCTGCATCATAGAACACCCGGCGCCCCTTCCCGCGCAAGTACGCAATGGAATCTGCGATCAATTCTAAGTTCGTTGTCAGCGAGATTCCGAGCGCATCGGTCACGTGCAGCGACCAGGTTTTCCCAAAGAGCGTGATCGTTTTTGTCTCGGCGGCAAGCAACGCCTGGAGGTTGGGATCTTTTCGAGCGGTATTGCTGGCTTTCCTGGTCGATCCGAACGCGATGACGTCCGCGTGCTTGAGCGGAATGGTCTTGATGATTCTGAAAAACTCAATGTCTTTTGGATTCGCCCCGGGCCAGCCACCCTCGATAAAATGAACGCCCAGATCATCCAATTTTTGCGCAATGCGGACCTTGTCGTCGGCTGAGAAACTGACGTCCTCCGCCTGGGCTCCGTCGCGCAAGGTGGTGTCATAGATTTCCAGTAATGCTGTGTGATCCGCAGCCGGTTTTTGCTCAAAAATCGGCTGGTGCTCACGAGAAGCTCGGGGGAAGCGAGGCTGAGATGTTTTTCGAGCCATGGGAAGAAAGGGTATCAGGTCGTCAGGTGGTCTGTCGAGACTGGAACGGATGAGTCTTCCGTGCCTCCCATCAGATAGAATCCTTACGACTGTAAGCGCCCCATGACGACAAAAGAACTATGCCGCATCGAGATCGAATGCCGAGTGGAGAGATCGCATAGCCAATTCGAGATACTTTTCATCGATGACACAAGAAATTTTGATCTCAGAGGTGCTGATCATCATAATGTTGATCCCTTCTCGAGAGAGGACCTCGAACATCTTGGCCGCAACCCCCGAGTGGGACCGCATCCCCACTCCGATGAGCGAGACTTTGGCGATTGTTTCGGTCACCGATACTGACTTGGCCTCAATGTCCTTCGCCACTGCCTGAATGATCGGCACAGCGTTCTTCAGATCGGCACGCGGGACGGTAAAGGAGAGGTCCGTCATGGCTGCCTGGCTGATGTTCTGAATGATCATATCGACATTGATGTGGGCCTCCGCGACAGGTCCAAAAATCCTGGCGGCAATCCCCGGTTTGTCCGGTACTCCAATGATCGTAATCTTCGCCTGATTGCGATCTCCGGTGACACCGGCGATAGCTGCCGCTTCCATGTCCACATCTTCCTTCGTCACGAGCGTTCCCTTTCCTGCTTTGAAGCTGGAATTCACCTCGACCGGGACATTGAATTTGGCCGCGAACTCGACCGATCTCGTTTGGAGAACTTTTGCCCCGAGACTGGCCATTTCCAGCATTTCTTCGTAGGCGATCCTCTCGATCCGTCTCGCCGCAGGGACGATGTTGGGATCCGCCGTGTAGACGCCATCCACATCGGTAAAGATAATACACCGGTCGGCTTTCAGAGCCGCTGCCAATGCGACCGCTGAGAGATCAGAACCCCCACGTCCGAGCGTCGTGACATCCGAGCGCTCATTGATCCCCTGGAATCCAGCCACAATGGGGATCACCCCTTGTTCCAGAGCCTCACGGATGCGATCTGCCGTCACGCGCGCGATCCGCGCCTTCGTATGTGCGCTATCGGTAATGATCCCGACCTGCCGACCGGTAAAGGACCGGGCATTGATGTCTCGTCCTCGTAATTCCATCGCCAACAGTGCGATGGTGACTCGTTCTCCCGTTGAAAGCAGCATGTCCAATTCGCGTTCATCGGGAGCGGCCGTCACCGCGTGTGCCAGCTTGATGAGTCGATCTGTCTCACCGCTCATCGCGGAGAGCACGACCACGACTCGATTTCCATCCCGCTGTGTCTGAGCCACGCGGTCGGCGACACGATGGATTCGCTCAATCGTCCCGACCGAAGTCCCGCCGTATTTTTGGACGATCAGCGCCACGGTCGTCAGTGCTTTACGAAGAACTTGTTTATAAACTTGGTGGCGTCGCGAGCAGGCATGTTTGCGGCAAACGCATCGGCTTCTGTGAAGCGGCGGCCGACGGCCTCCGAACCTTTTCCACCTCCCTCACCAAACGCATAAAACGCCTGATCTTCGGCTGCTGCAGCCTGATCGCACAGCACGAGGAACCGATAGGGGCCTTGACTGGCCAACCCTTCCACTAACGGAGCGACAAGGTTGCGATCGAAGTCTTCGATCCCGCGAACTTTGGCCTTCATATCCGTACCATGTGTGATCTCATCCGTTAACTCGGCATGAACATAGACGAAATCCTTCTTGACGAACTCCTCCAGGGCCACCGTCGCCATGTTGCGGAGATCATCGACGGGCAGCCTATCGGGATCCACCGCGTCGAGACCGGCGCAAATCCCTACACCGCGATAGACATCACTCGTCGCCACAACCGTCCCTGAAATGCCATGCTTTTCGACCAAACTCGGCCACATGACGGCTCGTCCTTCACCCCACAACCAGACACAGTTGGCCGGTTTCTTCCCTGCTGCCATCCGTTCCTCATTCACGGGATGATCCCGCAAGATAAAATGCGCGGTGTCCATGAGCTTCCGCAGAATGTCTGCGCCGTCTCCCGTGGGCAACGCATCGGCGAGAGATTGACCAAGTATGGTCTGCGGATCATTGCAGATGGCTCGCGGCTTTCCATTGACCCATACCATCAGATGACGATGCCCCGCGCCCGGATAGAACTGAATGGTTTCAGAACCGACTTGCTCGTTGAGAGCCTCGATCAATTCGCGAGCCTCCTCGGTCTCGATCAACCCGGCCGTGGCATCGTCCATAATCACGTGCGGCCCTAATTTCTTGATTTCGACGCCTTTCCCACCCTCCGGCCGCAAGGTGACCATCGTACAGCGATACACCACATCGTGTTCTGTCACGGACACGCCTAAACTCGCTGCTTCGAGCGGCCCCGGCCCTTGATAAAACTTTCGTGGATCGTACCCGAGAATCGCCGAACCGACCAAGCCGCTTCCATGTCGAATCCCCTCGGTAGATATCAGGAGCCGACCGAGTTCTCCGCTCTGCGCGAGTTGATCGAGATAGGGCGTCGCGGCCGCTTGCAGCGGTGTCCTCCCACCCAGTTCCGAGTACGGACGGTCCGCCATCCCCCCGGCGTGCACGATCACATACTTCATGAGATCCACACGCGTTTCAGACCTTCAACAGACGGGCAACGTCGTCGCGCGTCGCCTTGACAGTTTGTGGTTGCCTCGACACCCCGATTGCCGTGTCGGCATCCTTCAGACCATGCCCTGTAAGCGTACATACGACCGTCTCTCCTTCTCGCAGAACCTTGGCTCGATGCAGCTTCGCCACGCCGGCGACGGACGCGGCTGAGGCCGGTTCACAAAAGACCCCTTCGGTGGCCGCCACTGTTGTGTAGGCTTGGAGAATCTCTTCATCCGTCACCATATCGATCGCGCCGGCTGATTCCTCCACGGCCCTCAACGCCGAAGACCAGCTGGCGGGGTTACCGATTCGTATCGCGGTCGCGACAGTTTGCGGTTGTTCGACGACTCTGCCCAACACAATCGGAGCAGCCCCAGCAGCTTGAAATCCCATCATGCGGGGCACTCTCATGGTCTGGTTCGCCGCGCGATATTCTTTGTACCCCTGCCAATAGGCCGTGATATTCCCGGCGTTCCCGACCGGGAGCACATGAACGGCCGGCGCATCGCCGAGTTGATCACAGACCTCAAAGGCGGCAGTCTTCTGACCCTCGATTCTGAACGGATTCACCGAGTTCACCAATTCGATATGCAGCGAGGCCGAAAAATCCTTGACGAGGGCCAGGGCTTGATCAAAGTTGCCCTCGATCTGAATGACCGTCGCCTGATGCATCATCGCCTGGGACAGCTTGCCCATGGCGATCTTTCCGGCAGGAATCAATACGTACACGGATAACCCGGCTCGAGCCCCGTACGCCGCGGCCGAGGCGGACGTGTTACCGGTTGACGCGCATATGACGGCCCGAGCGCCGCCTTCCGCTGCCTTCGAGATGGCCAAGGTCATCCCGCGGTCTTTGAACGACCCGGTTGGGTTGACGCCCTCAAACTTTAGGTAGAGTTCGACTCCCGGTGCGATTGCCTTGGCCAATCTCGTGGCACGAATCAGAGGCGTGTTGCCCTCTCCGAGACTGATCACAGGGGTTTTTTCGGTCACGGGGAGGAACTTGCGATACTCTTCAATGACTCCGCGCCAACGATTCATCGGTCACTCGTCCTTGCCTTCGACACGAATGAGCGTCGTCGGTTCGGAGACGAACGCCTTTCGGTTGATTTCACGGAGCGCGGTTTGCACATCACGCTCCTTTGCGGTATGCGTCTTGATGACAACCGGCACCGTTTGCCCTTCACGGCGTCCCTGTTGCATCATCGAGGATATACTGATCCCACAACGCCCCAACTCACCGGCGATCTGTGCCAATACGCCGGGTCGGTCCACAACGGTAAACCGCAGGTAATAGAGCGAACTGATCTCTTCCATCGATTTCAGCCGAAGGGGTCGCCGTTGATCCTGCTGGAACGACGCGACCGGCACTCGACCAACGGCACCTTTGAGCAGATTCCGCCCGATTGCGATCACGTCACTCACGACGGCGCTCCCGGTCGGCATGGATCCAGCACCTCGTCCATACAGTACGACATCACCGACGGCATCACCGACCAGTTGGATTGCATTGTACACGTCTTCAACTTGAGCGATGGGCGAGTTGGAAGGGAGCATCGTGGGATGAACCCGAGCCTCAATTTCTCCGTCCACGAATTTCGCGATCCCCAGCAATTTGATCGTATACCCGAACTGTTTGGCGTACGCGATATCGGTCGGCGTGAGGTTCGTAATCCCTTCCGTATAAATGTCCTTAAAGTTGACCGGTGTTCCATAGGCGAGACTGACGAGAATGGCGAGCTTGTGCGCCGAATCGATCCCGGCGACATCAAACGTCGGGTCGGCCTCGGCATAACCGGCTCGTTGGGCATCTTGAAGGATCTCCTTGAAACTGTGCCCTTCATGGGTCATTTTCGACAAAATATAGTTGGAGGTTCCATTGATGATGCCGTAGATGGATTCGATCCTATTGCCGGCGAGCCCCTCCGTCAACGCCCGAACGATAGGAATACCGCCGCCGACGCTGGCTTCAAACCCCACCTCCACATTCTTGCGTGTGGCGGCCGCAAAAATTTCCTCGCCGTGAAGGGCTAAGAGCGCTTTGTTCGCCGTGGCCACATGCTTCCCGGCGGCAATCGCATCCAGGATGACCCGCTTGGCCGTATCGTATCCGCCGATGAGTTCGATCACGATATCGATATTGGGGTCAGAGAGGACTTGCCTGACATCGGTGGTCAATAGACCGGAGCCCAATGACACTCCGCGATCCTTCACAATATCCAGATCCGCCACGCGAACAAGTTCCACAGGCACACCGACGCGACGAGTGATGAGTGACGCATTGTTTAAGAGGATCCTGGCAACACCGGTACCAACCGTGCCGAACCCCACAATCCCGACTCCGATGCGCGACGTCATTCTTGGCCCCCATCGAGCTTGAGGGCTTTGCGGATTCCTCTGACGGCTTGCCTGGTACGATGTTCATTTTCCACCAGGCCGAATCGCACATATTCATCGCCGCCTTCGCCGAACCCGATCCCCGGCGAGACCGCCACTTTTGCCTCCTTGAGCAAGAGCTTTGAAAACTCCAACGATCCCATATGGCGATAGGGCAAGGGGATGCGCGCCCATACAAACATCGTTGCGAGTGGCTTCGCGACCTGCCAGCCGATCCGATTCAGCCCGCCGACCAGCACATCTCTCCGTTTCTGATACCGCAGAACCGTCTCCTTGACGCAGTCCTGAGGGCCATTCAACGCGATCACGCTGGCGATTTGAAGAGGCTGAAAAATGCCATAGTCGAGGTAGCTTTTGATTTTCGCCAAAGCTCCGACGACTTCTCGATTACCCACGCAAAACCCCACCCTCCAGCCCGGCATGTTGTAGGCCTTGGATAAGGTATAGAACTCCACCCCGCAGTCTTTCGCACCTGGGATCTGAAGAAAGCTCGGCGCCTTATAGCCGTCGAACACGAGATCAGCATACGCCAGGTCATGGATGACGATGACGTTGTGCTCTTTGGCAAAGGTCACGATCTTCTTGAAAAACTCCAGATCCACGACTGCCGTGGTTGGATTATGCGGGAAATTGATGACGAGAATTTTTGGACGCGGAAAGGTCTGCCGATAGACGTGCGTCAGATCTTCGAAAAAGTCGCTGTCCTGGCGGAGTTCGATTCCACGGACCTCGCCGCCCGCAATGATAAAACTGTACATATGGATAGGATAGGTAGGGGTCGGAGTCAGGACCACATCGCCGGGACCAATCATGGCCAGGGCAAGATGCGCGAGACCTTCTTTTGATCCAATGGTGACGATCGCTTCCGTATCCGGATCCAGATCGACATCATAATTTCGCTTGTACCATCCACAAATGGCATGCCGCAGTTTCGTGATTCCGCGTGACGCCGAATAGCGATGATTCTTTCCTTTGCGCGCTGCCTCGATCATCTTTTCGACGATATGAGGCGGCGTCGGTTGATCCGGGTTGCCCATCCCAAAATCGATAATGTCCTCGCCGCGCTGTCGAGCCTCAAGCTTGAGGGATTGAACCTGCGCGAAGACATACGGCGGGAGTCGCTTGATTCGATAAAAACCGTCGCCCAACCCCATGAACTTCCTTTGCCTGTTTTTAGATAATTCTCAACCGCCTCATCACAATGAACGAGTGAGGGGAGGAGAGAAGGGCCTATTTTAATGGAGGGCTCGGAACGAGTCAATTTGCCTCATGTTCTACGGACTTCCAAAATTGCCCTGTAGGTCTGCGCTTCTACGAATCCTAGACGCATCGAAAAACCCGTTCTTGCCCCCTCTCGTTCCTTTCTGTTACTAATACCGTTGGATTTTAAATGCTCGTCCGTCTCGCATCGCGGCTCTCAGCAGACTGGATGAAGGAAAGTGCATGGCTCGACTAGGCGTGAACATCGATCACGTGGCGACCTTAAGACAGGCACGCGGAGGAACCGATCCGGATCCGTTGGCAGCGGCGGTACTCGTCGAGCTGGCAGGAGCAGACGGCCTAGTCGTCCATCTGCGGGAAGACCGACGTCATATCCAAGACCGTGATCTTCAACTCCTTCGGGAAATAGTCCGCACAAAACTCGATCTTGAGATGGCCGCGGATGCGGAGATGGCAAAGATCGCACTGGCCATCAAGCCGGCTCTCGTGACCTTAGTGCCCGAGAAACGACAAGAACTCACGACTGAAGGAGGCCTTGACGTTGCGGGACAGCGGGACCGAATCCAGGGCATTGTGACTCTTTTACATGATGGCGGGATTCCGGTCAGCGTTTTTATCGAGCCTGATCTGAATCAAGTCAAGGCCGCGCACAAAATTGCGGCCGATTTCGTGGAATTGCACACGGGCCGATACGCGAATGCCACACGTTCAAAAGAGGCCGATGCGGAATTCGAAGCTATCACCCATGCTGCGAAGCTGGCCTACAAGCTCGGAATCGGCGTCAACGCCGGGCATGGACTGAACTACCGCAATATCAAACGCCTGACACATATTCCCGAAATCGTTGAATACAACATCGGGCATAGTATCATCGCGCGCGCGGTCCTCGTCGGTCTCGAACAGGCCGTGAAAGAAATGAAGGCCTTGCTTAGTTAATCCGATGTCGTCGGCCCACTGGGTCCGTCCGTTCACCACCCTCGGTTCCTCATGACCAAGATCATCACCGCTGCACAGATGCAGGAGCTCGACCACCGAACGATCTCAGAAGCTTACATCCCTGCGACCACATTGATGGAACGCGCCGGGTCGGGTGTCGTCTCCTGCCTTGAAGCACGGTTGGGACCCGTTCGCGGCAAGCATATCACCGTTATCTGCGGCAAAGGGAACAATGGCGGTGATGGATTCGTCGCGGCTCGACTACTCCGTCGGCGCCATGCGAACGTGCATGTTCTTGTCATGACACCCGTCTCCGAGCTGAGCCGCGATGCCGCCACCATGTATAGGCAATTCGTTCGCGTCGCAGGCAAGTCTCCTGTTCATGCCTATACGTCCAAAGCTCAGGCACAAGCGCTTTTTCAGGACAGCGACATCCTCGTTGATGCGCTTCTTGGGACAGGTCTTTCCTCTGCTGTAACAGGGCGCTATGCCGATGCCATTGATAGCATCAATGAGGCACATCGTCCCGTGGTGGCTGTTGACCTTCCATCCGGACTCCATGCTGATACGGGGGCCATCCTCGGCCGGGCGGTTGGCGCTGCCCTCACCGTGACCTTCGGACTTCCGAAGCTCGGTCTCTATCAGAGCCATGGAATCGACCTTTCCGGGGAGGTCATCATAGTCGATATCGGAATTCCACCAGCCTACATCGAGGCTGTGGGGAGCCGAACCATCTTGATCACAGAAAAAGAGGTACAGGCGTACCTCCCTCGACGACAACCATCGAGTCACAAAGGGACATTCGGCCATGCAGGCATCATAGCCGGGTCGGTCGGAAAGACCGGTGCGGCAGCTATGGCTGCACAAGCCGCTCTTCGCATCGGCGCCGGTTTGGTGACCGTCGCCACCCCTTCGAGTGTCAACGATGTCTTGGAAGCAAAGCTATTGGAAGCGATGACCGTACCGATGCCCGAAACCAAGGCACGGACTTTTGCGCGGACTGCGTTGGAACGGCTCGTCTCGTTCATGACGGCCAGAACTGCCATCGCCATCGGGCCAGGACTCTCAACTCATCCTGAAACAGTTGAACTCGTCCAGGCCTTGACGAAACAGCTCGACCGACCCACCGTTCTGGACGCGGATGCACTGAATGCGTTGACTGGGCGTACCTCGCACCTGGCAGCCTGCAAGACACCGCCGATCATTACACCCCACCCCGGTGAAATGGCGCGACTGGAGGCAGACTCCACGACTCAGACCGTCAACAGCGATCGGATCGGTACCGCCACCCGCTTCGCACGAGAGCGGGGACTGTTCGTCGTCCTAAAAGGAGCACGGACGATTGTCGCGCGACCTGATGGGACCGCTGCCATCTGTCCAACCGGCAACTCGGGCATGGCGACCGCAGGAACGGGCGATGTGTTGACCGGCATGATGGTCGGACTCCTGGCCCAAGGCCTGCCCTCATGGGAGGCTGCCTGTGCGGCGACCTACCTGCATGGAGCAGCCGGCGATTTGGCCGCGGCCAGCAAGGGGCAAGCGGGGATGATTGCGGGAGACGTGATCGAGCAGATCCCCTATGCCCTCAAGCTCATTCAGGAGGCTCCACCGATCCAATCCAGTTCGACCATGGAATGATCCTGTGTGACGGCCTACCTATGGCTAGATCTGTTGGCTCCCTGGATCTCATCCTCTCGTCTGCTGGTGAGATGGAACGGTTGGGGTATACCATCGGTCAGCTGCTCCGTGGAGGAGAAACGTTTGCATTGATCGGCGAATTGGGTGCGGGCAAGACTGCATTGGTCCGCGGGATTGTCGCTGGACTCGGAGTACCTTCCGCCTCCGTGACAAGCCCGACTTTCGTCCTGGTGCACCAATACCAGGGACGGCTTCCGTTGATTCATATCGATCTCTATCGGTTGCGAACACCTGAGGAGACCGAATCGATGGGACTGTCGGATTACTTCACGGAGGAAGCGGTGACCGCCATTGAATGGGCCGATCGATTTCCTGGCTTACTTCCTGAGGACCGGCTCGAGGTGCGATTGACTCACCGGACCCCTACCAGCAGAAAAGCGCAGCTGGAGGCGAGAGGATCACGATCTCGTTCACTCCTAGCCCGGATCAAGAAAGCGATCCCTCGGGTCCGGCGCTCGGCTCGATCAATCCAGACGAGCCTCGCTGTCAGCAGAAAGGCTTCGCAGCGATGACACGACTGATTCTAGTCGGCATTCTCTTGCTCCTCTCGCTGGCCTTTTTTCTTCAAAACCAAGAGCAGGAAGTCACACTCCGCTATTTCTTTGGGTTGCTCGAAGCTTCGACTCCGATTTATAAGCCCATCATGGCCGGGTTCGTCGTCGGCCTGTTGGTCGCCGCCATCCTGCTCTTCCCTCCCTGGGTGCGAGGGCGAATCGAACTGCGACGGAAGACCAAGGCACTACAAGAAGCCGAGGTCGACTTGGAACGGCTCCGTCAATCGCTTGAGAAGATGTCCGGACGAACCCCGGCAACCGCACAGATAGACCCTTCCAGGAATCTCGACGATGAGTGAGATGAATCTCAGCCCGCTCATGCGGCAGTATCGTGACATCAAGCGAGGATATCCCGAAGCGATCTTATTTTTTCGCGTCGGAGATTTTTATGAGATGTTCTACGAGGACGCACAAGAGGCGTCACGGCTGTTGTCTATTGCGCTGACCTCACGTGACAAGAACTGCCCTGATCCGGTTCCGCTGTGCGGTGTCCCCTATCACGCGGCAACCAACTATATCGCGAAGTTGTTGAAGGCTGGACGGATCGTGGCCTTGTGCGAGCAAGTGGAAGACCCTAAGGCTGCCAAAGGTCTCGTTCGCCGCGAAGTCATCAGACTCTATACTCCTGGCACATTGGTTGATACCGAGTTTCTTTCCCCCGGCGAGCTTAACTACCTCGTCGCGCTTGTCAGTCGACCAGATTCCGCCCACGTAACACGAATCGGTCTGGCGGTCCTGGAGGTGTCGACCGGTGAGTTCTGGCTGATGGAATTTCATGGCCCTCATGCCGTGACGGATGTGGTGAACGAGCTCGCTCGATTGGACCCCCGAGAAGTGCTTATCCCCATAGAACTCAGTAGTCAGGACTCGGTTTGGATGAAGGAGATCACCGGCGCGCGCCAATGCGAACGTCCACTCGCTTCGTTCGACCATCACATTGCTGCGCGGGTGTTGAGTGAACACTTCCAAGTGCAGTCTCTGGATGACTTTGGGTGTCACGGCTTGACCGCTGCCATAGGAGCGGCAGGCGCAGTGTTCGAATATTTTCGTGAGACGCAACCGGCAGTGGCTTTGAATCATATCCGCCGGCTCTCTGTCCATGGTCTTGATCAGGTGATGGACCTGGACAGTACCACCATCCGTAACCTGGAACTGCTGAAACCGCTGGTGTCGAGCGAGAGCGCCTCTGGCTCGAAACCGGCAACCCTGCTGACCGTGTTGGATCGGACGGTCACGGCTATTGGCAGCCGACTTATTCGTCAGTGGCTGGTGAGACCATTACTCCACTGTGACCAGATCCGCTTGCGGCTGGATGCGGTGGAAGAACTCAAGAACCAGCTACAAGTACGGACTGCGTTACGGACAGCCTTGCGGGAGGTTCAGGACATCGCTCGACTGGGAAGTCGTATCGCGCTGGGTTTAGCTGGTCCTCGTGAGCTTCTTGGCCTGAAACAGTCTCTCTCAGCTTTCCCTGAAATATTTAGTCAGTTAAGCTCCCTTCGGAGCCGCCTGCTCTGTGAGGCCGGTGCATCCTGGGACAACGGCCACGATCTCTACGAGCTGATCGAACAGGCAATTCGACCCGATGCCCCACTCTCCATTCGCGATGGAAATCTTATCAAGGATGGGTACGACCCGGGCATCGACGAGTTGCGTAAAGCCAGCAAGGAGGGGAAAACCTGGATTGCGTCACTTGAAGCACAGGAGCGTGAGCGAACGGGGATCGATTCATTGAAGGTCCGCTACAATCACGTGTTCGGCTACTACATTGAGATCACCAAAGCCAATCTGAACCGGGTGCCGCTCGATTACGTCCGCAAGCAAACGCTGGTCAATGCAGAACGGTTTATGACCGCAGAGTTGAAGGAGTTGGAAGACCGTGTGATCGGGGCCGACATCAAGCTTCTTGCCCGTGAGCAGGAGGCTTTTGTCATGCTTCGCTCACGCTTGGCCAAGGAAGCCCATCGATTGGATGCGATGGCCAATACGCTCTCACTCATTGATGTTTTGGCGGGATTGGCGGAGATCGCCGCTCTGCACCGGTACACGAAGCCGACGGTCACAGAGGGGGGCCAGATCACCATCCGAGAAGGTCGCCATCCTGTAGTCGAGCGGCTCTGTACGGACTCTGGGTTTGTCCCGAATGATACGGTGTTGGACCTTGGAATGAACCGGCTCTTGATCATAACCGGACCAAACATGGCGGGGAAAAGCACGTACCTCCGGCAAGTTGCGCTGATTGTTCTGATGGCTCAGATCGGGAGCTTTGTTCCGGCAGCAGATGCGGAGATCGGGCTGGCCGACCGTATCTTCACGCGAGTGGGGGCTTCGGACAATCTTGCCGGAGGCCAGAGCACATTCATGGTGGAAATGGTGGAGACTGCCAATATCCTCCGAAATGCCACTCAACGCAGTCTGATTTTATTGGATGAACTCGGACGTGGCACAAGCACTTACGATGGACTCAGCATCGCCTGGGCGATAGCGGAGCACCTCCATGACTGCACACGATTGGGCGCTCGTACACTATTCGCTACTCACTACCATGAGATGACCCAGTTGGAGCAGCAGCGGATAGGGATCAAGAATTATCGCGTTGCCGTCCAGGAACGCGGTGGAGACGTTGTCTTTCTGAGAAAAATCGTGGCCGGCAAGGCAGATCGAAGTTACGGCATTCATGTGGCCAAGCTAGCCGGACTCCCACCCGACGTCATTGATCGAGCGGGCGCGGTGTTGCTACAACTGGAGCAGCCGGAGTCCGTTTGTTTCGTGAGGAGTCAGGAACAGCCCCTACCGACATCTCAACCACTTCCCCAACCTCATCCCATTATCGAAGAAGTCAAGCAGATCGACCTGTTCTCAATGACACCGCTCGATGCCCTGAATCGGCTTGCCGAGTTGCAGCGGATGGTTGGACCCGATAGCAACCCTCCAGCTGATCAATAACGCCCGTCGCTTGACAAGCGCAAAATAAAAAGGGCGGCATTCCCTTCAGGAACACCGCCCCTTTCCCATGGTCTCGAATGGTCTTTTAGTGGGCCTGATTGTACTGCGCCGTCCAGGGAATCAAACCACCCACCGTTTTCCCACCAGGAAGCATCACATCATATTGCATACCGACATTGCTCCCATCCGGTGTGACCGGAGAGGTATTGAGGCCCGTTTTGGCCTTTGAGCAACCTGACTCGAATTCATTCTTCCCGGCGCACTCCTTGAGGCGTAGCGCGGACATGCTCAGCGGCTTGCCCATGGTCCCAGCCACCTCCGGAATCTTCTTCACCGAAGAAATCACTCGATGATTCTGCTCAGTTTCCGTGACGACAAATTCGATCAGATCCGTCGTGCTGCCCGGAGGAACTTCCTTCGCCGCCGCCGGTCCAGCATGAGTCCGACCCATCTTCTTCAGATCCTGCCAGGCAGACTTATCGGCGTAGAACTTCAGCGTCTTACCTGGATGCACTTTTTGCCAGTACAACCCGCTCTCGGCGTTGCCGCCAAAAACGGCAACGTTGACCCACACGGCTTCATCGTATGGATCGAGCACGATCACCCGACCTTGGATAGTGGTCGGTTTACTCATATCACCCCACTCGAATCGTTCCTGAAATGACTCAATGGCCAAGGCGGTCGACGCCATACCGACTACCAGCGCAACGGCTGCCAGAATGGCTCCCCCCTGCTTCTGCAACATCATAATCAAGTCCTCCTTCAACAACGTCTTCAAAAACTAAGGTGTATCTAGTCCGCCTTCAGCACCTTGAAGTCAGTGATGGTTCTACCATCCAGAGTAACCTCCATGGCGACCAATTCTTGGGAGGCCTTAATGATCTTATCCATGAGAGTCTTATCCTTGACCGCAAGACGAACCGTGGTTGCTGCATGGTACCAACCCGAATAGGCGGAATTCTTTTCAGTACCGCCCATAAAGCCCCACGCACAACAACTGAACAAGGGATCCGGCGGCTTCACGTCAAGCATCGTGGAAGATCGACCGCCGGGCATACCGGAACCCGGCTCTCCGCTATTCCAATATTGAATCCCGAACAAAAGTTCTCCGTCCGGGTTATCCGCCCACTGCGACCAAACTCGGCCTTGCAACGTCTTGGTCGCGGCTTCAGCTTTCAGCGGTTTCCCTCCGACGACGGCGTCAGCGATGCCTAGCTTTTCTATACCACCGTCAGCGAGTGAAAACTCGGCCGCTAGCAAGCCGAATCCTGAAAAAACTGCCACGGCAGCTAGAACGACAGCCCTCTTCATACCTAGTCCCTCCTTCTCAAATTGAACCCGATAGCCCTAATGAAAGACATCTCTCGTATCCAAATGTATGTCACGTAGTGAGATCTTCAGAAAGTTTAGTGGTCTTCGGAAATCCTACATACTCATGCAAAAATTTGGTATGAAACCGACACAATCGTACCCGAACGGTACTGAAACTGCGATGTCCTGTCAAGGGAATGTTTGGTGGATTTGAAGCAGGAAGCATTGAGCCTTAAATGCTCATAAAAAACAATCTGTTAAGAGAGCCTCCCTGAACGGAATGGCATATCCGAATAGGAGCAGCTAAGAAATTCCCGTACTCAACTCACTCACCTGTCGCGAAGAGAGAGGACCCAAGCCTGTTAATGCCATACGTTCCGGGATAAATAAGTCCTGGGCGACTCGACATACTTGTTCTTCCGTGACCGCGTCGATCTCTTGAATCATATCTTCCAAGGTCGTGTGTGCTCCGGCAATCAATTCATCCTTGGCAAGTTTATTCATGCGGCTATGCGAACTTTCCAAGCTCAGCATGAGCCCGCCTTTCATTTGATCCTTGGTCCGTTTCAGCTCACCGCGATCGATCCCCTGTCTGCCCAATTTCCGGACCTCGCGACCGACCAGATTAAGGACCCGCTCAACTTCCCGCGCTTGAGTTCCCGCATACACGGTGATCGTCCCGCCATCGGAATAGCCTGACAAAAATGAATAGATTGAATAGGACAAACCGCGTTTTTCTCGGACCTCTTGAAACAGCCGCGAACTGACGCTGCCCCCCAGCACACTATTCAACGCATAGACCGCATACCTGTCTTTATGACCGGCCGCAACACCCTTGAGTCCCACGCAGAGGTGCACCTGCTCCAATGGCTTTCGTTTCAAGATCACTCCGCCACATAGTTCCGGAGGCCAACGTTTGCGAGGGGCAACACGGGGTGAAGGACGATAGCCCCCAAAGGTGCGCACCATGGTCTTTTCGAGCTGCTGTTGATCGAAATTCCCGGCTACCGCAAGTACGATCTCTTCGGAACGGTAGTGCGTGTCGATGTACTCAAGGAGCTTCTGCCGCCCGATCCTGGCGATCGTCGACTCCCGCCCAAGGATGGGACGACTCAAGGGATGTCGTCCCATCACTAACTTGGTATGCAGCTCCTGAACCAAATCCTCGGGGTCGTCTTGGACCATGCGAATCTCTTCGAGCACCACTTGCTTTTCTTTTTCAATTTCCTTCTTCCCCAGCCGAGACCGGAGAAACAGATCCGAAAGAAGATTCAGCGCTTTGGGTAAGTGTTGATCCAACACCTTGACATAGAATGTCGTCGTTTCACGCGTGGTGAACGCGTTCATTTCCCCCCCCAGCGCGTCTATTTCTCGAGAGATGTCCGTCGCAGAGCGCGCGGTCGTCCCCTTAAAAAACATGTGTTCGATGAAGTGCGAGTATCCGGCCTCTGCGGGGCCCTCATCACGAGAGCCCGCATTCACCCAGATACCGACCGTCACGGATTTAAGTGTCGGAATACGCTCGGTGACCAAGCGAATTCCATTATCGAGGATGAGCTTGCGGTACAAGTGTTATTCGCTCGATGAATCTTTTGGGCTGTTGCCTGGCGCGGGCATGGTCTCTTTTCGACTCAGCCTGATCTTCCCCTGCTTATCGATTTCCAACACTTTCACGAGAATTTGGTCGCCTTCGGCCACTTCGTCGGACACGGCTTTCACACGGTGATGTGCCAGCTGGGAGATGTGGACTAACCCATCGGTGCCCGGCAACACTTCCACAAATGCGCCGAAGTCCATGATCTTTCTCACCGTACCCAGATAGATTTTTCCGACTTCGACTTCCTCAGTCAAACGGCTGATGATGTCTTTTGCCTTTTGTAGCGACGCGCCGTCCGCGGAGGCAATGGTCACTATACCGGTATCCTCCACGCTGATCTTGACTCCGCAATCGGATTGAATTCCGCGAATCGTTTTGCCACCCTGCCCGATAATGTCTCTGATCTTATCTTGCTTGACCTTCATCGTATGGATGCGCGGCGCAAACGGCGACAGGTCGGCGCGGGGACCGGCCAGAGCCTTCGTCATGTGGCTGAGAATGTGGAGACGTCCCAAGCGGGCTTGCTCCAATGCCTGTTGCATCAGTGCAGTGGTAATCCCTCCGATCTTGATGTCCATTTGCAACGCCGTGACTCCGTTCTTCGTTCCGCAGACCTTGAAGTCCATATCGCCTAAATGATCTTCAAGACCCAGGATGTCCGACAGGATGATGACGTCGTTGTCTTCCTTGATCAACCCCATGGCGATCCCGGCAACCGGCTCCTTGATAGGAACACCGGCATCCATCATGGCCAGCGTTCCGCCGCACACCGTCGCCATCGAGGATGACCCATTTGATTCCAGAATTTCAGAAACGATCCGTAACGTATACGGGAACACGTCCTTGTTCGGAATGACGGGTTTCAACGCCCGCTCGGCCAATGCTCCGTGCCCGACTTCCCGTCTGCCCGGCGAACGTAGCGGCCGCGCTTCGCCGACGCTGAACGGCGGAAAGTTATAATGCAGCATGAACGTGCGAGTATATTCCCCTTCCAAGGCATCGATGCGCTGCTCATCGTCGGTCGTCCCCAACGTCACGACCGCCAAGCTCTGGGTTTCGCCCCGGGTAAAGATCGCCGAGCCATGAGCACGCGGCAGAGCACCGACTTCGCAGCTGATCGGCCGGATATCGGCAGGACCGCGCCCATCGGCGCGTGATTGTTTCTCCAAAATCATTTTCCGGACTTCTGTGTATTCCAATTGATGGAACACTATCTTGATGTGCCGTTCGCTCGAGGACTCTTCCGGGTTCTTCAGTTTTGTGATCGCGCCGGCCAGGATTTCGTCCAACCGTTCTTGGCGGGCCGTCTTGTTGGAAATCATAATGGCATCACGAATGGGTTGCGCAACCAACGTCTTGACGTCTGCCTGCAATGCAGGTGCGATTGATTCCGCCACAACTTCCCGTTTCACTCGGCCGACCTTCTTGGCCAATTCGTCGATCTTCTGTACGATTTTCTTAATTTCAGAGTGCGCCAACTCCAGGGCCTCGAGCATCGTCTGCTCGGATAATTCATTGGCTCCCGCCTCCACCATCATCACCGCATCCGCCGTGCCCGCGACAACCAGATGGAGTTCGCTCTGCTCCATGGCTTCGAGATCGGGGTTGACGACGAGCTGGCCCTTGACTCGGCCGATCTTCACTCCCGCAACGGGGCCGTTGAAGGGAATATTCGACACCGCGAGGGCGGCCGATGCGGCGGTAATCCCGATGACATCGGAAGAACCCGTCTTGTCCGCCGACAGCACTGACGCAATGACCTGCGTTTCGAAGTAGTAGCCTTCTGGAAAGAGGGGACGGAGCGGACGGTCAATCAAGCGGCTTGTCAGCACTTCCTTCTCAGCCGGTCGACCTTCTCGTTTGAAGTAGCCACCGGGGATTTTGCCGGCGGCATAGGCTTTCTCTTGATAGTCGACGGTCAATGGAAGAAAGTCTATGCCCGGCTTGGCCGTTTGCGCGGCCACGGCTGTCGCAAGGACAACCGTGTCACCGTACGAGGCCCAAATCGATCCGTCGGCCTGCTTTGCGACCCGGCCAGTTTCTAGGCGGAGAGTCCGACCTGCAATCTCGACTTCTACGACGTGTACCATCTATGGTCTCCTCTGGTTAGATCCACAGATGCCCACTGAGATACGCTCGGATCGGCAACGCTCAATACGCAGCCGGGAATGTTGGGTCGGCGGTACGCCTTCCACCGAATCGCACACGTTCATCAGTGAACAGTGCATGGTCAGAGCGCATGTCGGTGTTCATCTGTGGGACATTTGAACTACACCATGGCGCGGGTAAGCGCCGTTTTGGACACGACTGGTTACTTGCGAATGCCAAGTCGATCGATAACGGCTCGATAGCGCACATCATCCACGCCGCGGAGATAGTCCAACAAACGCCGTCTCCGTCCGACCAGCTGTAACAATCCACGCCGCGAGTGGTGATCTTTCTTATGGCTTTTGAAATGCTCGGTGAGGTACGTGATTCGGTTGGTCAACACAGCAATCTGAACTTCCGGGGATCCGGAATCCTTGTCATGTTGCTGATATTGCTTGATGAGTTCCGTCTTTGCTTCTTTCAAAAGTGCCATCGCTGCTCCTTCCACCTTAATGACTCGAGAGACTCAGTACCTTACGAATTCTAATCGCCCCCACTCCGCCTCTATCGTGCGTTCCAATCGCCAACAGCTGACCAGCCTCGTTCTTCAACCGCACAGAAACCGGGCAGGGCGTTGACGACAGTTGCCCGATTCCCTTGGGAGACACAGGAGATCCATGCAAAACACGTTGGGCCTGCTCATCGTTCACGACCACGGCTGGGAGCTGGAACAAGAGTTGGTCCAACGAAATGAACTGCGTTCGGAGAGTTTCCGCCGTCAGATGGCTTGTGATCTGATCGATCGTCAATGCATGTTCGATCAAGAGGGGTCCAACACGACGCCGCTCAAGCGCGTAGAGATGACCACCGACTCCCAGAGTATGGCCGATATCGGCACACAATGTGCGCACATACGTTCCCTTTGAACACACGATACGCAAGGTCACGTCACGTCCGTCAACGGCCACGATCTCCAGTTGATGAATCGTGATCGACCGCTCCGATCTGTCAATCGTCTTGCCCGCTCTGGCTGCCTTATAAAGCGGCTGCCCACCGACTTTGACGGCTGAATACATCGGTGGGAGTTGTCGTTGTACTCCTCGAAAGCCAGCGAGGACCGTCTGAATCGCATCCACACTGATGTCGCATGGATCGGCCTTCGTTAACACTCGGCCTGACGCATCCTGGGTATCAGTCGTTTCCCCAAGGCGCAGGACGGCACGGTATTCCTTATCCCAATCAACTAGATACTCAGCAATTCTGGTGGCACGCCCGACAAGGATGGGGAGGACACCCGTGGCACCGGGATCCAACGTCCCGGCATGGCCGACCTTGCTTTCTCCCAGCAGCCTCCGTACCTTGGCTACCACGTCGTGTGAAGTCCAGCCGGCTTCTTTATTGAGAATGAGGACTCCCTCAATAGCGTCCTCTTGGTCGATCTTAACTCCTGCCGTGTTCATACCTTATGAGTCTGCTGTCCTCTCCTTGTCGCTCGGCAATTCAGGTGTCTGCTGCTGCTCGGAGTCCCCGTGTAAACCTTCCAATAACTGCATGATGCGATCACCGCGTGGTCCACTGACATCCCTCTTAAAGATCACATCCGGAAGGTAGCGGAGAGAAAGTCGCCGACCTAACTCCGCCCGCACAAATCCACTGGCTTTTGAGAGTCCGGCGAAGATCTCTCGCTCAGCGTCACCCGTTTCCATAGTCGTGACAAAGACATACGCAATGCGCAAATCCCCTGTCAGTTCGACGTCGGTCACGGTCACATCATGCACCCGGGGATCCTTGATTTTTCGCATGAGAATGTCGGCCACTTCCATTCGGATCTGATCGGCGACCCGATCTGCCCGCTTGTATGTTGCCTTTGACATCTTATCTATTCCGGCCGAGACCATTGCGATCATCGTGAGGGATTTAGAGCAATTCCCGTTGGGTTCGCACCACTTCGACCGCCGGCATGCTCTTGATCACATTCAACGCTTGTTCGAGGACTTGGTTCACGTAACTCCCGTCATTGGCGACACACGCCATTCCCAGGATCGCCTTCTGCCAGAGGTCCTGACCGTCGACTTCAGCGATGGAAAGGTTAAACTTCCCCCGAAGTCGATCTTTCAGCCCGTGAATCACCTGCCGTTTATCTTTCAGCGATTGGCTTCCTGCGATGAATAATTCGACCGTACAGAGCCCCACGACCATATCAACCGCTCATTCACACCCGGCACTTCATTACGCTCACCGATTTCGTCTTAGGAGCTGTTCCGGCTTTGGATCGAAGGATACTCTCATCATGAACGTCTTGAGATCCCGCTAGAGCTTCGCAGCGATTTTATCGATGGCATAGGCCTCGACGATATCACCGGATTTGATATCATTGAAGTTTTCGATGCTCAAACCGCATTCATATCCTTGTTGAACTTCACGCACGTCGTCCTTGAACCGCCGTAAGGAGGCAAGCTTGCCCTGATACACCACGACGTTGTCCCGTATCACCCGGACCCCGGCGCTTGAGCGGGAGATCGTCCCATCGACGACGTATGATCCCGCGACAGGACCCACCTTCGGAATCGTAAACACCTGCCGGACTTCGGCTCTTCCGAGGACGCGCTCTTTCAGCGTGGGTTCGAGCAAGCCTTCCATCGCAGCCTTAATATCGGCAATGGCGTCATAGATGATCGTGTAGAGCCTGATGTCAACGCCCTGCTGCTCAGCCAAGGCGGTTGCCTTGGGCTCGGGCCTGATGTTGAAGCCGATGATGATGGCTCGCGACGCAGCGGCCAGCAGCACATCGGATTCCATGACTCCTCCAACTCCGTTATGAATCACACGGAGTTTGACGGCGTCTGTTGACAGCTTTTCGACGGCGCCGGCCAACGCTTCCGACGATCCTTGTACGTCGGCCTTGATGACGATGGCCAATTCTTTCACCGACCCCTCTTGAATCTTCGCGAAGAGATCATCCAGGGTGACTTTGGCCGGGCCGGTCAGCTCTGCAGCCCGTCTCTTTTGAGCTCGCTCTTCAGCAATCTCTCGGGCGACTCTCTCGTTGGAGACGACATGGAACACATCTCCCGCAGATGGCACCCCTGGCAATCCAATCATTTCCACTGGAATGGATGGTCCCGCCTCCTGCGTTTTCTCGCCACGATCATTAATGAGAGCCCGGACACGCCCGCTGAACGATCCCACGACATAGGCGTCTCCCACCCTGAGAGTCCCGCTCTGGACCAGTACCGTCGCCACCGGTCCTCGCCCGCGTTCAATCTTGGCTTCGATGACGGTGCCTTTCGCCTGTCGGTGTGGATCCGCTTTGAGTTCCAGCACCTCGGCCTGAAGGAGAATCATCTCGAGGAGCGTATCGAGTCCCGTTTTCTGCTTGGCGGACACCTCCACCATGATGGTATCACCGCCCCATGCTTCCGAGATCAAACCATGCTCCGAGAGGGCATTTCTGACACGGTCAGGGTTCGCGGTGGGTTTGTCGATCTTATTCATCGCCACGATCAGTGAAACGCCGGCCGCCTTGGCATGATGGATCGCTTCGATCGTTTGCGGCATGACTCCATCGTCGGCTGCGACAACCAAAATGACGATATCCGTGATCTTGGCTCCGCGCGCTCGCATCGAGGTAAAGGCTTCATGGCCGGGAGTGTCCAGAAACGTGACTTGTTTCCCGCGGACTGAGACCGTGTAGGCTCCGATATGTTGGGTAATGCCGCCGGCCTCACCTTCGGCCACTTTTGTTTGTCGAATCGCATCCAGCAAGGACGTCTTCCCGTGATCGACGTGGCCCATGATGGTGACGACGGGCGGTCGAGGTTCAGCCCGTTCCTTACCAGTTGCTTCAACCACATCTTGCAGCAACTCCTCGCCCACCTTCTCGACTGCTATTTCAATCTTCACACCACTTTCCTCGGCAAAAATTGATGCGGCGTCCAGATTCATCGGCTGATGGAATGTCAGCATTTGGCCCATATCCATCAGCTTTCGAACGATGTCCGCCGGCCGCTGACCGATCAACTCGGCAAATTCCTTCACCGTCGTCCGCGGGGTGACCTTGACACTTTTCCGACGTGGCTTGGTGATTTCTGCCGGCGTGCTATGGTGCACATGTTTGGACCGGTCATCGCGTCGCTGTAAAGGAATCGCGCGAAGATCCTGCCAGCGGGCGGCGTCCTCGCGAAATTTCACATCCTGCTGCTCGTCTCGTGGACGAGTCGGCTTTCGTACTTTCTTGAGTTTGTCCTTTTGCCCCTCGGCCTGGATGGCCTCGAAAGCCATACTCTTCTTTTTGCCCGTCACCGGCTCTACAGTCGCCGCCACGACAGTGGGTGGGGCTAGCGTCGGCTTCGGCGGCATCTCTTCCGGCTTGGAAACGACCGGAGCGGGAGCCGGTGGTACGATCTCATCTGGAACTTCCTCTGTTCGAGAGCTATGATCGACCGCTCCGCCGAGAACGGGATGCTCAGGAGACACGGATGGAACAGGTGTCGCGGTTACCACCGCGGACTGCACCGAACGGTCGCCTTCAAAAACCGTAGCGGGGGAAACGACCTCGAGCGGTTCATCCTCTTTCTTTCGCTTGATCAGAATACGGCGCTTGTCAGGCTTCGGCGGTTCTTCTGCGGGCTGGCTCCTGGCCGTCACGGCTTTGCCGTGAGCCGCATCCTGAATGGATCTGACACCAGACTCCCCCTCGGCCCCTGTTCCCTGACCTTTCAATTTCGGGGCAAGCTTATCCAACACTTTTTGAACGATGTCATCGTCCAGAGTGCTGCTATGAGACGTGACTGATACCCCGATCTTTTTGAGCTCGGGGATGAGCACACGATTCTCCATTCCTAACTTCTTCGCGAGTTCGTATACACGCATGGTCATCAGACAGTCCCGTGCTCTATCCGCTCGTCGCTTCCTCGGCTCTGGCGGCTTGCCGAGCTTCTTCTTGCAGCCGTTGCGCCTCGGCTTCCTCTGCAAGCGCCGCTTTGATTTCCTTATCTCGTTCGACTTTTTCCTTTTCGTATTCGGTTGCGCTGATGATATCGATTTTCCAGCCGGTTAAGCGCGCCGCCAATCGGACGTTCTGGCCGTTCTTGCCGATCGCCAGCGACAGTTGCGAGTCTGCTGCGACGACGAGCGCCGATTTTTTTTCTTCGTCAATACCGACTTTTTCGATCGTCGCGGGGTTCAACGCTTCGGCAATGAAGACTCGCGGGTCCTGCGTCCAGGTAATGATGTCGATCTTCTCGCCACGTAACTCACGGACCACGGCCTGCACGCGGGATCCCTTGATGCCGACGCACGCTCCCACCGGATCCACGGCTTTTTCCCGTGAGGTCACAGCGATCTTCGTTCGATCTCCCGGCTCTCGAACCACCGATTTAATCTCGATGATTTTTTCCATGACTTCCGGCACTTCGAGTTCAAACAGCTTGGCCACGAATTGGGGGTGGCTGCGAGACAAAATAACCTGAACATCCTTCGGAGTACGACGGACTTCCAATAACATGGCCTTCACACGATCGCCGCGCCGATAGGTTTCGCGCGGAATCTGCTCTTGAATCGGCAGGATGGCCTCCGTTTTCCCCAGATCGACCAGGTAGTTTCGGCGCTCCATACCGAGAATAATGCCGGTGACCAGATCCCCTTGACGCGTTGAGTATTCTTTTTGTACGGCCTCCCATTCCGCCTCGCGAACCTTTTGAAAAATGACTTGTTTCGCGGTTTGGGCGGCAATTCTCCCCAGTTCATTCATTTCGATCAGCGATCCGATTTCATCGCCCACTTCGGCTTCACTGTCGTACTGACGAGCTTCCTGGAGCGAGATCTCCGCTTTGGGATTGCTGACGGTTTCCACGATCGTCTTTTTGGAGACGACAGAAATTTCTCCGGTCTTGGGATCGATCTCCACCTGAATATTTTCGGCCTGGCCGAAACGCTTCTTGGCGGCGGTCTGCAGGGCGGACTCGATGGCCCCGATGACGCGGGCCTTGTCGATTCCTTTCTGGCGCCCGATTTCGTCGATCACTGAAATCAGTTCTCGGTTCATACCTTACGCTCCTGCATCCGGTGACCACACACGATGACCTACCTCGCGCACTAAATCTTCACGACCAGCTTTGTCTCCGCAATCATCTCTCGGTCTAATTCGATCGTCTGAGGGTTCCGTGTTGTGGCGACAGCCAGCACGATCACCTGCTCATCCGCCCGTATCAGCTGCCCGGCGATCTTCCATTGACCTTCGAGTGGTTGTCGAAGCTTGACACTGACCTCTTTTCCGATTGCTCGCTGATAGTCCTGTAGCCGTTTAAAGGGCCGATCCAAACCTGGCGAAGAGATTTCAAGGGTATATGCGTGAGGGAACGGATCGGCCACGTCGAGTGCCGGCCCTAAGGTTTTATGTGCCTGCTCACAGTCTGTTATGGTGACTCCGCCCGGCTTATCGATGAGCACACGAACGACCGAGCGAGGACCTCGTCCCACACACACCACGTCAATCAACTCTAGTCCGAGCGTCCATAAGATCGGTGCAATGATCCCGTGCAACCGGTCGGCAACCGGTTGCAGACCACCACCCGGTATGCTCAACCTATTTTCCCTTGACATGTGTCCAAACAAAAAAGTGGGCTTGAGCCCACTTACAGAGGGAGCACCATACCACGCACCCCGGAGCAAAGCAAGAGCACTAGCCGGTCAACAGCGCCCATCGAGCAGCCAGCGTCTTCGTGATCGGGCCCGGTCGGCCAGAGCCGATGGTTTTCCCATCGACTCGGACAACCCCAAGGACTTCGAGCGTGGTTCCAGTCAGAAACACCTCGTCTGCCGAGTACAGAGACTCGACTGGAATAAATCGCTCTTCGATGGCGATGGTCTCCTTCTTCGCCAACTCCAACACCACTGCTCTTGTGACACCGGACAAAATTCGAGGCCCTTCCGGAGCCGTCACGATCACTTCGTCTTGAATGGCCATGACATTGCTCAGGGCACCTTCCATCACGAGACCGTCTCGAACCAAAATTGTTTCGAAGACTCCCGCTTTTTTCGCCTCTTCACGCGCAAGCACGTTGGCCAGCAGATTGACGCTTTTGATGTCGCACCGCCCCCATCGTAGATCTTCCCGCGTACATGCCGTCACGCCGGCGTGACGTATCTCGGGAGTCAGGGGATGAAACTCTCTGATCGTCATGACGACTGTCGGACGGCTGTCGGAAGGAAAGCGATGCTCCCGAGGAGCCACCCCTCTGGTAATCTGGATATAAATCTTGGCATCCCGATATCCGGCTAGGCTGAGTCCGTGTTGAATCCACTGTATCCATGACGCTCTGGTATACGGCTGAAGAATAGAGAGTTCATTTGCACTCCGCTCAAGTCGGTCAAGATGCGCTCCCACTTCGAAAGGAACCGCTCGATAAGTCCGAATGACTTCGTAGACGGCATCTCCGAATTGAAAGCCTCGATCATCGATGGAAACGGTGGCCTCCTGCCACGGAAGAAAGCGACCGTTGATAAAGGCGATATCAGGCATCGCTCATTTCCCGGGTAGAGGTTCCGCCTCTATTCTGAACAGCCGACGATCTTCCGCGGTAAATTTCCACCCCATCCGTTTTTCAAACACCAGCTGATACACCCCCGGCTGCACGGCTTTGAACTCAAAGATTCGCTGTCCATTTTCCACTGCATTATTGCTCGCAATTTGGAGGAACTCATCACTGAGGAGAGCGAGTCCTTTCGTGTCATAGGACGGCACCCACTGCTCGCCTCTCGTCCGATCTTCCCATAGATGAATGACAAATGGCCGGTCGACCGTGACCTTGCGGCAGTCGCTGCTGTCCAATGCTTGGCTGTGATCGGTACCGGAAACATTCATGTCTCTATCCTCGTACGCAAAGACACTCGTTACGCTGGATCTCTCGTCTTATACTCTCCGCCGAGGACCGACCATGATATCGGTTCCATCCACCCGAACTTCGTAGCTTCCCACACAATACCCGCCGCCGTCGGTGCCCTGCCCGTTGCGGATATCAAAGGCGAGATCATGCCAAGGGCAGGCAATGACATATCCCTTGAGCCTCCCCTCAATAAGCGGGCCTCCCTCATGGGGACAGCTATTATGGATGGCGTAAAATTTCCCCTCAATGTTGAACAAGGCAATCGGCCGGTCATTGACTGTGACGATCTTTGACTTTCCCGGAGGCAATTCTTCGATCTGTGCAACCTTGTGAAACTCATCCATCGTGATTCTATCCTTTTCCCGCGCCTCAACGCCTACAGGCGAAGGGCGTACTTGAGTTCGTCGGTTTTTGCAACTCCAGCCTTTTTGATGAACCCCGATTCCGTCTGGATCACATAGCGAGCGTCTTCCGGCGGTGGTCCGTACAATGGGCACGGATCTTTGGCGCATGGTTCCGCATGCTCCAGCATGTGCACCACATGATGGCTTTCGTCCACCCAGAGAATGTCGATGGGAAATCGATATTCCTTGGTCGTGACGCGATGCAGACCGTTTTGTTCAAAGATATAAAGCATGCCGCTATTTGGAGGCAATGCATCGCGAAAGGCGAGTCCAAAGAGCAACTTCTCCGGGGTATCCGCCACTTCAGCTTCCAGCTCGACTCCGCTGGGGAACGTCACGACAATGATGCTCGATTCTTTACGCTCAACGAGAAAAACTGAAGCGCTCATCAGAAGGAGGGCGAGCAGGACCATCATGATGATCCGCTTCTTCCTCTGTTCTCGATTGTTCGCTTGAGTCTGACCGGTTGACATGGAGAAGAGTAATGATTTGTTCTTCACTGAGCCCAATGGCCCATGCGCATTGGCGATCTAGGCCTTCTGACCGGATTGCGTTCTGTTGACTTGGAAAAGAATCGCAGAATAAAATGCCGGTCCGCGCCCACTCACCACGATACCGTGAGCACTATGGTGGCAGCGGCGCGAGCTTGTCAATATTGTATAGTCCTTTGGAGTGAGAAGGAGGCTTGGGTCATGGCTTTATTGATTACGGACGAATGCATCTCTTGCGGGGCTTGCCTGCCGGAATGCCCGAATGAAGCGATCTTTGAAACCAGGAGCGACGCGGAGAGCAAAGGCAATCACGTCGGCGATGGGCAAGGTGTCGGCGACAATATTTACGTAATCGCGCATGACCGCTGCACCGAGTGTGTTGGTCACTTTGATGAACCCCAATGTGCCGCGGTTTGCCCCGTTGATAATTGCTGTATTTCTGACCCCCTCTATCCTGAAACAACGGATGTGCTTCTGGAAAGAGCAAAGACTCTGAATCCCGATAAATCGATAGATCCCGCCAAAGTGTGGAGTGGGGTAAGAAACTGACCTGCTGCTGATGTGCACCGCAAAAGGCCCCGGTTCTTCAAGAACCGGGGCCTTTTGTTTTTGACTCTGTCGCGTCTAAAAAGAAAGGCCTCAGTGATCTTCACCGAAGCCTTTCAATCGACTCGAAACGCGGCGCACTATTTCAACATCACCAGCTTGCCGCCGACGTGGCCCGGATGCAAGTGGCAACGATATTCGAGGACGCTCCCTGCCGCATAAAACAAATCGCTGGTCGGAACGCCGATGTACCGCGTCTCCCCGGGCTTGAGCACCAGCTTTGTATCCAGAACAGTCGGTGCCGATTGATTCACGGCGGCGCTCAGATGAAACCCATGTTCAGCTGTCGCATTGTTCGTCACCTTCAAAAGAACCGGTGAACCTGGACGTGTCTTAAAATCGATGACCGTCGTGGGAGGATACCAGGTCTTCATGTTACCTATCTCGATGGCGTAGAACGCGGCATCGACACTCAGTTCCTTAAACGGCTGCCCGACGACAGATCCAGTTTCCAGATCACCGATCTCGACACCACCTGCTTGAAGCGCGTACGAACCCGAAGCCCCAGCCAGCACCATTCCAAGGCCGAAAAAGACCGACAATATCATCTTGCCCATGACTACCCCCCTTGCAAGAAAAGAAGAGATAAATAGAGGCTTGTGAATATATGACGCTAAAGTTTGGAGGACGTGAAGGCTTTTGTAATGTGCACCCTTGTCATTATCTATAGAGTATTGCCGACTTGTAACACCTCGCGCGGCGATTCTTATAACATAGGGGTCAAAACGGAAGCAACCGAATTGGAAGTGCCCCTGTCGAAGGAATCGGCGACACTAATTCAGACCACGAGATGACAAGGCTCGTTTCTCTGGACTACCACCTCTTGGCCTCGGAATCCTTGAGAAATCCAAGACACTCGTCGAATCGATTCTGTTGCATGTAGCCTCGCCTGCTCGTGCCCCTTGTTTCGCCGGAGGGGCTCCGTGCCCCGACCTCGCTTAAGTATTTCCCGAAAGTGCCGATACAGCAGTCGAGGAACTACATCATGTCCATCATTTTGGCGGTCAATGGAATCGTAGAGACCTACCCGACCAAAACGACAGACCCTCGGCCTACCCGCGCCGAATCGGTTGGAGATCGGGAACATCATGGTCAACACTCAGCGTCTTTGGATCACTCAGCCTTAGCCGCGCAAACTGCGTATCAACAACAGAACCTCGAACGGCCACATCCGAAACCGGCGATCCTGGCGCGGGATTTGATGAAAGCCCCGGTCCTTTCACTTCCGTCCGACAGTACGTTGCTCGATGCCTGGGGCATCATGTCACACCGAGGATTCCATCATATTCCCGTCACTTCGCTGCATGCCACACTGGTCGGCATGATTTCTTATCGTGATCTGCTCGATCATGTGCCGGAGCTGATCA
Organism: Nitrospira sp.; assembly: GCA_024760545.1. Taxonomy (NCBI): domain Bacteria; kingdom Pseudomonadati; phylum Nitrospirota; class Nitrospiria; order Nitrospirales; family Nitrospiraceae; genus Nitrospira; species Nitrospira sp. Next base: position 2,173,895 of record CP060501.1, read on the forward strand.
CAGCGGCCGACAAGAGGCAGGCTTCAACGAGGCGATTAGCCGAAATCATGACTTCCCGAGTTATCTCCGCAACACCCACCACGGAGATCCGAGAAATCGCCCGCGTCATGTTGGATGAACAGATTCATGCGGTTCCCATCTTGGATCATGACCGTCACCTAGTCGGCATTCTCTCCACACAGGACCTGCTTCAGGGCATCGCGAACCATGGTCCGCTCGAGCTCTGGACCTGACTTCCTAATCCATTGAAAAACATACCTATTGGCGGCACAAGCCCCTCATTTCATCAATCGGTCCGTCGGATGCCCCCTCAAAAGACCGTGCCTCCTCCGTAGGATAGTCAGGCTGACCCTCCGGTAATACGGTGGTACCCACCACAGAACCGCAAAAAACTTCGGCCCCCAGGAACATTCATAAATGAGGCTGGTCGACACATTTTTCGACACACCGGTTGCAGCAGGTGTTTCCGCTCTAGTCCTCCTGATTATTGGTCTTCTCCTCAAAGAGAACCGGGGGCGTCGCTGGGTCCTGGGCCTGAGCCTCCTGTTATACGTCCGTTATATGGTCTGGCGGGCGCTCTACACGTTACCGACTGATGATGTAAATAGTATCACCGTGGGTTGGATTGTGTTCCTGGCGGAACTGTATGGGCTCTGCCAATTTTGTTTCTTCACCTATCAGTCCTGGTCACCGACGGACCGTTCCCCGGCGCCGATTACAACGTATCCCACGGTGGACATTCTGGTCACCGTTGTAAATGAACCCCTGTCGCTCCTACGGCAAACCGTGATGGGATGCCTATCGCAAGAATACCCCAAGGATCGGTTCAAGGTGTACGTGCTCGATGACGGCCATCGTCTGGCAGCCAAGCAGTTGGCGACCGCACTGGGCTGTGGATACATCAGGCGCCCGGATTATCCCCGCCACGCCAAGGCCGGCAACCTCAACCATGCGCTTCACTTGACTGACGGCGACCTCGTCGCCGTGTTCGATGTCGACCATATCCCTGCCCGTACGTTCCTCAAAGAGACCATTGGATTCTTCGATGATCCCAAAGTGGCCATCGTTCAGACTCCTCACCACTTCTACAATCCCGACATTTTTCAACGAAACCTGCGTATCGGAGATCTCGTCAAGAACGAGCAAGCACTGTTCTTCCGCTCGTTGCAAGCGGGCCGTGATGCGCACAACAGCGCCTTCTTCGCAGGCAGCGGTGGCCTGTTCCGCCGGCAACCGCTGGAGGAGATCGGCGGTTTTCAGACCCAGACCATCACCGAAGACATCCACACCAGCATGAACCTGCATGCACAAGGATATACGTCCTGCTACCTCAATCGCGTCCTGTCCGCTGGTCTGATGCCGGAGACGTTCGAAGGATACCTGAAGCAGCGGAAGCGTTGGGCCATCGGCTGCATCCAAATGCTTCTGCGCGACAACCCGCTGACAAAGCGCGGCCTCACGCTGTCACAGCGACTGGATTACTTCGGATCGATCTTTTATTTCTTCTTCGGTCTTCCACGCATCATTTGCCTGATCGCCCCACTGTCGAGTCTTTTGTTCCATACGCCGCCGATTCAGGCAAACGTGATGCTGTTAGGTCTTCACTTCTTTTCTTTCTACATCGCGGCGGCGTTAGCGATGCGGCCTGTCAGCAGCGGCTCGCGCAATCCGTTTTGGTCGGACATCTATGAAATCGCCATGTGTTTCGCGCTCAGCGCAGTCGCGCTCAGCGCCCTCGTCGCTCCGCATAAAGAGCGTCCCTTCGAGGTGACACCGAAAGGACAGCGCATCGAGAAAAACACTTCCGCCGAATTGATGTTGGCATGGCCGCACTTGCTGACGTTTGGCTTGTTGATTGCCGGTGTGATGGTTGGAATTCGGGACCTTCGACACGGCACAGGAGATCCCGGTCTTCCGGTCAGCCTTCTATGGGGATGCGTCAATCTCGCACTGTTGACCATAGCCATGTTCGTCGCCAATGAGCAAACACAGGGCCGGCGGGCATTTCGGCTCAACCGAGATTTCGTGAGCGAGGTGTTTGTGGACGATGCCCCCGTCTCTGCGCGTATTCTCAACATCAACGAACATGGTGCCGCGCTATCGTTGGAGCATCCGCTCTTTACCGCACTGGAAAGCGTCTCACTGCTTCTGACGTCGTCCCAGGGCGCCATCGTTCGATTGACCGGCCGCCTCATCAGGCAAGAACGATTGCCGTCCGGTGATATGGTGGCCGCACTTCAATTTATCGGTCTGGATAGGACGACCCGACACACACTCGTCGATAAGATCTTCGGTGATCCTGCTGCGTGGGCAGAGAGCTATCGGTTCCAACCCGGCATCGCGAGCAGTTTGCGATCGCTGCTTGTCGCCGTCACGGCTCCTTGGCGATCCTATTCATGGGAGCGACGCCGGATTCCACGTATTCTCCACGAAACCTCTTGTCGATTGAGTTCCTCGACATCCTTGCGGACCGGAAGGTTGAAAGATATGTCCTACACAGGCGTGAGTGTGCTCTTCTCTTCAGCTCCAAAAGGGTCGCTGGTTGAAAGTCTGTTGGAACTGCCTCGCGTGGCTCTGACGGTCAGCCCTGTCTCGATAACGCGCCGCTTCCGCAAGACCTATGTCCGTTTCAGAGTGGAGCGCATCGAACGGGGCGAACAACAGTGGCGAGAGCTCCACGATCAGCAATGGAGAGAGCTATGAACGACGGTGAGCCGCAGAATCGGTTGCCGATCGGTAAGGTTGCCTTCTCACGGCACCTTCGACCACTGTGAGAAGGTAGCTGCTTGACCGATCGGCGTCCCCGCGGAATCGATCACATTCCAGATCAACGCCCGCTCGACAAGGAAACGCCGGCCGGTCGATGAAATTCTGACCCCTCGATATCCGTCGAAGTACCCATTGATCTTGGCGTGCTCCAACATCCATTCTCGCTCGGCGCGGTTACCTGGCTCGGTCGTAAGTCGCGACGGCGTCTTGATGAATTGATCCCAGGAGAGCTCCCATAAGCTCAAGGCCGCCTGATTGCCATAGTTCAAGATCGGGTCCAGCTCCACGCCATGAGACACGACGATAAAAGATGCCTCGAACAACGTACGTGCCTGTCGTCTCGCGTCACCGGCCCGCTCGATCAATTCTTTTCCCATCCAACGGCGATAGCTGTCCAACAGCTGCTGACTCCATTCCACGATCCCCGAGTTGTCCCACTGTGCCGTGTTCATCGGGGAGGTGGTACCACGACTCGCGAGGCAGGGCAAGCTTCACGGGCACCTTGTCAAGACCATGGGACTTCTCTGTATAATGGCGCTCTCATCTGAAACAACCAGGGGTACTGATGACGGGCAAGACACTGTTCGACAAAATCTGGGATTCCCATGTCGTACGGGCGGAAGCCGACGGAACGACGCTGCTCTATATCGACCGCCAGCTGGTGCATGAAGTGACGTCTCCCCAGGCGTTCGAGGGGTTGAAGCTTTCAGGGCGGCGCCCACGGCGACCGGCGGCAACACTTGCTGTGCCGGATCACAATGTGCCTACCACGGACCGGCGGCTGGGCATCGCCGATCAAGTGAGCGCGCTTCAGATTCAAACACTCGAAGATAACTGCAAGGACTTCGGCATCACCCTGTTCAACATGAGCGACATCCGCCAAGGCATCGTGCATGTGATCGGCCCCGAGCAGGGATTCACCCTCCCCGGAACGACAATCGTGTGCGGCGACTCCCACACATCGACTCACGGGGCGTTTGGAGCCTTGGCATTCGGTATCGGCACCAGCGAAGTAGAGCACGTCTTGGCCACGCAATGTTTATTACAGAAGCGGCCCAAGACGATGGAGATACGCGTCGATGGGGCCCTTTCCGACCGCTGCTCGGCCAAGGATATTATTCTTGCGATCATCGGGAAGATCGGCACGGCCGGAGGAACGGGCTACGTGATCGAATACACCGGCTCCGCCATTCGCGCGCTCAGCATGGAAGGTCGGATGACCCTGTGCAACATGTCGATCGAGGGGGGAGCCCGTGCAGGGATCGTCGCTCCCGACGACAAGACGTTCGCGTACATCAAAGGCCGGCCGCTCGCCCCACAGGGAGCGCTCTTTGAACAGGCCGTCCAGGTATGGCAAACACTCAAGACGGATGCGAGCGCGACGTATGATTCAACGGTCATCCTGCAAGCGGAACAGATCGCGCCGCAGGTCAGCTGGGGCACCAGTCCCGGTATGGTCATCGGTGTGGACGAGAACGTTCCGGACCCTCGAACGATGTCCGACGAGAAGACAAAGAATGCCACCGAGCGGGCGTTGGCCTACATGGGGCTTTTACCCAATATGCCGATTACGGATATTCGAATTGACAAGGTCTTCATCGGCTCATGCACGAACTCACGGATCGAAGATCTTCGCCTCGCGGCCGGCTTCGCAAAGGGCAAGAAGGTCGCAAAGACCGTCCACGCCATGGTGGTGCCTGGATCAGGGCTCGTCAAGCAACAGGCGGAGGCGGAAGGCCTCGACCGAGTCTTCCGCGAGGCCGGGTTCGAGTGGCGGGAGGCCGGATGCAGCATGTGTCTCGCCATGAATGCCGATGTCCTGAAGCCTGGCGAGCGGTGCGCCTCCACGAGCAACCGGAATTTTGAAGGTCGCCAGGGAGCGGGCGGGCGGACTCACTTGGTATCTCCGGCCATGGCAGTCGCCGCAGCCATTGAAGGACATTTTGTCGATATCCGCCACTGGAGCTGATCGCGCAAGGCCCTTCGAGTACAACATTTACCTATCGTCTGATTGGATATTATGGAACCCTTCACCACACTGACCGGTCTTGTCGCTCCGCTGGATCGTGTGAACGTCGACACCGACCAGGTCATTCCGAAGCAGTTTCTCAAAACCATCAAGCGCACGGGATTGCGCGAGGGGTTGTTCTTTGACTGGCGGAAACTCAAGGATGGCTCGCCTGATCCCTCCTTCTTTTTAAATCAGCCCCGGTATCAGGGCGCGTCGATCCTCTTGACCCGCGACAATTTCGGCTGCGGCTCATCCCGTGAGCACGCCCCGTGGGCGTTGTTGGATCAAGGATTCCGGTGCATCATCGCTCCGAGCTTCGCGGATATTTTCTACAACAACTGTTTTCAAAACGGCATCCTTCCCGTGGTGTTGAAACCGGAGGAAGTGCTCCCGCTCATGAAGGACGTGATGGACACCGAAGGCTACCGGCTCGCCGTAGACTTGGGGCACCAAACAGTGACCACCCCGAACGGAACCACGTATCGGTTTGAGATCGACCCCTTCCGAAAGGATTGCCTGTATCGAGGGCTGGATTCGATCGGCCTTACGCTCCAGCATGAGAAGGCGATCACGGCCTATGAGATCCGTCGAAAGGCCGAGGCGCCTTGGCTGTTCACTGATCTGCGCTCATAGCGGAGAAGATGCCGATGCGCTGGTCTTCTATCCCGAAGCTGTTCTTGACCATCGTGTTTTTCGTAGGCGCCGCCTACCTGACCGTTGCCTTCAATTGGACCTATTCCGATGGGAGCCGAGCCGGCTACATTCAGAAATTCTCCAAGAAAGGTTGGCTCTGCAAGTCTTATGAAGGGGAATTGGCGATGACGACCGTGCCGGGCACGGCCCCCGTCCTCTGGCAATTCACGATCTGGGACGACAAGGTCGCGACACAATTGTCAGCGGTAATGGGAAAACGAGTGATCCTGCATTATAAAGAGTATCGCTATATTCCGACCACCTGCTTCGGTGAGACCACCTATTTCGTGGATCAAGTAGAAATCCAAGAATAGGTCGGGCCGACTCCTTTATAGCCACTTTTTTCGACGGAACCCCACAAGCATGATCACCGCCACCATTCCCATGATCCCCAGCGCCATCGGGTAACCCCAGTGCCATTTCAGCTCCGGCATGTACTCGAAATTCATGCCATAGATGCCGGCGATGAAGCTGAGCGGCATGAAAATCGTGGTAATCACCGTCAGCACTCGCATGACGGCGTTCAGCCGATAACTGACGCTTGAGAGATAGATATCCAGACTCGACGAGACCATTTCACGCAACGTCTCGATCGTGTCGACGATCTGCACCACATGGTCATAGACATCTCGGAAAAACACCCTGGTGGGCTCATGCAGAAAAGGGCAGTCCGAACGAGACAGGTTGTTGATCGCTTCCCGCAACGGCCAGATGGCTCGGCGCACGAATAACAACTGCCGTTTCAGCGCGTGAATGTCCCTGAGCGTCTCCGGCTTCGGATCGGCCACCACCCGCTCCTGCAGCGATTCAATCCGTTCGCCGAGCATTTCGAGAACGGCGAAATACTGGTCGACCACGGCATCGATGAGCGCATACAGAAGATAGTCCGAACCGTTTTGCCGGAGGCGGCCCTTGCCGCCCTTAAGGCGATCCCGAACCGAGTTAAACACATCGGTCCCATTCTCCTGGAACGAGAGAACATAATTGCGCCCCATGACAAAACTGATCTGCTCGACCAGAATGTCTCCTTGATCAGTGGTCGTGAGCATCTTCATCACGAGAAAGAAATAGGTGTCATAGTCGTCGAGCTTGGGACGCTGATCGGTATTCGCAATGTCTTCCAGCAGAAGAGGGTGAAGGTTGAAATGTTTCCCGAAGGCTTCCAGGACGTCGATCTGATGGACACCACCGACATTGACCCAGGCGACCGTCTCATCGACAGGCGGTCGGAGCTCATTGACGTCCGTGACGACGCGCTCCTCGCACCGTGCGCCGGCGTAACTGAACAGCGTAATGCGAACGGGGTTGGTTCGCGTCTCACCGATATGGATGAGTGTCCCGGGCGACAGCCCGGTCTTCTTTGACCGCTTCTGAACCAGCTTCATGGTAGCGAGCTTGTACGCACATTCTCATGCCAGGTCAAGGTGCGTACGAGATCGATTCTTTTCTTCCGCCTCAAGGCTTGGTACTCTCGTGTCATGGCTTGGGATGACGAACTGAATGTCTTGATCGAGGCGATCCGAGCGGCCGGGACGGAAGCGTTACGCTACGCCGTCGAAGGATTTGAGACGATCAAGAAGCTGGATCATTCGCCGGTGACTTCGGCAGACCTGGCCGTAAATCAGATTCTCCAATCTCGCCTGCAGTCGGCGTTTCCTCTCGATGGATGGTTGTCGGAGGAGTCGCCGGACGATCTGGATCGGCTTCGCAAAATACGGGTCTGGGTCGTTGATCCGATCGATGGAACGAAAGCGTTCATCCGTGGTGAGCCCGAATTCTGTATCTCTGTCGCCCTCGTCGAGCAAGGCCGGCCGATCGTGGCAGCCGTTTTCAACCCTTCGACCGGTGAATTGTTCAGTGCCACCAGAGACGGAGGGCTTTATCTCAATGACAAACCGGTGACCCCACAGGCACAGCACGGCGACCAACTGCCGGTCATTGCCCTGAGCCCGTGGGAGCGCCAAATCGGCCGCTTCACGTCGCTTGAGCCGCATGCCGACAGTCGTCCCATGCGTTCCATCGCGTGGGCGCTCGCACTGTCCGCGAGCGGCCGTCTCCATGGTGCCGCGACCCTGGAGCCTGAAAATGAGTGGGATGTTGCAGCCGGAACACTCTTGATCGCAGAAGCCGGCGGGGCTATATCGGATGGGAGTGGACTCGCTCTGACCTTCAACCGGCCCGAACCTCGCTATCGCGGGATCGTCGCCACCAGCTCGCACTGTCCGGATGCCCTCTCACGACAGCTCAAACGTCTGACTCGGTCGGTCGCCGGAGGCGATGACGAGCCGCTTTAAAAAGCGGCTTGAGTCAAACGCCGACAGGCCTCATCGAGATCAGGATCCGTCTTCGCGTAACTGAAGCGAATGAAGTTCGTACCTGCCTGGCCGGAGAAAAAGGCCTCTCCCGGTACACCGGCCACACCGGTATGTTTCAACAGGTGCATGGCGCGCGCCTTCCCTGTATCACCCGGAAGCCGGGAGACGTCCGCCAACACGTAATAGGCCCCTTGCGGGATCGACGGCGCGAGCCCCGCGTTGGCAAGCGCGCTGCAAAACCTGTCGCGCTTGTTCTGGTAGTCATGCGCCAAGCCCCGATAGAAACTGTCGGGCAATTCTCTGATGCCCTGAGCCACACCCATTTGGAGCGGCGCAGGAGCGCACACGTAGAGTAAATCGTTCATAGCCCCGATGGCCTGCGCCCATGGTTGGGCCGCCACACTGTACCCGATGCGCCAACCGGTCACGCTGAAGGTCTTGGAGTAACCGCCGATCGTCACCGTTCGTTCGGCCATGCCTGGCAACGCAGCCATGCTGAGATGGCTTCGTCCGTCATAGAGAAAGTATTCGTAAATTTCGTCAGTCAACACGAAAAGATCGTGCCGGCACGCAAACTCCGCCAGCGCTTCCAATTCCACTCGACTGAACACCTTACCCGATGGGTTGCCGGGAGAATTGACGATGATCGCCTTCGTGTTGGGAGTCACCACCTGCTCAAGCTGACTCAACGAGTACGTCCATGCCGGGGCCTGCATATGCACCACGACCGGAATCGCCTCCACAGCCACGAGCGCACTGATATGATATTGGTAGTACGGCTCGAACAGGATGACTTCGTCACCGGGATTGAGCAGGGCCGCGCAGGCACAGTGAAATGCACCGGTAGCCCCCGCGCTGACCGTGACCTCCGTGTCCGGGTCGGCTTGAATCCCGTTATAGTTGGCCAGCTTCTTGGCGATGGCCTGCCGCAACTCCGGTAACCCGTCGAAGCGGGTGTACACGTTGTGCCCTTCTCGGATGGCGTGCTCGGCGCCTGCCAGCACGACCGGAGGAACCGGCGTATCGCAGACCCCCTGCGCCATGTTGAGCCCCTTCAGACTCGCGCAAGCCTGGGTCATCGCCCGAATTTCCGATTGGGCCAGATCGGCCATCCGCTGACTTACCCTTCGTGCCACGAGCTCATCCCCTTTCGCCAGCCTCCTTTGTCGCAGAGGATCGCGGCCGCGTCAAGATGCCCGCACGATCCGGAACGTTGATGGGACAGGCGGACAAATAGCTACCAAATACCGTTTTGTCTTGCCGATAGCATCCCATCGCATACACTACAACCAGTCGCTCTCAAGAAGATGATACGAATCGATTAAACCAGTATTTGTCCAAGGAAAGGACCGGTACGATGACATCAAAGGCAGCCCGCAAGTCTTCACCCGACGGTGAGGAAGGCGCGAACCTGCAAGACCGGCGAGGGCGGAGAATCCCCCTCTCGTGCCGCATGTTCTTCTTCGGGGAAGATGACTTTGAGGGTGAGGCGACGCTGCTTGACGTGTCGACGAACGGCTGCCGCGCGGAATCCGAGGTGGAATTGAAGATCGGGACGTCGTTGAAGCTGTCGCTGTTCCTTCCAGATTTTAAGTGGCCCCTGCGCGTCGATCAGGCGATTGTGCGGTGGCTCGACGGCAAACAATTCGGACTGGAGTTCACGATGATTCGCCTCGCCCAACGTGAACGGCTGCGAGGCTTGATCATGAAGGTCAAGTCGGAATAGCAGCCCCACTCAATCACGTTGCCCCGCCCTTTCCCTGGACCGAATTCAACTGTCGTAGACGAAATAGGTCGTACTGTTGATGGTCTTGCTGGTTCGGCGAACAAAGAAGTCGTGCCGCAGACTTCGGTTCGGCGTTTGACGGCAAAGAGCCCATTCTTCTGGAGGCTACACGACGAGCAAGGCTACGAAGAGAGTGACAACCAGCATGATTCCTGTCAAGGAAACCAGCTTAAGGCGTCGCTCGGTCCGTTCTCGCTCTTCGCCTTGTTGTGTTGTTAAGAGGAGCAATAACAACCAGCTATAGAGACTGCAAAAACCACCGATGCTGAATATCGACATCACCAAGAACTGTCCCGAACTCTGAGCGCCCTCCGGCAGAAAGAACAACAATACCGTGCAGACGGCACCATACGCCGCAGCGAGATAGGCGAACAGGGTGATACTCGCTTTATGTCTCACCTGCTCCTCAGGTGTCATCTGAAAACCCGGCGCTACTACTTGGCATCGTTCCCGAAGTCCCCATCATTCACACACGACTTGCACCGACTCGCTGCGGAGAGCTGCCATGAGGCAACAGACAGTCGACCGTCTGTACTCTCCATCCGTCGCGACCATACTGCAGCTATTCAAGCAATACCATATACTGACGTGTAGTACAGTAAGTATTTTGTGCTATCTTCAGACTCGTGAACAATGGTCGAACAGATACGGACCGCTCTCGGTTCGGAGGATAGATTCCGGCCTGGAACGTGTGAAGGTTAGTGACTAGTGGCAGAAGCGCAGAACGATGGAGGAAGTATCCGTCCTCAGGATGGAACGGCTTTCATCCTGAGGACTCTTAGAGAATGCATTTCACGAATACCCGGACCTACGGCTTCCCCCAGAGCGCTTCCAACCGTTGGTCTCGGCCGCATCCGATTTTATAGTACTTATATCGGATCGGGTTCTTCTTGTAGAAATCCTGGTGATAGTCCTCGGCTGGATAGAAGGCTGATGCCTTGACCAATTGGGTCACGATCGGGGCAGGGAGCCGTTTGGATTGATCGAGCGCGCTCTTGGATTCTTCCGAAAGCCGCCTTTCGTCATCGGTCGTATAGAACACGACCGATCGGTATTGATTGCCAAAGTCGCAGAATTGCCCGTTCGGCGTAATGGGGTCGCTGTTGTGCCAGAAAGCATCCAATAGTTTCTGATAACTGACCTTCGAAGGGTCATAGGTCACCTCGACGGACTCCGCGTGCCCCGTTTTCCCCGCTGAGACCTGTTCATAGGTGGGATTGGCGACCGTGCCGCCCATGTAGCCGGAGACCACTCCGAGCACGCCATCAACTTTCTCAAAAGCCAATTCCATGGACCAGAAACAACCGCCCGCAAAGTACGCTTTCGCGGTGGTCGCCGCGCTCAGTGATCCGCTCCAAGGCCAAGTAAAAAGCGTCGCCCAGGTCAGTAAACCAACTGCGAGGAATGTCAGTTGTCGCCGAATAGCCATGATTGCGTCCTCCCCCTCCATCGTCGTCCCAGGGTGACGATTCTTACATCTTACTACGGCGATCGATGGAAAGGTGGGTGGGCGTCCCTCGGTCTTCACACAGGCAGATAGGGATAGAGGTCCGGGTCCGCCCGGCGCGCGCGGCGTTGACGCCCATCCATGAGCTTCATGATGAGCTCAATCGCTTCTTCCGGGGATGCCGCCGCATTGACTAATCGCTTGTCGAGTTTGCGGAAGAAGGCCACGTCGGCTGACGAGGCTTCCACGAGAATGACGGGCTTGCCGGCTTTCACCGCCAGAGCGACCTCCGACACAGTCCCTGATCCAGTCAGCCCGCACGCCACGACCACGTGGCTCGTCAAGACATTGATGTTGTTACGGCCGCTCCCCATTTCCGTGATGATCGACACATCCACATGGCGAGACACCTTGTCCTTGGCCGTGGGCAGGATCCCGATGGTCAAGCTTCCGCCGACCCGTTTGGCGCCTTCACAGGCGGCATCCATCACCCCGACGTCACGGCCACCCGTCAAGACGACCCAGCCGCGCCGCGCAATGAATTCTCCAAGGACGCGCGCATTATCGAGATCCCTTTTTGCCGCTTTCGCCGGCCCCATCACTCCTACAACAAATCGCATCACGCGCTCCTACAATGCTCGTATAGATTCTTACAATCGAGAGGACGTTAACGTCACATCGGCGTGGGTCCAGATACTCTTGAGCTGCTCTTCCATGGCGTTCGCCTCACTGTCTTTCTGCTGAGCACGGAGGCTCTGGATCAGCCCGAAGTAGGCCCAGCCGTTCTCGGGGTTTTTGGCCAAATCAGCCCGGTAGACCACTGCCGCCTCACCTGGTTGACCGGCCCTCAGCAATACCGCGCCTAGATAATGACGAACCGGAATCGGCCAGAAGGAAGGCTCGGCATACGGCAGGGCCTCTTCCAGCTTGACAGCCTCCACCAACGCCTTGATCGCTTCATCGTATCGTTTGCGATGGGTCGCGATCTCACCGGCCAGGAGTCGCTCCGCGATCTTGACCAAGGCCCGTTCGGTTTTCTCCTCCGTAGTGCGATTGCGTCCGAAGCGTTTCGCCATGTCGGCCAGCACCGCATGTTCGCCCTCGGATCCCGGCAGGCGGCCCGAAGCCGCGAGCGCCATTCCCCTTCCCAGCCGCCACATGGCCTGCTGTAGCCGCAACCCCTTGGGAGGGGCCGGTTCACGCAGCAGCTCGTCCCATTGCCCAAACCGGATCATCGACCACAACGGTACCGGAAGGTACAGTTCTTTCCACCGATCCTTCCGCGCTTCCTCCTCGGTGATCGTTCCGGTCAGTTGGCGGGCAACCTTCAAGGCTTCAGTTCTTCGTCCCTCCATCGCCAACGAAGCCCAGAGGAAATGAAGATTGTGCGTGTAGTAGCCATCACTATAGTTGCCGCTCAATGTTCTCCCGTTCAGATAGTCCTGATCAACCTTTGCCGCATGCGTATTGCGTTCCACGGCCTCATGGTACCGTCCCAGCCTAATGTAGATATGGGCGGGCATGTGAACCAAGTGACCGGCGCCCGGCATCAGCGCGGGCAACCGTTCCGCACAGTCCAGCGCCCGTTCCGGAGCCGAGGAAGCTTCCACACTGTGGATATAGAAATGGCAGGCACCAGGATGATTCGGGAACCGCGCCAGAATGGACTCCAACGTGGAGACGATTTCCTCGGTGCCGGGCTTGGGGCGGCCATCCGCCGTCCACAAATCCCATGGCCTCAAGTCCATCATCGCTTCAGCGAACAACACCCCTGCATCCGGATCGTCAGGAAACCGTCGCCATAACGCGCGCATGGCATCCGCATAGGCCTTATCGAGAGCCGCACGCCCATGATTCTTCCCGCTGTATCGCTTGCCGAGCGCATCGATGTAGGCCTGTTCAGCAGCGGTCGCTTGCGCGCTGTGCGATCGGGCCTTCTGCAGAGCATCTCCTGCACGTCGTTCGTCCGTCTTACTCATCGTCGCATTGATGTTCGGTCCCAGCGCGAGTGCTACTCCCCAGTAGGCCATTGCCGCCGACGGATCGAGACGAGCGGCCTCTTCGAAGGCCCGAATCGCTTCTTCATGGTTGAAGGCGTAGACCAAGCGCAAACCTTGATCAAAGTATTTTTGGGCCTCTTCAGAAGTTGTCGTGATGGCGTGATGGTGGGTGCCGAGATTGTCAAAGAGCGGCACCCAAGGCGCATGGAGTTCGGCGGCCACTCCGATGGCGTGCGGAGTCAGAGTCAGCCAGAACACACTGCACAGCAGTAGGCTAGGGATCCTCATGAACTGCTTTGTAGCAGACACGACCTCGACCTGGCTAGATAATGAGTAATCTATGTGATCGATGGGTTGGATCAGGAGGGCTCGCCCTCTCTTGGTTGAAACACTCTCGGGATGAATTCCGAGTAGACGGCCGACAGGGTTTCGACCGAAGGTTTCTTCGATGGTCGTGATGGAAGGGAAGAGGTACCAGCGCTCCGGGTGTGGGTCGAACCAGGCTCAGCGATCAAGTCGGTCACACCACGCGCGGTTTATAGATTGAGGGACGGGCCTTCGCTTTCCTGAGGCGCAATCGGCTTGTCCTTTAGGATCGGCTTTTTCCGTACGACTCGATTCCGTTTGGCCGAAGCGGCAATACTCTCACCGGCCGCCGCGGAAAAGATACCCGCTTCGAGTTCCTTCCCAAGGTGGACAAGCACCTGCTGCTGAGAAACCACCAGCGATTTTAGTTCCTGAATTTGTGTGGAGAGGCGGGCGATATCTTCCTGCTGCCCAAGAAGAAACGCTCTCAGTTCAGCGACTTCCTCCGGTTGGACAAGAGCCGGTGCCGGCTGTTGTTCGGTCACGGCTTCTTCGATAATGGTAGTTCCGGCTTCCCGGAGTTGCTCTACGCCCGCCGTTGCACTAGGCGCACCATCCATGAGCTGATCCGGCTTGATCTCAATCTGCTCTGTCGTGAGGCTGATGGGCTGTGGGTCGGCTGCGGCAGGAACAGGCGGCGGAGTTTCTTCTTCATACCGCGTCACACGTGCAAAGAATTCAACCGCCTTGCGCCAGCACACTGCTACGGCATCGAGCATCAGTTGACCGTATGGCGCATTCGTCGGTCGGGCCTCGTCTATCTGCTTCTGCGAGGGAATACGATGAATGAGGTTGATCGGCTCTTTGTTGAATCGCTGCGCCATGTAACAACTTTCCGTCGGGGTCCAAATTAATTACCTACTACTGGCGGAAGAAAGAGTCAATCTTTTTATCCAGATAAGCCGTCCAAGAGGTTCTTATTCCTCATGACCCTGCTAAAAACGGGTCACGCTGGAAAACTGAAATCGAGGCAGGACCATGGCCGGGACCAGCATCTTACCGGTCTCTGAATTCACCGCCTCCATCGGCGAAGTCCACCTGTCGATATGTCGAAATACCTGGAGCGGGCTTTCGTGAAAGCGGAAGTTTTTGACTGCCGAGACAACCTCTCCCTTTTCGACCAGAAACGTGCCGTCCCGGGTCATGCCGGTCAGTATGAGCTCGCGAGGATTCACGGGGCGGATGTACCAAAAGTTTGTCACCAAAATCGCGCGTTCCGCACCCTTGATAAGGTCCTGAATTGAATGTGCCGGAGGTCCTTCGACCGACAACGCAGGGGCTTCCAATGTCGGAATGATTTTCACACCATCGGTCTTCGCCGTAAATCGGTCGTAGACCAGCTGTTTTAAGATCCCACGATCGATCCACACCGAATCCGTACTCGGCAACCCCTCATGGGTAAATCCTTCTCCAAGTAGATCGGCATGATCCGGAATATTCCGAAGTGTCAGCCGTTCGTCCACGATCGTGTGTCCCAGTTTGCCGGCGAAAGGACTCGTCCCTTTCATGTACGACTTGGCATCCAGTGACCATAGCAACCATGCCCAGAGGCCGGCCACAGCGGCCGGTTCAAGAATGACGGCATACCGTCCCGCCGGGAGTTCGCATGCATCACGGCCTCGCTTCGCCTTCGTAATGGCGGCGAGCGTCCGCTCTTGAACTTTTAAATGATCGATCGACCGGTGGGCTGCCGCGCTCCACCCCGTCGCATCACCCGCTTGCACGGTCAGGCTGAACCTCGCATCGGCTCGACGTTCATAGCCGAACAGTCCATTCTCGGCGGCGATCCCGACCGCGGTCCCTGATGACGACACCACGCCCGCGGCCATGAGATTCTCCATCCGGCATTGACCGATCGCTTCAGTGGCGTATTCCAGACGTCGCACCGGCCCCGCTGCCACCGTCTCCGATTTGGCCGTCTCTCGGATGGGAAACCGGCAAGGAGCGGGAGGCGGAAGATATTCGGGATCGGCCGGTGACACTCGAGCGATCCGCTCGGCACGGGCCAACGCATCCTGGATCGACCCGGCGGTAAAATCCGTGGTGCTCGCCGTCCCATGCCGCCCGCCAAAGGCGACCGTTATCGTCAGCATACCGCGCCGGGCATCGACATTCTGGATGACTTGATTGTTGGCAAACCGTGTCGTTCCGGCATGGTGATCGCGAAGACTCACGATCGTATGGTCAGCCGACGAGCGAGTCATGATCATGTCGCTGAGAAAGCGGAACTCGTCGTGGCTGGTCATCTTCGGCCACTTGTCACTCAGGACGGTCATGAGCTCCCTTCGCCTCTGATCACTTGGACGCGGCGAAACCTTGCCGGAGAGGCGGCATGGGTCATCCACCCAGACTGCCCCGGCTGCCCCTTCCCACAGGTAATGAAGCCGTACCGGCGGCGAGAGGTCCGATCGGCAACCCCGTCGCAGCTGTTCCAGAATTCCGGGGTGATCCCATGATAGATCACGTCCCGCAGCATGTGAGTCCGTCTGCCGTTTTCAATCAGCCAGAACGCATCGCCGCCGAACTGGAAATTGTAGCGGCGCTGATCGATGCTATAGGACCCATGGCCTTCGATATAGATGCCGCGTTGCACGTCTTCGATCAGTTGATCGCGCGTTGCCTCACCCGCTTCGAGCCCGATATTGGCGATACGCACGATCGGAATATTCGCCCAGCCGTCGGCCCGATTCGAGCCGCGCGAACGAGACTCACCTATCTTCGGCGCCACTTCTCGGTTCGTGCAGTACCCGACGAAGATCCCGTTGCGGACAATGTCCCATTGCTGGCACATCACCCCGTCGTCATCGTAGCCGGTCGCGGCCAGTGTTTCTGATTCGGTGTTATCGGCCACGAGGCTCACGGCTGGTGAGCCATAGCGAAAGTTGCCTCGCTTGTCGGTCGTCAGGAAGCTGGTCCCGGCGTAATTGGCCTCGTACCCGATCGCGCGGTCCAGTTCACTCGGATGGCCACAGGATTCATGGATCGTCAAGGACAGATGCTCCGGGTCGAGCACCAGGTCATAGTGGCCGGCATCGACCGCCGGAGCGGTGACTTTCTCGACTGCTTGATCGGCAACGCGCGAAGCCTCCCGCAGGAAGTCCGCCTCTTCGATCAGTTCATAGCCTTTCCTGAGGTGAGGCGTGTTGAAGCTGCGCGAGGCAAACCGGCCTTCGTGTAGCGCGGTCGCCGAGCACTCGCCTTGCCCCGCCAATAGATCGAACTCCAAGTGCGTTCCTTCACTCGAGACAAACAACTTTTTGTCCCGGCGCGCCCACAGGCCGGCACTGCTTCTCGCAATACCGGATTGCCGCTGCAGTGTGTCCATCGTCTGGAGCAGCAAGTCGGCCTTCTTCTCCAACGGCACGCTGAACGGGTCGATGCGGTACGGTGTGACGACACGGTCACGATAAACCGGCTCCGCCGCCAATCGTACTTTTTCGATGGCGACCGACGCAGAACCCTTGGCGATCTCGACGGCCAGATCTGCGACCCGCGGCACTTCTTCAAGGGACAGAATCGAACTCGCCGCAAACCCCCACGCTCCATGATAGAGCACACGCACGCCGAACCCTTGGTCATGAACGTCTCGGATCGAGGCAATTCGCCGATCTTCACCCTCGAGCTGTTCCGTGATGCTGTCCTGAATGCGAATATCGCCGTACTCGGCACCCGAGGCCGCAATACGCTTGAGCGCAAGCTCGGCGAACTCGTCCCACGTTGGAGTGTGCATGCCGCGATTCTCACAGTGAACGAATGCAGAACGAAATCAGTATAACAGGTGGGAAGCGAAACGGTGAGCGTATTGAGATCACTGGAACGCGACGACCATTCCTAATGACAAGCCATACCGATGGGTCTAACTGAATGGCGTCGGCAATGAAACTCGATCTTGCTGATAATCTTCGACGAGCTTACCGATGCTCTCGTGATGTCTCCTTCACAACCGACCCTTCAACCGCTCATAACCCTTCTTCAATTCTTCGATGGCCAGACCCAGCGCGGTGCTGACAGATTCCGCTGTCTTGCCTGCTTCCTCCCGCGCCCCCTCCAATTTTGGTTTTATCTCTTCCCACTGTTTCTCTAAGCGGGCCCATTCGTCCTTTGCGTCCGCCTTCGCCAGATGAAGCTGGACTTGCAGCTCGTCGCGCTGCTGCTTGAGATACTCCACCGCTTTCGTGATCTGCTCTTTTGCGTCCGCCATGGGCTTTGCTCCTCTTCTTCTAAGTGTGAAAGTGCGCCGTTGTTACTTCAACTCGAGCGTGTGTCCGTCAAGCGGGCGATGCTGGTCACACCGCAACAGTTACCCCATTACGCTTGAGCACATCAAGTAGCTTTGGCACATCCGGCGGTCCAGGAGGAATCTCCTTGTCGATCGCCGTGAACATCTGAGCCGCTAACGCACCAGGCCCGGTAATCTCGAGCATCTGACCACCCCCACTTCCGTAACGAAAGCCATGCACGGTTCCTCGCGGAACGTGCACGAGAGTCCCAGCTGTGCAGTCGTAGTCGTTCCCATCGCACAGGAAGTGAATCTCACCTTTCAAGACGTAGAACGCTTCGTCCCAATCGTGGCGATGCGGTGGAGGGCCTGTTCCTTCCGCGCCCTGCTGCAAAGTGATCCCATAGCTCTGCGTCGCCGCGTTCGACGCCAACACCGTCACCTGTGTTCCGACCACATTCAACGCGGGCTCATGCTGATCCGGTCTCAAAATAATCGGTTGAACGCTCATGATCTCGCTGCCTCCTGCAAATAAGGAGATTGTGTGCCGTACCACCTAACATGCCGCTTCAGCTACGGAGCATCATAATCGCGTGAAGCGCCTACACTAGCAAGCTCCCGCTGAGCCGCAGATCGCTTGATGCATACCGAATCGCTAGCCAAAGTCCTCAACGGCGGACATAAACAAACACACTTGACCAGACCGTTGCTGGCCACCTGAGTCAACCAGTACGACGGTATGGCCTGACGTCGCAAGGGTTCGGATATCGGAGGCTACCAATTCGCATTTACTTGCCGGAATCGGCGTGTAATCCCACGTTGGATGTTCACGCAACTCTATCGCTAGGTCCTGATGCCAATGGTGAAGCCATTCTCGAAACGAGAGTTGTCCCAGATGCGAGCTTGCCGAATCGAATCCGCCCCAAAAGCTATAGAAGGAGAACTCACTCGGTCCTCCGGGTTTGGAACCAAGAAGCGAAACGATTGCTGTCTTCGGTCGCGGCAATCCTAGAACCCATCGATGAACCAGTTTGTCCGACACGTAAGCGTTCTTGCTACCTTCCTTCCCAGTCCTTCCGGGCCTCGCACATGTGAAAAATCGCACTGCACCGTTGCATCCACCTGCTCTCCAACGACGAAGCCTGTATGGTTTCAGTGGCTTCATTTCCAGTCTGACTCCCCGCAGTTCATAGGCACGCACGGCTGTCCTTCCTCTAACTTTTGAGTGTGACCCCGAGCGAGGCAAGCACAGTGTTGAGTGCTTTCTCGCAGTCGGATACCAGTGCGCGGAGGAAGTTTAGGGGTCAGACCCCTTTATTGTTCCCTGCCCACATTCTCGAGAAGTTCTTCGAGGTTCGTGCTTTTCGCATTCGGGTGATCGCGAACCGCCCTCTCGTAGGAGCTGACCAAGCCACCAAGTTGATCCGTAAGTGCCCTCTCCAGCTTTGGGACCCACTCCGTATACGCGTACTGGATCTCGGACTCGGCGTAAGGGCATGTCGCGGTGAATGCGAATATCGCTTTAGCAAGGGTCTCTTCGAGAAAGCCAAACGTCGCCACAACCCGACCAAGTTGCTCTCAGAACGTCCGCTCGTGCAGGTGAGTCGGGAACTCACGCGGCAGAGCATTCTTGTCGATAGTCGATGGCCGAGGTATGTGCTCGCTCATGGAGTACTCAGAAGATACTCGCCCCTCGCAAATTCGCCGCCATGCGATGAACACGATGATGGCGATGCCTGCCGAGCCGACTACCACTTACATCAACACAGGGAGTCCACCTAACCTCGGGCATCAGTCGCGGGAGTTCACGATCACACCGGCCGCCCGTCGAGGTTAAGCAGTGGACATATCACGACGCGTGCTCGGTCCTCATATCGTAGGAGCGCCAATGGCCCATAATGGCTTGCTGGAACAACTGGATTAGAAGCTTTGTCGTTGGAGGGATATCATTGACAAACGCCTTAAGACGAACAGCATCACGTTCTGCATCCGCTCCCGGTTCATCCGGTAACACGGAGTTGATTAAAGCATCGGCCGCAGCTGTAAACACGGTTTCGCCCTGCGTATCTCCAACGCCACTGGCCCACGTCACACGATCGGACGAGAACTTGGTCACATATGTCCGAATAACGTTGTCGTCCCAGTGAAAGATCAGCTTATTCCTCATTCTCGATATAGGACGGCTCACTGATAGATTGCCACCCAATAGCTGGCTAGCACTCATGAGGGTTTCATCGTCTGCCCCACCGACTCGAGCCAAGTTCCGAACCCGAGGGAAATGTGAACGCAAGAGCTGAATCGCCTCGTGTATGAATCCGACAGCGACCAGGAACGCCCATAACCGATCACGATCCCCCGCTGGGCCATCTGCGTCCTTAACGAACAAATAGAACCGCTGACTCGCCTCAAGCGCATTTACTGCAATGCCTAAGCGCAGCGCCAGCGTGCAGTCGTCTATGTTTCCTGTGAGGGACACTTTCGGTCCCACAATATGCCATGTCCTCGGCATCATTTTCTCGATCACTTTGGTGAGCTGTCCAGCGGACCCTGGGCAAAACTAGCTCTGTTAAATTTACTCTGCGGAGCGTTCGGGAAACCCCAGAAACTCAAAGCTCACTCCTACGTCCGTGGTATCGGTCAACTCCTTCAAGAATTCGTCAAATGTCGCGACTGCATGCGCCTCTCCGATTTCGAGCCTTGAGTGCAGGAGATATCGTGCGCTATCAGGTGATAGCTTCGCATGGTCGTGAACGACCATCTTGAGAAAAGCCACCGTTGAAGCCAAGACTGACCGCGCACTGTCAGCAGACCAGAACATCGGCCGTTTTGGAATTCCGACAGCCTTCCATCGTTCACCAGTTAGCTCCAAAGGGAGAGCAACCATGTCGCCTCGATCTTCGAAGGGACTCACGTCGGTAGGAATCGACTTGACTTTTGAATGGACGTACTCGTTCCGGGCACTCAGAAGCTCTTGAACACGCTGTACCTCAACAACGCCCCTGTCGAGCGGATGGGTCTCGCCACCGAGACGAAGAAGATACATCTCGAACTTCGACAACACCGACAGCTTGTCTAGATCATCCGCGAACTTCTCACTGAACTCCAGGGACAGGAGAAGCGCGTTCGCAGCAGATTCAAGCGCCAGAATCGAGCTCAGAATGGATGCCCTGGCGTGGCGGTTCATAGTATAAGAGTCCTTGGTTCCGGCGGCTAACCTGCACTGAAAGACCGCGTCACAGAGCAGGTCGATTACCCCGTTATATTTGAACTTTGCGGGCACCTTCATCTCAGCCACTCAACAATGTTTAGGCCCCGTGAGTATAAGCGCGGGATCCGCTAATTTCTGTACGTGTTACCCGCAACAACTTTGGCGAAGGATGTGCCACACCCGTTGCCGTTTAATGAGTTGAGGCTGCAAGACCATTTATTACGGGTCTTTATGCAGATTGGAGCTAGAACAGCCCTGCAATCCCGGTGGAGATTTTTTCTTGGACGATCGGGGTGGCTTCGGGAATGTCTAAACTTTTTTGCCGCACGTGGCCGACCATTCTCATCTTCTGTACTTTCTGCACGGCTGCTGTTTGGCTTCCCGTCGGCTGACCCAATGTCTTGCCCATCTTGCGGTCGGTAACCTGCACGTCGGTGATGCACACGTAGGTCACACCGTCTTCCTTCGGTGGTGGCTGCATGCCGGAAAATCCTGACATGCCGCCGAATCCTGCTCGTCCACCGCTCATGGCCATGGCTTGCCGCATCATGGCGCTCATGTCCGGCATGCCGCCCATGCCCATGGCAGGCCCATCACCCGCAGCGCCGGCCGATGCCATCGCGGTGCCTCCGCTGCTGATACCCGAGCCGGGACCGGATTTGGCCACGCTTTCCGGCGTCACACCATCGGCGGCCTTGTGGCAATAGATCACCTTGGCCTGTATCCAGTAGTTCGCCTGTTCCGGTTCTTGCACCAGTTGATATCCCTTCGCCGTGAGCTTCGTGTTGACCTCGTTCAACGTCACCTGCTGGTTTTCCGAGATATTCCTGAGTTGGGTATAGATGCTTCGATTGGTATTGGGGTCCAGGAAGATGGTGTTGCTGTTCATGAGGCCGGATCGGATCACGTTTGAACAGCCGGTGGTCACCACCAACAGAAGCAGCGTGACGAGCGAGAAAAAGAAACGCCTTCTCTCACTCGGATTGTTGTTATGCGCGAGACGCTTCACGGGACTAAAAGTTTCCCGCCACGGCCGCGCTCAACTTCTGTTGGAGCAACGGTGTCGCTTCGGCTTCATCCAGTTTCTTTTGGTGCACATCGGCGGCCAGTCTGGTCTGATACACACCGGACTCCTCCCCTGTTCCTGCTTTCATTCCACCGGGGAGCGGCGCGGCTCCTTGGTCCGTGATCTGAACGTCGGCGACGCAGGCATAGTTCACGTCGTCCGGCATCTTGGGACCTGATGACGAGGAGCTGATCAGATCGCCGATGCCTTGAATCGCGCTCAAACCCATCGAGGCCGCCGCGCCGCCCATCGCGCCATAGGGCCCCGCCATGCTCGCCATGCTGGTAAGGCCTTGCATGGCTCCCATCGTCGTGTTGAACGCGGACCCATAGCCGCTCGCCACCATTGACTCGACCGGCATCTCGGGCTTCGTGATGTTGCAGTAGACGATGTTCGCCAGCACGATGTAGCGCGCGCCATCCGGATCGCTCACGACCTGATACCCCTTCGCGGCTAAGCGTGGTCCCAGATCATGAAACGAAACGCCCTGATTGTCGGACGAGTTGCGGGCCTGAATGAATACCGTCTTCTGTGTGCTGGGCGGCAGGAAAAACGTGTTGCTCGAAATAAGATCCGTGTCTTTGATGTTGCCGGCGTGAGCGGTAAGCGGCAATAGAAAAAGGATAAAAAGCGCCAGGTATCGCATCGACACCCCACGACAAAACCGCCCGGATTGTACGCAAGAGTCGGTTTCAATAGCAACGGTCAAACTGAACTGAAAATGTACGGTTTTTAGGACGGATGGGCTTGAAGAATCGCCCCTCGTCGGCTAGCATGGCGGCCAGCCAGCCGCTGGGAGCCCTAGGAGAACGTGCCGTCTATGCGAGCTTGGGCTTTTTTCCTCCTGCTCGCGACTGTGATCGCCGGTTGCAGCGGCGACAAGCACCTGCCGTCCTCGAATCCGCCGGAATACGATCCCAATACAATCTATACCGCGCCCGCCGCGCCCGCCCGAGCTGCAACTCTTTCGACGGCACCGACTGAACTGGAATCGCTCCGAGCCAAGCTCGACGCGCTTGAAATGAGCTCGAAAGGAAAGGGCGAGCGGAAGAAGGCTCCGTTCGATTCGAATTCACTACAGCCATTCAAAGGCGCCGCCAACCCCTGCGAGATCTTGTCGAGACTCGCGCCGGGCTTGGGCAGCGCGCAGCTTTTTGCAGGCCATGACGGTGCGGCATTGAAGAAGGCCTTGGGTCCGGAGGCCGACGATATCGCGCGTCGAATGGATGAGCACCTCGCGAAGGGGCTGAAGTATTCGCTCGGCTCCGGCGCGGCGGATTGTCCGATCTCGGTGAGGCCACGCAAGAGCAGTAGCCCGATCGATCGGTTCCAGCCGGCGCGCGCCGTGTTGGCTTCCACGGCATCCACCCAACCGTTCCTGTTGGCCCAAACGACGATCCCCGAGACATCTCAGGATGACTACGATGTAAACAATCCTCCGATGCGCCGAGAAGATGCGCCTCCAGGTTGGGTGGGCTACAGGACCACGGATACGATGACACGTATCGGCAAGCCGCCGCGCGCGGAAGGTATTTATGAAAGCTATGACATGGTCATTGCCCCGAAAGCGAAACAATGCCCCCATCTGGAAGGACCGGATCAGAAGGGAATCGCGGATGGGACCTTTGAATGGTCATTTCTGATGTATCGGAGAGCGATGGGGCAGGCCGTACTCTATCGTCGGCACGTCGTGGCGACACTCAAAGGAGAGGTCGATGATGACGCCAAGCTCAAACAAGTGGAGTATGACGTCACCGTCACACTCCAACATATCGGCACGGAGCTTGCGCCCTATTCCCAGTCCTACGGAAGCACGGGCCACTTTACACTCGATCAGCGAACGAGTCTTCCCCAGGAATTCAGCATCATTACGGTATCGGGCTTTTCCGAAGCGGAGGCTCAGGCAAAAGATGCGCAACTCCTCGGAACGCTCACGGCGCTTGTGGCCTATTTTTCCGGCCAAGAGTATTACAAGGCCCAACAGTACTGGAACCACCCCAATACCTGTGTCGACATTGTTTTTAATCCGGCCACGAAAACGCAGAGATTTGCTCCGAACAAATCGTATCAGGTGAAAACAGAACTGCGCACCAAGAAGGACCAGATGGTGGTGCCGGCCAAGTTCAAGGAGGCGAGAGAGCGGCCGAGGGAGGGCAATGGGACCGTCTCACCGAGAGAGGACAAGTCGCAAGGTGACAGGCCCGTCAGGTTTACCTATCAAGCGCCGGGGACACGGGTGCGGCATAGTGGATTCCGGGTCAACGCAGTCTCCCGCGCCGGGGTCGCGGAAACCAAGGATGGAGACTGGGAATTGGCTCCTGCTGCTTACGTGCTTGAATTCAAGTCGCACATCGTTCAGGAACCGTTGAATATCCCGAACCCGCAGTTCGGCATGGGGTTAAGTTCGAATGGGTTTGACGCCCATGTTCAGGCGACCATCCCGCTCCAGCATACGGAAGATCGCGGATGGGTTGGGGAAGGCGTGATGCAATACGCGACTCGCACAACGACTCTGCCGGCTCAGTGCGAATTCCGCGTTCAGGGCATCGGCACGACCACGTTTCATGTGAACGGAGGCTCGATCAGCATAGATCCGGAGCCATTTGCCGTGAACTTGATTGTTCTGCCGGGGCAATCAGGAGAAGTGCTAGAGACCCACTGTACGAGCGGCAATACACCTGAAAAACTAAAAGAACTGTTTGCGACACAGGGTGTGCATGGAGGCGAGGCCCACGGCATGATGGGAAAAGCCGGCGGATGGAGCGGGGCCTTCAACTTCACTCGCTTCAGGACATTCAATATGGCGAAGAAAGGTTACGAGATCGGCGGCTGGACGCCGGTACGCGATTCTGACGTCATCGCCAAAAAGACTATCACCGTCAATTGCGGCATGGGGCTACAGACCTGCCGGGAAGAGACGATGCTGACCTTGAAGCAAGCGGATGAGCCGGGCGAAGGTGCATCCCCAGCGAGATGAAATGTGCCTTGGTATAGGGAAGCTGTGAAAACCGGAGTTCTTTGGGTATCAATTATTCTTCTGTTGCTTCAAGGGTGCGGCGGCGATAAGCATCTGCCGTCTTCCAATCCGCCTGAATACAACCCGAAGAAAGACAATTCAGTGCCAACCTTGCCTGCTGCAGCGCCAGTATTTGCACCACAGTCGGACAAAGCACCAGAGTCGGAGCCGCCGCTATCTGGATTGCCGCCGCTCGAACCTGGGCCGAATGAGAAGGGCGAATGGCGGAAACTTCCGGTTGCACCGCAATCCATACAACCGTTGAAGGACGCGAAGACGGTTTGCGATGTTCTGTCGAAACTTGTTCAAGGCCTTGGAGGCGCGCAGCTTTTTTCCGGTGCAGAGAGTGGGGTGTCGAGGAAATCGCTTGGAACACAAGCTGACTCGACCGCGCGGTCGCTGGACCGGCTACTGTTTGACACCTTCAAGCAACAATTCGGTCCCGGCGCAGGGACCTGTTCGACGCTTACGACCGGCCACAACAACGGCTTCGAAGATCTGGTGAATGCGGCTCGTGTCCGGCGCACGTCTGGGCCATCGAGGGCGCCCTTTCAGATAGCCCAGGCAACGGTTCCCGAGGGAGCGAGGGAGGCGTATACCGTCACCAAGGGGTCGACGAAATTGGATATTCCGCCTGAGTACGTCGGCCATAAGACGAGGGAGTGGAGAAAAGAGGTCGGGACAGGAAGGAATGCCGGCAATATCAACGCCTTTACGCTGGTCAATGGTGGGAAAGCACGCAAATGCCCGACGCCTGATGGAGTGGTTGAGGGTGATTACGAATTTGCGCTGATCGTTCATCAGACAACGGACGATGCCGGGACGGTTCGAACATTGTATAACGCCCGGCGTGTGTTTGCCACATTGAAGGGACAAGTCGACGATGATGCGAAGCTCCAGTATGTCGACCTCGATGCCACGCTGGTGATCGGACGCGGAATGACCGATGGCCCGACGCTCTGGTCCCGTCAGCGCCAGCATGTCCGATTTGTACCCGATCACCAGGCCGCGGGGCTTCCCACACAGTTCTCCGATTGGTCCATTTCGGAATGGACCTCGGAACTGGTTGGTGCGACGGAACGTGACTCCATGAGTATGTTGCTGCTGGCCGCAACGGTGTTCTCCGGTCCGATTTACTTGGAGGCGGAACTTGTCTGGTCCACAGAAAACACCTGCGTGGAGATTACCTTCAACCCTGCGACGAAGACGCAGAGATTTCTTCCGAGCAAATCGTTTGAAGTTAAGACCGAACTGCGGACCAAAAAAGAGCAGGTGATCGTTCCGGCAAAGTTCAAGGAAGCGAGAGAGCGGCCCAGAGAGAGAAACGGCACCGTATCCCCGCGGCAGGAGACGTCGCAGCCCGGCACACCGGCCAAGTTTACCTACAACGCTCCGCCCACACGCGTGAGGCATAGTGGATTCAGGCTGGGGGCCGTTTCACGCGCAGGAGTGGCGGAAGCCAAGGATGGTGAATGGGTGTTGGGAGAGGGAGCATACGTCTTGGAGTTTCAATCAAGGATTGTCTCTTCAGGACTGGTCGATCCTGCGCAATCTCAAGCAGTAGGGACCGTTCGCCTTGAAACACAGGACGAGGAAAGCTCCAGTGCCGTTCCGAAATACACCGGACAGGGTACGATCAGCTATCAAACCGGTCCGTTGCCGAACTGGAATGCCTGTGACCCGCTGGTTCGCGGACAAGGGACTCTCTCTTTGCGCGTGTTTCAGGCTTTTATTCAGATGGAAGAACCGCGAAGCGGGCCTGGAACACTATCGGGAGGTTCGGCGAAGATCGAATTGCTTTATGGCATTCTCGGAATGTCCCAGGAAACCAGCACGGGCATGCATGCCATGGTGAATTACGAATGCGTTCCCAATCGACCCGAGCTGTCGCCCTTTTGGTCACCCATGTTCATCAGCGGGCGAGGGGAAATCTCCACGGATCCCATGGTCATGTTCCTGCTGAAAGATTGGACCTATGTCGGCCAGAACGGTGTCGTGGCGACCAAAACGCTGAGGAGCATGTGCGGAGGCCAGTGCGATCAGGAGGTGAGTGTCTTCACCTTGAAGGTGCAGGAGTGAACGCGCGCGCTACCGACGAAAGCGAATGAAAGAATCGTGAGAGGCTGACATCCACCGACACCGGCAGCAACAATCAGACCGCGGTTCCCATACGGGATTCGTCGACGAAAGTCTCGGTGGAATCGTCGATAGCCCGACCCTGACGGCCTTTCGCGGGTAAAATGTACAGCTGTTTCGCGTCGACCTTGTCTTTCTTCTCCGGCGGCGGCGACATTTCGTAGACGACCGGACGGCGATGATCCGCCATCTGCAACTCAGGATTGTAAACGCTGTTGAACTTCCACAGCATCTTGATGAAGTTGGTCTGTCCCCGCATCAAATGCCCTGCCGCAATCTTGGCCGTGCCCTTGAGCGCAACCCAGCCGAGATGCTTCTTGTTCAAGACTTGTTGGGTCTTGACCAGTTCCGCGTAAAAATCAGCAAGCGGCATCTTGGTCGGCATCACGGCATGCTGAATATCGAACAGACGGTAATCCCGCGTGTGGAGCTTGCGGGATTCCGTGACCCAGCTCTCAGTACCGGGATACGGGGTGTTGACGCTGATATTCACGATCTCCGGAATATCCAAACACCACTGCCGCACGACCTCGAACCGCTCCCGATCCCAATCGGGATCGGCGATGAGATTGATGGCGACGGTGATCCCAAGAGAGCGGGCGAATTCGAGCGCCTCGAAGTTTCTGCCCAACGAGATGCGCTTGCGATGCATCTTGAGGCCTTCCGCATCGATCGCCTCCACACCCAGGAACATGTACTGGAGCCCGAGCGTCTTCCAGAATTGAAAGACTTCTTTGTTGCGCAGCAAGACATCGCCACGCGTCTCCATGTAATACTGTTTCTTGATCCCTCGCCGCGCCACCGCTTCGCCGATCTCCATTCCCTGCTTGGCTTGGATAAAGGCCACGTCGTCGACCAGGAAGATGCCCGGTTCTTGAACCTGCTCCAGCTCCTCCACAGCCTTTTCCGTGCTGACCGTTCGATAGCTGCGGCCATAAAAAGTCCAGGCGCTACAGAAGGAACAATCCCACGGGCAGCCCCGCGCGAATTCGACCGAGGCGCAGGGGTCCAACACACCAATAAAATATTTGTGGCGGTTTCGAAGCAGATCACGCGCAGGACGGATATCGTCCAAATTTTCAATAAATTGTGCGGGAGGTCCTTCGCCATCAAGTGTCACAACCCCCGGCACTTTTGTGATCGCCTTACGATCCTGCTCCACCGCCATCAACAGTTTGGGAGCTGCGACTTCCCCTTCGCCTTTGAGCACACAATCGATGGCGCCGTTGCCGTGCTCCAAAAAATCTTTCGCCACGAACGAGGCGCTATGGCCCCCGACAAAGACGAACGAATTCGGCAGTTCCTGCTTGGTCAGCTTCGCCAGATCCACGATCTCCGGAACATTCGCCAGGTAATTGCAGCCGAACGCAACGGCGTCTGGCTTCCACGTTCTGATCAGCGCCTGATAGTCTTTCCACGTATCCGCCTGCAAGTCGATCAAACGGACATCGTGTCCCGCTTGGCGGCACGCCTGAGCCACCATTTCAAGTCCAAGGGGCTCCAGACGAAGATAAATCTTTGTGTACATGAGCGGACCGGGATGGACTGCGAGGAACTTCATGACCCCAAACCTCCTGATCTATGGCACGCTGAGCCGGAACACACTGGTCTGGAATTCGAGCGGCGAGACCGGCCCACCTGGTTATTCGTGACGTAATACTCGACGCGGGGACGGATTTTGACAGAATGGAGCCTGAGGTGCAACCTTTTAGCGCCGGCCCATCAAGGATTGAACTGACCGAGGACATCTGGTATTTGCTCGGTCTGGTGCTTACCATACCGGCATGCTGCCTCCTGAGCGCACCATTCGTCAGCGCATGGTCGATCTCCTGACCGAGGCTCCGCTGACCACCGAGCAGCTAGCCCGGATGCTGGGTATTCCGGAACGGCAGGTAGAGGAGCACTTGGTTCATGTGGTAAAAACGGTGTCTCGGGACCGCTCACGACGGTTTGTCCTCGAGCCGTCCATTTGCTTAGATTGTGGATTCATGTTCCGTGATCGAACAAGATTGACACGACCAAGCCGCTGCCCACAGTGCCGCAGCGAAGGGATTTCCTCTCCTCGCTATCGCATTGATACACTCACATCACGCCGGAGAGATGCCGGGAAAGGACAACCATGACGACAGCACGACTCGTACTCTGTGCCCTCTGCTTGACACTGCTCAGCTGTTCCGATCAGAAAGCCAAGGAACTGTTCGAAACTGCCGCCTTCGAAGAGGCTCAAAGTAATCCAGCCCACGCCAAGCAGCTCTACCAAGAACTGGTGAATCTCTATCCAACCACCAGAGAAGCCGAAATTGCTCGCTCCCGGATTGCGGATCTCAACAGCAGGCAATAGACGCTGTCGCGTGTACGTATCAGCTTGACTCGCTCGAGCATCCGACCGCGCTCTTTCAATAGCTTACGCACGACGCCCTACCTTTGCCGCTCTCACGCCCACCTTTGGTGGCATAGCGAATCCTCTCTCTTCGACTAGATTTGAGAAGGAACAACGATCTGAAAATGATCACCTAGCCAGGAGAGGGCATGATGAAAACATACGCGATCCGCAAGAAGCTACGGACCCACGTTCAATGTCAGTTCTGCTATTTCTGCGACGGCGCACTTGCCAATGGAATTGTCTGGGACCTCTCGGAAGCAGGCTGGCGTTCGACGGGAGAGCGTCCCATACCCGTTGGGTCCGAGACGACCGTCTACATCACCCTGAGTAATGGAAACAAGATTCTCATCGATACTGCTGTGGTGCGCTGGTCTGAGGGGCGCGAGGCGGGATGGGAAATTACGCGGATGGATGAAGCCAGCCGGGCCCGCCTGATGGATTTCATCGAACAGTTCAAAGCGGCTGACGTGACCTCGAAAACATCGGACAAGGTGCGTCGACACTAGCCATCAGCTACATTGACGGTGTCAGGACTTAACGGATATGTATGGGCTTGGTCGAGGAAACCACGGAAAGAAAGCATTGGTCGTCGCCTGATAGGCTTTATATTCTTCTCCTCGACTTGAAAGCGCCTGCCGTTCCGCCCGTGGAATGCCCGTAATCTTGAGAAGGGCCAACCCCATACCGATCGGGCCGATCAATGTGAATACCCACCCGGGCGCTCCCAAAGTCATCACAACATACGAGCACCAGTGGAGCCATTCAAAAAAATAATTCGGATGGCGTGAGTAGTTCCAGAGGCCTTCTCGACAGACGCGGCCTTGATTTCTCGGATCGGCACGGAAGTGCGCGAGTTGCCGGTCGGCTCTCGCTTCACCGGCTACGGCCACTCCCCAGATCAGCAAACCGATGAGCTCGACCAAGGCGGAGGGAGGCCGGGGATTCCACATCAGCACCAGAAATGGGAGTGAAAACGCCGCCACAGCCAGCGCTTGCAGGAGAAAGTAGGCGAGCATTTTCGCCGACTCTGACTCACCCCATTCCTCACGCAGTCGACGATACCGAGCATCTTCCTGTTTCCCAATCACACGATTGAACAGAATGTGGAGCGCGAGCCGTCCCGCATAGAGCGTCACCAGCATCACCGTGAGGAATATACGATCGGTGCCGCCGCCCGCCTGTGAGGCATACCATAGGACGGTGAGAATGAGCCCTACACACCACCCGACGTCCCCGATCGCCGCGTTCCTTGTTTTCCGCTGCACGGCCCATAACAGGGTCATGACGATCGTCATGACCAGATAGGCTGCCAGCACAAGTGGCAACGGATCCGATACGAACATCCCATTTTCTGGTTCCATCATCACCTACGCTTTACGACAGACTGGCCTCATAATCCCACAAGTCCGTGCCTCGACGCACCCTGCCATCCAGCCAACTTCGGAACCCTGGAATGGGAAACGATAAGACCGCCTGGATCTTCTCGCAGTTCAACGAAAGGTCGGCAGGGCGCGGCGCGCCGGTATGAACACGTGCGGAGCCTTCCACAAGCCGGCCTTGCAGTTCCGGATACCATGGCAACAGCGCCTGCCCTATTTCCCAGCGAGACAGTCGTTCCCGGCCACCAAGATGATAGAGACCCGGTGCGTCGGCTCCGGTCAACTCCCAGATGGCACGTGCAATAGCGCCCGCAGGGAGCGGACAGCGAAACTCATCGCGATAGAGCGTCATGGTCTTGCCGCTCTTGGCTCCTTGGGACATATCTTCGACAAAACTTCGATCGCCATGCGGCGAGGTTCCTGCCGTCAGGACGATCCGAACTACCGTGTGCCGAGGATTCTGCAATACCAGCTGTTCTGCTTCAAGCTTCGTTTTGCCATAGAAATTGATCGGCGTGGGGTCGTCGTTCTCCCGATACCAGCCTTGTCGACCATCGAAGACTTCGCCACTCGACAGGAAAATAAAGGGAATGTTCTTGGAAAGATGCGCGAGACGCACCGTGGCTTCCACATTGATGCGTCGAGCAAGGTGAGGGTTTTGTTCGCAGTCCTTTGTTCGGCTCAAGGCCGCACAATGGATGACTGCCGTGGGCTTCAGAAGCCGCCAAGCTTCCTCGACAGCGGCGTGATCCGTGAGATCGAGGTCGCCGCGAGCGACCCCATGCACATCCCAGCCGGGCGCCCATCGAGAAGCGGTCCCCATGAAATATCGCCCGATCAATCCTGCCGCCCCGGTGATGAGGACACGCGGCTTCATGAAGATTCCATCGGAAAACATCGCGTTCGCAGAGAGTCTCTCACGTGATCCCTTTCGATGAACCGCCCCTTGTCTATCAACAGAGATGCACCATGGAGGTGCACAAGACTCAAGAGAGGGAGGATTCTACGATTTCACACGGCCGGTTTGGAAGATACTGCGAATGAAGCAGATTGAGGGGAAGATGGAGTTCACGTCGTGATGACCATGGCTGCCTCTATGGACTCGTGGACCGGCTGCAATTGCAGAAATGTACACGATGCTACTCGATGTCACTTCATATCTGCAGTCTCTTCCTATGCGGCTTTCGTGGAGGCCGTGTCGTGAGGCAGCCAGCGATTCAGGATCGCAGCCAGAGATTTGGTGACGACAGGCTTACTGAGGAAGTCGTCCATCCCTGCCTCCAGACACCGCTCTCGGTCTTCCGCCATCGCGTTGGCTGTCATGGCAATGATAGGGATGCGAGGTGTCTTGCCGCCCCCTGATTGGACACACGCTTCCTGATCTCTGATGACCCTTGTCGCTTCAAAACCATCCATTTCCGGCATCTGGCAGTCCATAAACACCAAGGCATAGGGAATCCGTGCCAGCGATTCGACGGCTTCTCGCCCATTTGCGGCAACGGTGACCCGATAACCGAGTTTCTCAATCATATTCGCCGCCACTTTTTGATTGACCGGGTTGTCCTCGACCACCAGGATAAGCGGCCGGGACCGCATCTGCGTTTCCATCAGACTATGCCGGGTGATAATCGGAGACTGAGCGGTGGAACCGGCAGACTCGGACGAACTCCCCAGAACCAAGTTGAGACACTCAAACAGCAGTGACCGGCGAATCGGCTTCGTCAAATACGCGACGATCCCGGCGTCTTGAGCGGCTTGGGCGTCACCACGCCGGCCAACCGAGGTCAGAAGAACGAGGCGCGTAGCGCTGATCGCCTGTTCGGCCTTGATCCGCCTGGCTAATTCCAATCCGTCCATTCCCGGCATCTGCATATCCAAAATGGCCAGATCGAATGGGGTATGCCGATCGGCTGCGTTGCGCAGGCACTGCAAGGCTTGCAACCCGCTCTCAGCGCTTTCATATCTCACGCCTTTTCCACGGAAACTCTGCTCAAGAACCCGCCGATTCGTGGCGTGATCGTCCACAATCAAGACTGCACGACCGTTGAGCGCGGCCGGAGGAGGCGCGGCTTGCTGAGCTCCCTCTGCTTGGAGGAGAAAGGGCACAGTGATCCAGAAGACGCTCCCAAGTCCGACCTTGCTATCCACGCCGATTCGCCCTCCCATCGACTCCACGAGCTGCTTGCAGATGGCAAGACCCAAGCCGGTGCCCCCGTATTTCCTTGTGGTGGAGCCGTCGGCCTGAGTGAATGGCTGAAAGAGTTTCGCCTGTTGCTTTGAGGAGATTCCGACTCCGGTGTCCGATACTTCGAATCGAATCGTTCGGCCGGTGCCATCGGCACTTGCGGCAGTCACCCCTTCGGGCTCACGCTCGGCGCTCACGGTGACGACGACTTCGCCCTGATCCGTAAATTTTATGGCATTGCCGATCAGATTCACCAAGATTTGGCGCAGGCGGCCGGGGTCCCCTCGCAGCGTCGTGGGCACGCCGGACTGTACGAGACAGCTCAGCTCAAGGCCTTTGTCATAGGCGCGCTCCCCCAGCAGGCCGACGGCTTCCTCCATCGTCGCATGCAGGTCGAAGTTGAGTTCTTCCAGATCAAGCTTACCGGCTTCGATTTTGGAGAAGTCGAGGATGTCATTGATGATGTCCAACAGATGTTCGCTGGAAAGTCTGACCGTCTCGGCATACTCGCGTTGCTCCGACGTCAGTGCCGTATCCAGCAGCAGCTCGGTCATTCCGATGACGCCGTTCATCGGCGTCCGAATTTCATGACTCATCGTGGCCAGAAACTCCGCCTTGATCTTCGCGGCTTCGAGCGCTTTATCGCGGGCTTCCGCTAGTTCTCTGTTTTTCCGTTCAAGAATTTGCGCGGCTTGTGTCAGCGCGCCATCCGATACCTTCCGTTCCGTGATATCGATCATCGTGCCCATCATGCGAAGGGGGCGCCCCTGCTCATCCCACTGCACCACCTTTCCGCGCATGGCAAACCATTTCCATTCACCTGAGCGGTGGCGGATGCGATGCTCGACGATATAGCTGGCGGTTCTGCCCTCGAGGTGACCGTCCAGTGCCTGCTCGACCCAAGGCCGATCGTCCTCATGAACGCGGCTCTTCCAATCGAAGACGTTGTTCATGGGAATGTCCTGGTCTTCAAAGCCCAGGAGACGAATCCAACTGGGACTGTAGTAGGCCTGGAGGGTCGTGAGGTTCCAGTCCCACAAGCCGTCCGTAGCGACATCGAGCGTGCAACGGAGGCGCGCCTCGCTGGTTTGGAGCGCTTCTCCCGCACGCTTGATGTCGGTGATGTCACGAACGAAGGCACAGTGAAACTCCTGCCCTTCATAGGCGAGGAAACTGACGCGAAGATCGATCGGGACGAGTCGCCCATCCTTGGCCCGATGGATGGTCTCGAAGGACATGGTCTTGTTTCGCCGCGTCTCCTCCCAGAAGCCCGGCCACATGGACGCCGGAAAGTCCGGATTGAGGTCATGCACCGTCATGCCGAGGAGTTCGTCTCTGGAGTAGCCCACCATGAGGCTGGCAGCCTCGTTGGCGTAGAGGATCTTGGCGTGACTATCAATCCAGTAAACCGCATCCACCGCTTGATCCATAGCGAAAAGGGTTTGACGTAACCGTTCCTCGGCCCGCTTGCGCTCAGTGATGACCTCGGTAGACATGATGATGCCGCCGATCTCACCGATCTCATCGTGCCACGGGCGCACTTCCCATCGAAGCCAGTCCTTGCTTCCATCCTTTCTCACAAAACAGTCCTCTTCTCGTCGCTCTACAGCGCCGGCCAGACAGCGCTGATGAACGGCCTGCCAATCAGGATACTGCCGAATTTCAGGGAACACGTCGTAATGATGCCGGCCAATGAAATCCTGGTCGCCGAGATGGTAATCCTGTACCCAACGCCTGCTGACAGCAACATACCGGAGCTGCTTGTCGAACATCGCGACGGCGGCAGGCGTGTGTTCCACAAAGGACTTGAGGAGATCACGGCTGCGCGTAAGCCGTTCCTCGGCTTGCTTGCGCTCGGTGATGTCATCGGCAATACCGGCAATCCGATAGACCCGTCCCGCCGCGTCAGGGATCGGAAACGCTCGATCCCTGATCCATCGCACAGACCCATCGGGCCGCACGATGCGGTATTCTTCGTCATAGGTACCGGATCTCTGTCTGGTCAACGCCGCCTGAAGCACTCGGTCGCGGTCGTCCGAATGGATCGTTTCCAGCCACGATCGCGGGAACGCGTACAGACTCTCACAGGTGCGGCCCCAAATGTTTTCATAGGCGGGGCTGATATAGAGGATGCGGTTCTTTTCGGGGTCGGAGAGCCAGAACACCTCCGTGATATGTTCCGCAATCTGTCGGAAGCGCTCCTCTCTCAGACGCTGAGCCTCATCATGCCTCCAATAGGCAATAAGGCCGGCGCACTCGACGAAGATGAAGCCGCAGTACATCAAGGCCCAAATCCAAGCATGCTCGATGGCTGCGGGATGATTGTAGATGGAGGCAGGGGCCAGCTGGCTGACCCCACCATGGTAGAGCATCACGAGTCCCGCATTGATCAAGAGGGGTGGCCACTCCTGGTATCGCGCAATAAGCACGAGCATGGCGAACGCATCCAGATGCATCTCGAAGTAGCCGCCGGAGAAGTGCACAAGCAACGCCGATGACATGAATGCACTGAGCGACGCGAGTACCGAGCGGTGGCTGCGGGACAATGGAGCGATCGATGCCAGGAGCGTGGCGACCCCTACCAAGCCTCCCGCCAAGCTACTGAGCATGAGGCCGTGGCCCATCCAGAGTCCGAACCCCAGGAGGGCGACGGCGTGACCCCATAGGATGATCAGGAGGGTCCGGTGCCGTTGTTGCCAGACTTCCCGAGACAGAAGCCGTCCTTCAGGCAAATTTTGCCGAGCGCGTTCGAGCAAGGTGCCCACACTGGTCGTCACGACGAGAACCTTTTGCGCAATATAAACAATCGCTTCCGAGACAAAGCGAGACGTTCCCTCTCAGAGTCTTCTCGGACGACGCTGACTATTCTTGATAGGGCTAGAGGGCTCTGTCCGGGTAAGAGCGAATGGCAGGAGGATACTGAATCGCCGTCAGACAGGGCGTGGTTTGGAGAGCCATACGGCAATTTGGGGAATGGCGAAGGGGCGGGCCTGCCCACCGAGGGTCCGTCGCGGCAGCGAATCCTCGGCCACCGCCGAAGCTCCATGAATAGTGCAGGCTAATTGCGCGTCAGCTTCCGGTATCGGATTCGATGCGGCTGATCGGCTTCCTTGCCCAAGCGTTTTTTGCGATCGGCTTCGTATTCACTGTAGTTCCCTTCGAACCAGACGACCTTGCTGTCACCTTCAAAGGCCAGAATGTGAGTCGCGATTCGGTCGAGGAACCAACGGTCGTGGCTGCTGATCACGGCACAGCCTGCAAAATTTTCCAGCCCTTCTTCAAGAGCCCGCAGGGTATTCACGTCGAGATCGTTGGTCGGCTCGTCGAGGATGATCAGGTTCGCCCCTTCTTTCAGCATGCGGGCCAGATGCACCCGATTGCGCTCACCGCCTGAGAGATCCTTCACCTTTTTCTGCTGATCCGTCCCGGCAAAGTTGAAGCGGGCGCAGTAGCCGCGGGCATTGACTTCGGCCTTGCCCAGCTTGATGGTATCCTGGCCGTCCGAAATGATTTCGTACACGCTCTTGTTGCCGTCCAGACTGCGGTCCTGGTCCACGTAGCCGAGTTTGACCGTCTCGCCGACCTTGATCGACCCGGCATCCGGCTTCTCCTTGCCGATGATCATCTTGAACATGGTCGTCTTGCCGGCGCCGTTCGGACCGATCACACCGACAATGCCGCCCTTCGGCAGACTGAAGTTCACACTCTCATAGAGCACATTGTCACCGAAGGCTTTGCTGATGCCGTTCGCTTCGACCACCACATCGCCTAGCCGTGGCCCCGGTGGAATGTAGATTTCCAGATCGTCCGACACCTGATCCTGTTTTTGGTTGACCAATTCTTCGTAGCGATTCAAGCGCGCCTTGCCCTTGGACTGCCGAGCCTTCGGCGACATCCTGATCCACTCCAACTCATGCTCCAGCGTCTTCTTCCTCTTCGACTCCGCTTTTTCCTCTTTTTCCAGTCGGTCCTTCTTCTGCTCCAACCAAGACGTGTAATTGCCTTGGAATGGAATCCCATGACCTCGGTCCAACTCGAGAATCCATCCGGCCACATTGTCGAGAAAGTACCGATCGTGAGTCACGGCGATGACTGTGCCTTTATATTGTTGCAGATGCTGCTCAAGCCATTGGACCGACTCGGCATCCAGATGGTTCGTCGGCTCATCGAGCAACAGAATATCCGGCTCCTGGATCATCAGGCGGCAGAGCGCAACCCGACGCTTCTCACCACCCGACAGGGTCCCTACCTTCTGATCAGCCGGTGGACAGCGCAGCGCATCCATGGCGATGTCCAGCTGGTTTTCGAGTTCCCATCCGTTGGCCGCTTCGATCTTCTCTTGCAGTTGCGCCTGCTTATCGAGCAGTTTTTCCATTTCATCAGGCCCAACCTCGCCGATCTTGTTGCTGACCGCCTCGTACTCGTGGAGCAACGCCACCAAGTCGGCCTTCCCTTCCTCGACCACTTCCTTGACCGTTTTGTTCGCATCGAGCTGGGGTTCCTGTTCAAGCAGACCCACACTGTAACCCTT
This sequence comes from Nitrospira sp., assembly GCA_024760545.1. Classification (NCBI taxonomy): domain Bacteria; kingdom Pseudomonadati; phylum Nitrospirota; class Nitrospiria; order Nitrospirales; family Nitrospiraceae; genus Nitrospira; species Nitrospira sp. The sequence continues at coordinate 2,211,405 of CP060501.1, forward strand.
TGATCGTGTGATCTCGCCCGTGTAGTTCGGATCCACTCCCGCGATGATCTTGAGCAACGAGCTCTTGCCCGACCCGTTCAAGCCCAGTACCCCGATCTTCGCGCCGTAGTAAAAGCCCAGGTAGATCTCCCGCAGCACCTGCCGCTTCGGCGGATAGACCTTGCCGACATTGACGAGTGAAAAAATAACCTGTTTATCGTTTGTTGCCATACATTCCCCTATCTAGCTAGTAACTTACACCTGCGCTGAACTGCACATTCTCCTCAAGAAATGAGTGCAAGAGCCGCCTACAGCGAATGCAGGATTGAGAGTCCTGCGTTCACCTGAACAACTAGGCCGGCCAAGCCGGCTCTGACTTCTGACTCATTACGAACTGGGCGCGCAAATGCCACACGCCCGCCCTGCATCCGGTCAGGAGTGGTAAATCGAAGATGAAATCCGAACCGATCCAGTGCCGTCACCGTAGCCTGCTGCACCTCCACATGGCCCAACGCACGTGCCAGCAGTAATAACGTCTCCGCCTGCTCGGCATTGAGCTCGCGAATCAGATTCGAGGCTTCATCCGCAAGCGGGTCCACAGCCGCCGCTACATAGTCTGCCGGTGCCACCCAGCCCATCGACCCAAACCCTCCAACAAAGTAAATCTCCGCGATGGCCATGCGGAAGAAACCGAAATCTTGGTAGTCCACCCAGTAGGAGGCGTTGGCATGACGTTCCAAGTAGCATGCGCGAACCTCGGCGTTCTCCTCTTTCGGCACCTTGGTCACGGATCCCATCAACGTGACCCTGGCCGCCCCAAGGGGATCGATCCTGCTCTCAGGCGGAGTCACCAGTAAGCTGGCACGTGGATCGCCCAGGAGGTTCTGTGTGTGCATCGCCATCGTGCTGATCAGAAAGACCGGTTGCCCCTGTGCATCCAATCCGTAGGGCATCACCGATCCGAAGGGCCAACCTGGCTGCTTGCGCGAGAGTGTCGAGAGACTTCCTGTCTGCTGCAAGTACACAAGCGTCTTGGCCCGCTCAGCATGGGATGGTTCAGGAACATCAGGACCGTCTGAGTCCGCCCCGCTGTTATGTTGTCGTGATGAAGACATAAGATGATCGTGTGTCGGCACCCAATGAATTGCGTGACACATTACCCGGATCTGGTGAACATTTCCACTGAGAGCGAGGTCAGCGTGGAGAATTCCGTAAAGTACCGACCACACATAAACCAATAAAATGACGCTTATATGAAATGTCCCTCCTTTGTCTGTTACCCACTTCTGGACCCGATTGATCTCAAGCTTGAACAACACATTCGGCTATCCTCCGTGACCCTGCTGCCTTGAGTAGTAACCCACTTTACGGTATCGTACCGCCCCAATTCCCAACTGAGGACCTCCTCGGATGCCTACCGTCTTCCTGAGCTATTCAAGAGAAGCATTCCCATCAAGAATGGGAAAAGACGATGGTAGGTCTGGATATGGCGAAGAATGCACTCGCGAATTTGAAGTGACTCCTTCAGAAAACATTGTCCACGATTGAAAAAATTGAGAAGCTGTGGTTGGCACAGACGTTAGTTGATCTCCATTCTCCGCAGGCTCGTCGCGTGATGACTCTGCAATTTCCAATTTTCAGCTTATAATCCCTCGCTACACGTACCTTCCACTTACGATCGGGGACGTGATGCTGGAAACCCTGTCGGTTCAGTGCTGTATTGCCGGCGGAGGGCCGGCCGGGATGATGCTGGGCCTTCTGCTGGCAAGGGCTGGTGTCTCGGTGCTGGTCCTCGAGAAGCACCCGGATTTTCTCCGTGATTTTCGCGGCGACACGTTGCATCCCTCGACGTTGGAAATCATCCATGAACTGGGGCTGCTGGACCGCTTCCTTCGATTGCCCCACCAGAAGGTGACGCGGATCAATGCGCGGTTCGGAGACCTGGAGTTCACGGTCGCGGATTTTTCTCATCTGCCGACCCAATGCCGCTATGTCGCCTTCATGCCGCAGTGGGACTTTCTCAACTTTCTCGTGGAGATGGGAAAGGGATATCCGGGATTTCGCGTCCGAATGAACGCGGAGGTGACGGACGTGATCGAGAGTGGAGGCTCGGTCGTAGGGCTTCGCGCTGAAACGGCAACAGGGCCGCTGGACGTTCATGCCGCACTCGTCGTGGGGGCCGATGGCCGGCACTCGATTGTCCGCGAGAGAGCGAAGCTTTCGGTGGAAGAATTCGGCGTGCCCATGGATGTGCTCTGGTTCCGACTCTCACGCAGTCCCGAAGACCCGGTCGATCCGATGGGCCGCTTCGACGCCGGTCGAATCTTCATCATGTTGAACCGGGGTGACTACTGGCAGTGCGGCTTTGTCATTGCGAAGGGATCACTCGGAGAGATTCGCGCACAAGGCCTCTCGCTGTTCCGCGAGAGTGTGGCGAAGCTGGCCCCGTTTGCCGCAGACCGTGTCCACGAGCTACGAGACTGGGAACCGATCAAACTGCTGACCGTCCAAGTCGATCGGTTGCGGCAGTGGCACAAGCCTGGACTGCTCTGTATCGGAGACGCGGCCCACGCCATGTCGCCGGTCGGTGGCGTCGGAATCAATCTGGCGATCCAGGACGCGGTGGCGTCGGCGAATCTGTTGGCGCAACCGTTGCGCGACGGGCGAGTGACCGAAGCGGACTTGGCCAAGGTGCAGGCCCGCCGTATGTGGCCCACCCAGCTGACTCAACAGGCCCAACTTGCTATCCAGAATCGTGTCATCAGCCGTGTTTTGGATAGCAAGGTTCCGCTGTCGCCTCCTTCGGCCGTCCGGCTCCTTGCGCGGTTCCCCGTTCTACGGCGTATCCCCGCCAGATTGATTGGTCTTGGAGTCCGGCCTGAGCATGTACGGACACCGGTCGGCTGAAACAGCCGTCAACTTTTATGCGCCATTCACGATAAAACGAGAATATCGGTAATAGCGCATATTTATGGATCATGATCCAAAGACGATATGTTCGATGCTTGGGGGGATATCAGGGATTCAGCCTTAATGCCGAGGTGTCACGCATAGGAAGGTCTAGAGGATTTGGCGCTTAGACTGGGCGATCAAGTGTGAATTAAATCCCCAACTCTTCCGACAGCCGTACTTCGGATTCGTCAAGGATCTCTTCCAGGCAGGAGAAGCAGGGGAAGGGAAAGCGATCGACCGGAATCGCACAGACTTCGCCAACCGGTGATTCGTCCAACGCCGGACCGCCGCATTCTTTGTGAATTAATACCAGCATCAGGTTTGCCTCATGACCATCCGGCGAAACAGCTCAAGATGTTCCGGACTACTGAGCCGATGGTCGCCCGAAATCAGCCGGAGGTCGAGCGGAAAGCTCGGATCGCGACGACGCAGTTCATCGGCAAATCGACGGGTACCTTCCGGCGGGATGACGGTGTCTTCCAGGCCGTGGAGAATCGTCGTCTTCACCTGACGGACCATGTCAAACGTCTTCGCCCACAACCGTTCGCTTTCTTCCACCCACTTCCAAGAGAGCGGCCAATCCTTATGCAACGGGTCATCATCCCACGGCATCCATCCGGCAGTATACCAGTGATCGAGCCGTTCCTTGGAGATGGTCTTGGTTCGTTCCCCCATCATATTGAACGCCGGAGCGATCAAGATCAGTTCTTCCACGAAGAGGAATTCTTGCGCAACCAGCCAAGCGATCCAACTGCCGAGCGAGTTTCCAACCAGGGTGACAGGTGGTCCGGATTTGACGGATTCCAGGATGGTCTTCCCATCGGCAATCCAATCACAGAGCGTGTAGTCCGTGAACTGACCTTCTGAATCGCCGAACCCGCGCACATCGTAACAACAGAACCCCCAGCCTCGCTCCTCGCACCATTGCGCCAACGCCTTACTCTTGTTGCCCCAGCGCTTCGAGAGAAAGCCGGTGATGAACAGGATTTGCCGGTCTGTCCCATCGGCACGATCGCCCTTGAGACGCTTGCCGTCGGTGCCGATCAGCTCGAACGGCTGCATGTTCATGCCTTGAGCGCCTTCATGATGAATCCGCTCAATCGTCTGAGCACCGGTTCGGGAATCTCGTGCCCGCCCCGAAAGCTGTGCCACTCCACGGCAAGGCCCGATTGACTCAGCGCGTCTCGAAGACGTTCCGCCCCGATATGCGCGAGAATGTCATCCAACGTCCCATGACTTTGAAAGGCCGGCAGGCCCTTCCGTTTGGGCATGAGTGGGCTCCAGACTGACTGAGCCAGAAGGTTGCCGGACAACTGCACCAGGCCGGCAAACGGATAATCGGTATGCAAGACCGCATCGCAGGTGAGCATCGCGCCTTGTGAAAACCCGCCCACGACCGTCCTCTTGTAGTCGATCGGCAGCTGCCGCGGCAGTTCCTTGAGAAAGGCCAGCAGGCGGTCCCGTGCCAGAGCCAGACCCTGGGGAGTCTCCACGGACAGGTCACGAATCCGACCGGCGGCACGATCTTCCTGTATTTTCGCGAAGTCGACGATCCACCAGGCGCGCGAATCACCGAAGCCCATATTGAGCGAGAGAGGGGCTTCGGGAAACAGCCATCTGGTTTCTGCCGGAACATTGATGGCGTCCGCGAGCGGCACGAGGTCATCCCCCGGTGCGCCGAAGCCATGGAGGAGCATGACAACCGGCCCGTTCCCGCCTCCGTGACCGTCCGATCCACCAAGGAGTCGGACCTTCAATCCACCCAGTAAGACTTCACGCATTCGAGTCCCCTAGCTCAGATAGAGATACTGCAGCAGTGCCACGAGCCCATACAGTGATGATTCGACCACCGGCTGCTGATAGAGCGGCACAAAGGCGCCTTGTTCGTTGTCCTCCACTTCACCGATGATATGCTGGATCTGCCTGACCCGCACGTCGTGATCCTTGCCTATTCCCAAGGTCTGGACGATTTGCCGGTTGAGTCCGGCCAGCATCGCCGCCTTCGCCTGACTGGCGGATTGATACAGGAGAAACGCGCCGAGCAGGGCGATCAGCACATTGACCGACCAAGAGATCAAGAGCAGGAGTGGATAATTCCAGATGTCGAAATACTCGTTCCGGGCGGCGATCATGATCAAGAGCGCGATAAAGGGATACCGGATCAGTCGGTTGACCACCTGCGTCCGCTGGGCGATGAGATCCACGACTGCCAGGTACTTCAACTTTTCGAACTCGGCCTTCTGCGCTTCACCCAATCCATAATCGCGCAGGTATTCTTCTTGAACCTGCTCTGACCAGCCTCCCGTCGAACCAATCACCCATCCGATCCATCGCCGGCAGAGCATCACGGCGTCGAAGACCGCCAGATTCAGCAACACGACGATGCCGACGCTGGCGAGCGTCATGAACGAATCCACTCTACAGCTCAGGAGCCCGCGACAGGGATGGATATATTCTTCATCGAGCACGAAATACCCGATGGCCCACATCGCCCCCAAATACAGGAGGAACAACAGCATCGTGCGGACCATCCATTGGCCCAGCTGACTTGCTTCGCGATACCGAACCCAGGCCTGGTCCACTTTCATCGAGGCCATGGTGGCGATGGGATGGTAGGCTCGCTGGAGATTCGTCCAGAATGTTCTGGACGAAAACCGAGGACGTTCCGATAGGTCTTCGAATCGGAATTTCTCCCCGATCCGTTCTCCGTTTTTCTTGAGATCGCGGACCCCCTTCACAAACAGCAGCATCGCCAGCATCACCACGATCAGCCGGAGTAATTCGCTCGGCCAGATGCTGACCCCGGCGGTCCACGAAAAGGGCTCTCCTTCATCATGGTTGGCGAGCAACGCGGTTGCGCCACCGGCCAAGACGAACACCATGAATAACGTCACGAGTACCACTGCTGCGATGCTCAGTGTGCGCGGATACCTCGTGATCCCCGACCAAAGCCGCTGATTGCTCCAGGCCACGACAATGACAAGGGCAAAGCCCACCGCTGTCGCCGCGGCCACCGCAGTATTATTGAACCCGACCCCTTGGCTCAGCGCACCGTACCCCTTCGTGTAGGCCAGATCGGTCCGCAAGGGATGCACGGTGCGCACCTCTGCCTTCTTGACGATGCTCAGGTCGACCGCGCCGTTTCTCCCCACCTCGAACAACCGTAGATGCGCTCCGGCATCGTACAGGCGATCCTCCGGCGTCAGTAAGGCGTGGTACGCCGTCGTACAGGGACCGCTTGCAGCATCAGCCTGGTTGTCCCGACGGCACACCACATGACCGACCGCTTGCAAGGCGGCGAAGTAGGCGGAGGACTGATAGCTGCTTCGGAACGGCGGGACATCGCGCTGGAGACCGCCGTCCAACTGCAACCCGAAAGGAGAGGCGATGACCATGTTGCGTGTCCATTTATATTCACTCGGGTGGAGATGCCGGGCATCGAGACCGATCGTAAAGAAAATGGCGTGAGGAAATGCCGGACGGAGCGCTTTGATGATGAGCAACGAGTCATAGGGATCTGTCCCGAAGATCCCGATGGCTCGTGCACCCTCTCCTTCTTCGTGAATACGGTTGACCAAGGCCCGCACGTAGTCCACTTGACTCGTGCCTTCAGGGCGATCCTGCTGGTTATCTTTCGAGCTGTCGGCACGAGCGGTTTTCCCTTTGTCTTCACCCGGCACCTCGCCGTCCAGTCCGCTCAGGTAGCTATATCGTTGCACATTGAGACGCAGCGACTCGTACTCAGCCTGCCGCTGGATCTGCAGGTCGACCGCATGGGGAATATCGGAACATCCCTGTTTGATCGCCACTGGAACCTCGATCAGCTCCAGGTCGCGCTCGGAAAAGGTCGCGATCTTTTTGCAGGCCGCGGCCCGAAATTCGATCGGGAGCGTCCTCCCATAGAACGAGTCCCATTCACCGATCAAAATTACGGCGTCCCACCCAAGACGCACCTGCCGCCGCTCCAGCTCCTCGACCAATGATTCGAAGAGCTGATCGTCAGACCCGATATCGTAGGCCAACCTGATATTCGCGTTCGACAAACGGTGGTAGAATTCCTGCTCGCAGGATTCGTATGTCGCGCAGGCCGTACCTTTCCCAATCCCTGTTTTGAGCCCATAGGCCAACAACCCTTTCATCGCGCTGCTCCAGGGCGAGTACAGCTCGATCCATCCATCGGCGTTCGGCCAGACACCGATACCCTCGTGCGGCTCGGCATACGACTCCCCCGCCTCAGCCAGCAACGCTCTAAATGCAGAAGAGCTGCGAGGCCCCAGGATCTTGAAGGTCACAGCCGGTTGCAGCCGTGGATCCAACTGAACGAGTTTGCGTTTATCGTCCGTCAGGAGACATTCGCTTTTCTTCTCTGCTTCCCGGCACACGAGGGCTTGGGAGAATGACGTCAAGCTCGCGAAAAACCCCCGGCTGAGCGCTTCGTCCGGAAACCAGACGACCAGCACACTCCGCGATCTCGGAGTTTCTTCGTCACAGACCCTCGTCTTCCTGAGTCGATACCATTCGTACGGGAGCGCTGGGATAGGGCTTTGCGGGTCCCACTCGACAAAAGATAGTTGACCTTCCTGTTCCGGTACATAGCAGGACACCCCTAACGCGGTGCCGACTGCGTAGCGGTCTCGGATACGCGACTCGGTGCTTTCGACGTACGGCCCTCCGCTGGTCGTCACGAGGAGGACGGTGAGGGACTGGCCCTCCTTGAGAACGCGTTCGGCAATCGTTTGTCGAAGTGCTCGGAGTCGTTGTGTAAGAGGCGGAGAAGGGGTTGTGGTCGCGCGGTTCGTTTTGATCTCGCGCATGCCGCGTTGAACGGCCGCGACCGGATCTTCCCACAATCGCGCACGAATGGTTTGCTCCTCGATCGTCGCCTTCATGTCCAGTCCGGTGCCGACCGGCCGAGAGCTTCGCAATGGTTCCTTCACGAGCAAGACGCCGGCGAGCGCCAGCACGAGCGTGAGGGCTCCTGCTATCGCAATTTTGGAGTCGCTTGGCTTCTTCGCCATGTCCTTCGAACCATGTGGGAAAAAGGAAGCTTCGATTCGAGTTGGAGCGTTGACACTCTACAACAGACGCTTCGGAGAGGGAAGCGAGCCCGGATGAGGGACGTTCGGAACGCACACGACGAAGGGCGATGCTCACCCTATGATGAGCAACTGACCGAGAGATGCTTGCCCCAGTTGGGCGGAGGAAGGGCATAGGCTTCCATGCCCTGTTGATCGTTGAAGGGATCTTGCAACAGAGTGAAGAGGCGATCGATTTCGGAGAAGTCCTTGTGTCGGGCCTTCTCAATGGCCGTCTGCGCGAGATAGTTGCGCAGCACGTATGTGGGATTCACACGGTTCATCCGGTCGCGTCGCTCATCGTCATGGCTGCGTTCATTCCGCAGTCGATCCCGATAGCGCTTCGCCCACTCATCGAAACGGTCACGGTTGAGGAAGTGTTCACGCAGCGTTTCGTTGGGCGCGCCGTCAGCCGTGGAGAAGGCGCTCAGTTCCCTCAACACGATCGTATAATCCGCATGGCTGCCCTGGAGAAGGCCCAGGAAGTCGCGAATGAGTTCGTCGTCTTCCGCTCGCTCGTCCATCAATCCGAATTTCACCCGCATGAGTTTCATATACTCCCGCTCAAACAGCGGTTGATAGATCTCAAGGCCCGCCTTCAGCGCCTCCTTTTCCGCCAACGGTAACAGCGCTTGAGCCAAGCAGCTCAGATTCCAAAGCCCGATGTAGGGCTGCTGGTTGAAGGCATAGCGGCCGTTGTGGTCCGAATGGTTGCAGATGAAACCGGCGTCATAGTCGTCCATGAAGCCGTAGGGTCCATAGTCCAGCGTAAGCCCGAGAATCGACATGTTGTCCGTGTTCATCACCCCATGCGCCCATCCCACGGCCTGCCATTGGGCGATCAGCCTCGCCGTGCGCTCGACCACTTCGGCAAAGAAGCGCGCGTATTTGTCGACGGTCTCACCAAGATGGGCAAAATGTTGCTCGATCACATAGTCGGCGAGGGCTTTTAGGTGCTCATGCTGTTTCCGGTAATAGAAGACCTCGAACGTGCCGAACCGGACATGGGAAGGCGCCATGCGGACCAGCATCGCGCCGGTCTCGACCTGCTCGCGATAGACCTTGTCGTCGCTGCCCACGAGGCAGAGCGCTTGTGTGGTCGGGATCCCGAGACCCCGCATCGCGGCGCAACAGAGGTATTCGCGGATCGTCGAGCGCAGAACCGCTCGGCCGTCTCCGTCACGCGAAAACGGCGTCATCCCCGCACCCTTGAGATGCAAGTCCCACCGCTCTCCTTTCCCGTTCTTCACCTCGCCGAGCAGAATCGCGCGGCCGTCACCGAGTTGCGGAACGTAGACACCGAACTGATGGCCTGAGTACAGCATCGCGAGCGGCTCCATTCCGGGCGCCAATGCGCTGCCTCCGAAGAGCGTCGCGAACTCTGTCCGAGTGAATTGCTCGGGATCAAGATCGATCAGTTCAGCTGCGACCGGGTCTGCATGAATCAGATAGGGCTGGGCGCTGAACGGAGTCGGATTCAATCGCGCGTAAAAGGCCGGGGGAAGACGGACATAGCTATTGTCGAAGGAAAGCGTTTCCAGTGTGCGCCGAGTCATGGAAGACTATAGCTTATCGGCTACCGTTCTGGATATCACGATCCATCGTAAAGACGAAGACTCGCTCTCCGAGCTGTACGTCGATATCGGTGAACAGACCCAGGATTTTGGTCCCGGTGATCTCACTGACTTGTTCGCACAGCCTGTCACGGCCCTGGGCAATCAGATTTTGCCGCAGCCGTTTCACCATCTCGATCCCTTCCGCAGTTTTCGCGAGTTGGCGTTCGGCCGGCGTCAGGACGCCTTTCAGGCGTACGACAACGAGATCGCGGGCGACAAGCGCACGGACTTCATCAGGGCCTCGGCCCAGAAACTCCTGTTCGAATTTGATGACGGCATTGCGTATCGCGCTTTCCATACGTTCTTCCTTTACGATTATAGAATTGCGTGAGGAAGCGAACAAGTGCCGTCTAGGTCTTTTGTCTCCACCACGGGACCACTCCTGGGTCTTTCGGTTCCGGACACCTATGGATGGAAGTCCTGGTCCACCATTTCGGGCTTGACGCTATCCTTTGCGCCATATTATTCATGGAGTCGTATTTACTAAAGCGCAATGTTGCCAATCCCACGATTGAGAGTGGGCTGGCAAGAAAGCCTGATACTTTCATTACGGGCCGTAGGGTGACCGGCAATTCACTGGGAGAGGCCGGTCGCAGTACAAGCCAACCGAACATGGCTCGATCACGCATCGAGCGGGCGGTTGGCTTTTGTGTTTTCAGAATCCGTTTGGGGTCATGATGTCCGCTGTATTGCTTGTGCCGCTGCTTCCATTGATCGCCGCGCTTATCGTGGGCGTCGGGAGTGAAGCCACGCGTCACGCTCGTGCAAGAATCGCTGCCTGGCCGTTCGGCGGGGCCTTCTGCGGGGCCATCGCCACGCTGTACGTGGTGGCCACCGAAGGCCCGATTGCGCTTCGACTGTACGATCCGGTCGCCTCCACGGTGCTGGCTGTTCCGATCGGCATCTACGTCGACCGGTTGAGCGCAGTCATGATGGTATTGATCTCCGGCATCGGCACGATCATCTATACCTACTCCGTCGGGTACATGTACCAAGATTTGCACGAGCGCCGGTACCTCGCCTTGATCGGGGTCACCGTGTTTGTCCTCCTCTGCATGGTGTCGAGCGCGAATCTATTGATGCTGTTCATGCTATGGCAGTTGCTGAGTTACCTCCTGTATCTGCTGGTCCACAATCATAGCCATCAAGAAACGTTGAAGAGCGCGTTTCGCACGTTCACGCTCTTGCGGGTCGGTGATGTCGCCTTCTTGGGCGGAACGGTGCTGGCTTACTCGCTGTACGGTACGCTGGAATTTCCTGATCTGTTTGCCGTCGCCGTGCAATCGACGGCGACCGTGTCTCTGTTCCCCGGTGTCGAATTCAACGGCGCGACCGCGGTCACCTTCCTGCTCCTTGTCGGCGGGATGAGTAAGTCAGCCCAGTTTCCACTCCACGGCTGGCTTCCCCGGTATCTCTATGCCCCGACGTCGGTCACTGCGCTCCTGCACGCGGGCATCATCAATGCCGCGGGCTTTCTCATCAACCGCCTGGCTCCGCTCTTCGGGATGAGCTCGACCACTCTGCACATCGCCCTCGTGATCGGGACACTGACGGCCATCCTCGGCGCGACGATGATGTTGGTGCAAAACGACATTAAGAACATGCTCGGCTTTTCGACGATCGGCCAGATGGGCTACATGATCATGGAATGCGGTCTCGGGGCCTTTTCGCTCGCAGTCTTTCACTTGATCGCCCACGGTCTGTTCAAAGCGACGGTGTTCTTGTACAGCGGGAATGTCATTCACAAGGCGAGACAGGAACCGATCCTCCCCCATCCAAAACGCGAGACCGAAGAAGAAAGTTACTCGCCCCTGACCTGGATGACAGGATTTCTCACGACCCTGCTGATTCCCTTACTCATCTTGCTGGCGACTCACGGCGTACTACAGATCCCGCTGTTGGAATCTCAGGGGACCGTCATTTTTCTCTTTTTCATTTGGATCACGTCTTCGCAAGCGATCCTGACGCTGACGCGGTTGCGTGCCGTTGCCTCCTGGAAAGTCTCTGCGGCGATGTTAGTGACTTTGTTGTTCATCGTGTTCGTCTATCTGTTTGCCGTCGAATCGTTCACGGCATTCCTCTACCCGAACCCGGAAGAAGTCGCCTCATACTTTAAGGCCGCCGATCTCCCGGACTGGCTCTTTGATCTCCTCCTCGTGGTATCGACGCTGGTCACGATTGGAGGCTGGATCTATCTTTACATGCGAGCCCACGGACGGACCGTGTGGATACCATCATGGATTAGTGGCGTCCGGATCCGCCTCTATGTGCTGTTTCTCAATCGACTCTATGTCGACGCGGTTTTACATCGAGTGGGGCACACCCTGACATCTGCCATTCAACGCTTGGATAAGCGCGCCCAGGAACGCTCGCTTTGACCGGCACTGGCAGGACCGTACCGAGTGAGACTGCCGAATTGTGAACGACAGAGACGCCTCGTGCACGACGGCGCATGAGGAGGGTCTGGCGGGGGCGGTCAGTCTTTGCTTGACGAAAATAGAGAACCCGTATTAATGGTTACCCTCCTCCCGTTGTAGATGGTGTGCCGATTGCCCGATTGAGAGAGGACAAACGCTTTTCAGGAGAGCCTGCAGGCTGTTCAAAAAAGCCTGCCTTTTTCACCTGCCCAAACCCCAGCGCGCCAAGATGCGCTCTTCCGCGGGGCGGCCGCAGGAAGCGAGGCAGCGAAGCGTAACCAATTTTCACCCGGCCCACCCATCGCCTGTCGGTACAGGCGTGTACCCAAGGGCCGTACGTTGAGTCTCTAAGCACCGCGAGAACGCTGTTAGCGGACTTTTTCAACAGTATGCTAGGGGGAATGACGTGCTCCTGTCGCTGACACTCATCGTTCCATTTCTCCTCCTAGCCGCCGCCGGCATCGTGATGATCGGCGGTAAGACGCCGCGTTTCACCCGTGCAAAGGCGGCCGCCTATCCCGTCGGCCTGGCGTTCCTAGGCTCCATAGGCATCCTGACGATGATCTCATCGCAGGGTCCCGTCACCGTTCGGTTCTATGATCCGGCCTCCGTCACGGCCTTCATTATTCCCATCGGTTTCTATGTCGACCGGCTGAGCGCGGTCATGATGACGTTGATCACGGGCGTGAGCACCATCATTTACTGCTACTCGACGAGCTACATGTACCAGGATGGTCATGCGCGCCGATATCTCGCCTTGATTTGCCTGACCGACTTCGTCTTGATCTGCATGGTCTCGAGCGGGAACCTCATGATGCTGTTTCTCTTTTGGCAAATCCTCAGCTACCTGCTCTACCTGCTCGCGCACAACCATATCCACCCTGCGACGTTGGCGGGCGCATTCAAGACGTTTACGCTGCTGCGTGTTGCCGATACGGCCTTTCTTGCCGGTATTGCTCTCGCGTATCAACTCTACGGCACCCTCGAATTCCAAGAGTTGTTTGCCAGAGCAGCTGGCACTCCCATCACCCTTTCGATTCTGCCTGGGATGGATGTCAGCGCCACAACGGCTGTGACGTTCCTCCTTTTTATCGGGGCGATGGGCAAATCCGCTCAGTTTCCTCTGCATCTGTGGCTGCCGGGATCGCTGTTCGCTCCCACGCCGGTCCACGCATTGCTGCACGCGGGTATTATCAACGCCGGAGGCTTTCTCATTAACCGCCTCGCGCCCCTCTTCGGAATGAGCTCAACCACCCTGCACGTCGCCTTCGTCATCGGGACCCTGACAGCCGCCCTCGGCGCGACGATGATGCTGGCCCAAAACGACATCAAGAAGACGTTGGGCTTCTCCACGATCGGCCAAATGGGCTATATGATTATGGAATGCGGCCTGGGGGCCTTCTCGCTGGCCGTGTTCCATCTGATCGCCCATGGTCTCTTCAAGGCCACGGTCTTCCTCAATTGTGGAAATGTCATCCATAAGGCGCGCCAGGAGCCGCATTTTCCCCATACAGACCACGCAGATGACGAGGCGGGATTCTCTCGCTTGACCTGGTCGACGGGGTTTGTGACGACACTCTTTATTCCGCTGCTTATCTTATTGGTCACGCATGGAGTCCTGCGCATTCCGTTGCTGGAATCACAGGGAACCGTTATTATCCTGTTTTTCATCTGGATCACCTCGTCGCAAGCGATCCTGACGCTCACGCGACTTCGTGCCGTGGCTTCATGGAAGGTGTCGGTCATCATGTTGCTGACGCTCCTCTTCATCGTGTTCGTCTATTTGTTTGCCGTCGAGTCGTTCACCGCATTTCTCTACCCCAACCCAGATGAAGTCGCGTCATATTTCAAGACCGCCGGTCTCCCGGACTGGCTCTTCGACCTCATGGTCGTGATGGCTGCGTTCATGACGGTCTTGGGCTGGACCTACCTCTACATGCGTGCCCACGGTCGGACGGTCTGGATGCCGGCTTGGATCGAAGGACTAAGGATCCGGCTCTATACGGTGTTCCTGAACCGGATCTATGCCGATGAGCTCTATCAGTTTGTCGGCTCGATGACCGCGCAACTGATACATCGGATCGACAAGCTGGAACGCGGGTGGTCTCGATGACGGACGTGTTCATCCCATGGCTGTGCGCCGGGATTCCATTCGCGGGTGCACTCGTCTGTCTGGCGTGTTGGTCCGATCCCTACCGCGTGAAGATGTGTGCGATCATCAGTTCTGTCATCAGCCTTGCGTCGATCACCGGAGTCGCCAATCTGCTTCCGACTCCGCCCGATGGTCTCTTGCCGCTCTATTTGCTGCCGATCGCAGCTATAGTGTCCGCATTAGGCCAGCCGGTTCACGAACACCATCGGCTCTCTTGGACCATGACCTTGGTCTTTCTCGGTTTAGGAATGGCCGTGCTCACCGGTGGGAATTCGGTCGGCCCGCTCTGCCTGATCTCGCTCATGCTGATCATCATGTTCCTTCTGTACCGTCATCACACCACGCTCTGGCCCATCTCCTGGTGGGGCATCGGCTCCTTCGGTGTCGGGGTAGCCGGCACGGCATTCTCTCTCGCGGCTGGACCGCCCATCTCATCGGTGGCATCCTTGGCGACTTGTGCCGTTCTGTTGCCGCTCATGCCTTTTCATGACGGGTACCTGACGGCGCTGACCAGGCTCCCGGGTAGCTTGCCGCCGTTCATTGTGTTACTGCTGCCCGTGCTCGGCCTTCATGGACTGGAGGCTGCCATGCCGACGATGCCGAATGAATTCGTTGCGGTCGTCAGCCTCCTGGCCCTGGCCAGCGCGCTGTACGGCGCGATCAAGGCGTTGGCCCAGTCGCGGGTGCGTCTCTTGGTGGGCTACGGCAGCGTCTCGTTCTTTTCGATCCTCTGGTGGTTTGTGGCCGGAGCCCACACCGCGACGCCACGCGCGGCCGTGCTGGCCGGAGCAGTCGGTCTCGCCACCGGCGGGCTCTTGGTGGCCTGGCAAGTGATCCGCACGAGATACGGCGACGATGTGGATCCGCAGTCCATCAGCGGCCTGGCCGCGGCGATGCCGAAATATGCGGTTCTGTTTTCTCTGTTGGGCCTGGCTGCGATGGGAATCCCGCCCTTCGGCGTGTTCGCTGGATTCATGGGATTACTGTTGACGGCCCCTCCCTCGTCAACGATCGGCCTCTTCATCGCGCTCACGGCCTGGCTTGCCGCCTCGTGGTACATCATGCAAATGGTGCAACAGTTGCTCTTTGGTACTCGCCGGCCGGATTTACGCTATGCCGATCTCCGGCAACCCGAATTTACTTCACTGTTGATCGTGGTGCTGGTCTTGCTGGCGCTTGGCCTGGCCCCGACCAACTGGTATGCCTCGAATCAGATTCCGAATAAGACCGCCGCCATGGAGCAGTCTCTCGTATGGAACCGCTAGAGCACGTGACTGACATTGAGTCCAGGCGGATGGAATTGCGCGGGGTCGTCCGTCTTGCTGGGGAAGTCATTGCGCAGTACTGGCCGATGAGGACCTTCGTCCACCACAATCCCTTGCACAGTATCGAATATCTGCCGTTCGAAGAAGCCGTCAAGCGCGGAAAGCAGTTCATGGGCGGTAACGGTTATCTTCCCAGCCATCTGTATCGTGAGTACCTCAAGGCCGGCCGAATCCGGTCCGCTCATCTCGATGACGCGCTCAAACCGCGCGTCATCGACAAGCATGTGCCCATCGGATCGCACGCCGTCACGCACGGCTCGGTCTTGCGCGCTTGTTTGGCTGAGGGACTGTGTGCTCCGGCCATGGAGCCGCTTGACGATCAACTTGAAGATCCCGACAGGCCGCTGATCGACGCACTGGCCCATAAGCTGGAGTGCGTGCTTCTTCCTTTTTCACTGGATGATCGAATCCGAAAAGTCGTGGATGAGAGCCACGCCGCGCTTTGCAAATGGCTCACCCTTTCGCACTGGTGCGATGACACACTTGGAACACAGATCGTCCAGCAGATCAACGAGCAGATGATCAAGTGGTGCGGCGCCTTCCTGGACGAGGGCCATGCCACATGGGTCATGCCGGGACGTGAAAAGGGTCTGTATGAAGCCTGGAAGGCCATGGCCTCCCATGAATGGTCTCCCTGCGGGATCAAAGACAGTTGCAGGAAGATCGCGCAGTTGCCGGACTATCCGGAAGACGCGCTCCTCGAGAGCCTGGGCGCATTGGGGATTCCTGATGAACTTCTACAAGATTATTTATCATTGCAATTGACGGCGCTGCCGGGCTGGGCCGGCTTCATCAAATGGCGAGGCGAGGAACGTGATTATCCGTGGCAGCAGGCCAATCCGGTGGGCCTCGTCAAATTTCTGGCAATTCGACTCTGGTATGCGCGGGAACTGGTGCAGGCGGCCTGTCAGGACTATCTTGGCATTCAGGGCCGATTCGACGCCATCTCTGCCTACATGCGCGACTATCCCGAAGAATATTACCTTCGACGGCAGCGGGTGGCCGGCCGGTTGCCCGCCCTCTATGCCGAGGAAGTTGACCGGCTCTCACATCGGAAAGGGCAAAGCTGGAACAATATCCTCACACGGTACCGCGCCGAAGTCATTCCCCGGCTGCAAGCGGCCTCTCGTCGCGGGGCCGCACGCCGGCTTCTCGCCTTGGCCCATTCATTGACCATTGATGCCACGGCACTCCTTGAAAGCACCCCAGCGGATCTCAAGGAAGTCGTCGACTGGTTGGAGGCATTCCCCGAATCGGACCATGGACCCGTATGGCTCAAGGCCCTGGAGGCCGGCTACCAGGAACAGCTGTTGGGACACTTGCGCGCGCGCACCGAGCATGCCGCTCCCTCTGAGATGGCGCGCCCGTACTCACAGTCGGTCTACTGCATCGACGTGCGTTCCGAACCGTTCCGCCGCCATCTCGAATCGGTCGGCCCACACGAAACGTATGGCTTCGCGGGTTTCTTTGCCGCCTTTATCCGCTATCGAGCCTGGGGAAAGGAGCATGATACGGAACAGTTCCCCGTGATCATGCGGGCGAAGAACGAGGTGCGGGAAATTCCGCGTAGCTATCTCGATCATAAGGTATCGCAGCATGCGGCACGGGCCAAGTGGGTACATGCGGGTCACACGCTCTTGCACGACCTGAAGGAGAATGTCGTGACACCCTATGTCATGGTGGAATCGCTGGGGTGGTTTTACGGCCTGCCGATTTTCGGCAAAACGTTGGTCCCGGCGCTCTATCAGCGCTGGACCGCCTGGTTACGACGCCTGTTCGTCCCCTCATTGGCCACCACACTGACGATAGACAAATTGGCGCCCGGTGAAACCGCCGAGATGCTCGAAGCGGAACAACACGCTGTGATCAGGGAGGCCTTGCACGAACACTTCGGACTGCGCAGTTCCCGTATCATGCCCACGCTCGTGGAAGGTTTACGGCAGCGTGCGCTGACAGTGGAAGGAGACCCGGAACCTCCGATCGGCGCCGAAGAAATCGAGCGGGCCGGTCTCACACCGGAGACGATCAACGCGTTTGTCGAAATCCTACGTCGGCAATACGATCTGACGACGAGATCCGCGTCACGACACAAGGAACGGCTCACCCGGACCGGGTTCACCTTGGAAGAACAGGTTCTGACTGTCGACACGGCACTCCGTATGATGGGGCTGACCAAGAATTTCGCCCGGCTCGTCCTCTTCTGCGCCCACGGGAGCACGTCGGACAACAATCCCTACGAATCCGCGCTCGATTGCGGGGCCTGCGGCGGCAATGAGGGCAAACCCAATGCCCGTGTCCTCGCGATGATGGCGAACAATCCCAGGGTCCGCGAGCGAATCGCCAAACTGGGAATCAACATCCCCTCCGACACGCATTTTCTCGCCGGCCAGATGGATACGACGACCGATGCCGTACAACTATTCGACCTTGAAGACGCCCCGCCGACCCATCGCGCGGATATAGCTCGACTCCAAGAAGACCTCAAAGATGCCTCCGTGCTCACTAGTCAAGAACGCTGTGCGCGCTTTCCCGATGTCCAACACGTGCTCAAGGAGACGGAGGCCGAAGCGCATGTCCGCAGGCGGAGCATGGACTGGAGTCAGGTCAGGCCGGAGTGGGGTCTGTCAAACAATACGTCGTTCCTGATCGGACGAAGGGAACTGACGAAAGGACTGGACCTGGGCGGTCGCGTCTTCCTGCACTCGTACGATTATCGAGAAGATCCGAGCAACCGATTGCTCGAAGTGTTGCTCACAGCCCCGCAGGTCGTGGCGCAGTGGATCAACATGGAACACTATTTTTCGGCGGTGGACAACGAGGTCTACGGAAGCGGCAGTAAGATCTACCACAACGTGGTGGGACGGTTGGGCATCATGTCGGGGCCATGGAGCGACCTTCGGCTTGGATTGGCCAGGCAAACCGTCATGAGCGGCGAAGGCGCCTATCACGAGCCGATGCGGCTGTTGACGATCATTGAGGCGCCGCGTGAACGGATCGACAAGCTTATCGCGCGGCACGAAGTGCTCCGGCACTTCTATCATAATGAGTGGGTGCACCTGATCGCTCTCGATCCTGAAAAGAAGATATGGTATCGGTATCGCCCCACCGGCGAGTGGAACGCGATCATGGAGCAGGTGTACAGTGGGACCTCTCATTCGTGAAGGGTCCTCGCCCCGCGGCTACAAGGGAGCGAGCGTGGACGACGATAGCTATCATCAGAAGAAGGCCGAGAAAGGAGTGATGTAATGAGCTTGACGTTGCATCCGATGAAGGAAATCCGCGTGATTGTGGGAGGAGAACACCGGCCGTTCGTGACTGAGTTGCTCGACCGCGTCAAGGCTACGGGGTATACCATCATCGGCAATGTGTCCGGAAAAGGACATCACAGCATACGCGAGGCTCACTTCATGTTCAGTGAGCAGGAGAGCCTCGAGATGATCATGACAGTCGTGCCGGAAGATAAGGTTGAGCCGATTCTCGCCGGTCTCCGACCGCTTTTCGAGCGGCATTCCGGCGTCATGTTCGTGTCAGATGTCACCGTGAGTCGCCAGGAATACTTTGGGAAGAAACGGTAAGAGTCTTTGACTTCGAGTTCCACGCTGACTCCGCCCTACCTCATTTGTGCCATACCTCGGGATTGAATAATACCTTTCATCACCTGACGAGTGCGCGCGATAACGTCAAATGAACGGAGGTCTACTTGTAATGGTCTGTAAATCGACTGAATGTTGAAGAGGATTTCAATACGTTGCGCGACAGGAGGAAACTAACGTAACGGCCTACACCTGCAGTCCACAATGCGGAGAAGCTTGCTACTTAGGGCGTCAAATCAATTCCCGACATGGAAAAGAAAACAGTTTTAAGGGAATGGGACGCCCCTGTGAACTCTTGAGTCGAGCGGAGTGGAAGGCTTTCAAGGTGTTGACCGTGTTGTCAACGTGATCGTCAGGGAGCACAGCTAAGATGACAGAATTGCTTCCAGGATAGAAAAATGATCCAACCACATTCCCTGTTTCTCCCTTCCCCGAAGCATTGGGGATCAGAGTATACGCATCGATATGACATTCGCGCAGAACTTCTTGTATATCGCTGGTCATTGACGAACGAAACACAAGCATTAGGGTAACCATATAATCTAATTCCCCTAGAAAGTGGTTATAGATCCCAGCAGCCTCGCTGTAAGTAGGGAATGTACCACTTCTTCGTTATGGCGTAAATCATTCGGGATGGCAGCCTTAAGACTCTGCGGTGGTTTTCAAGGAATACTCACTTTCCCAACGGGAATTCAATGACTAAGCCACCCATTATGTCACCTATCTGAAAGTCCTTTTTAGGACTCTTGGGATGGCCGTTGTGGCAGGCAACACAGGCATGACTGATCGCCCTGTCGGCATATACCGCATGAAAATATGTTTGATCATCGATCTTGACCGTACGAGTAACAGGTTGCTCCGGTCTCGCGGCCACGGCTTCCAGGCTGCTCTTATCCAGGGGATCGCGGGGGCCATTTTTTCGGTTAATGGGCCACAGACTGATCAAGCGGTACCGGATCCCCGTGACTTTCGTCGAGAACATCTGGCTTGTTTCATTAATGACCTGAACTGGTAGTGGTACGGTTTTCTTTTGGGTGCGCCATTCTCCGTCCGCTTTGATTCCCTCCTGCTCCTCTAGGCGTTCGACGACATGAGCCGTATAGAAGTCACGGTGGGTTTCAATGACAGCATGTATATAATCCGCAACCGTTTCTGGGGGAACGCCCGGTGCGTCTGCTGCGTCGACCCTCACCGTGAACCACGTAAGAACGATTATTGGAATGACTGTTAACGGAGCGATCCATTTCATGATTTCCTCTTCCAGCTTAGCGTGTGTGGCAAACTGGGACAAGAGTAGGCACAAGGCTTGTCCTTACTCTCTAGCCAATCCCCCATGGCATGCATGAAAACTGCGTTCAAAGCTTGCTGGCGATGATCATGGAACATGGGGTTTCGTCAGATCATTGTAGGGCTTTGCTGATTCACCAGTATTGACGTCGATTCCTCCCACCGGTTTCGGTTTGTCGAGATCGGAATATTGGAAAATACCGAAAGGCTGAATCTGATCATCGGATGGGAGTTGACCACGGTTCCATCCCCCGCCAAACGCACGAATGAGATCGACGGTAGACTTCAGCAATTCCGTCTTAATTTCCACCGAGCTGATGCGGGCTTCAAGGGTGGCGAGCTGTGCATAAATCACTTCAAGACTATTCGCCAAACCTCCCCGATAGAGTTGCATCGTGAGATTTTGTGTTTTGAAATTCGCGCCGACCGCAGCATCCTGCCTCTCACCGGCAACCGTCAGGCGGTTTGTCATAGTCAAATTGTTTGCCACTTCACGAAAGGCCTTGAGTACGGTCAAACGGTACAAATCTTCCGTCTCGCGATAGGCCGACCAGGCCTGTTGCAATTGTGCACGGCGGTAACCACTCTGAAATAGCGGCACCGAGAACGTCGCGCCATAGGACCAGAAACTGTTGGCGAGCTTGATCAGATCCAGGCCTTTTTCTTCAAATCCCCCATCGAGGCGGAACGAAACATTGGGGAAAAAGGCGGCCCGGGCAATCCCAATGACTCGGTTTGCCTCGGCCATCCGTCGCTCCATCATGGCGACGTCGGGTCGACGCTCGAGTAAAGTGGACGGAATAGTTCCAGGAATCGCGAACTTCGCCATCCGGAGCTCATCTATCGGCTCAATCGAGAAACTGTCCGGCGTCAAATTGAGCAACACAGCGATCGCCTGTTCAGCCACCTGACGCTGGCCTTCAATCCTCGCCAATCTCGTCTCTGTGCCGTAGAGCAGCGATTCGACACGGGCGACGTCGAGTGCTGAGGCGATCTTACCGGCGAACTGAGTTTTGACAACATTGAGCGTATCTCGATAGAGATCAATCGATTGCTTATAGATCGCCGTTTGGGCGTCGAAACCACGCACGGTGAAATAATTCGCCGCGACCTCGGCTTGCAGACTCAACCTCGCAAGCCCATACTCGGCCGCACGTTCTTCGGCACGGAAGATCTCTGCCTGTGCAGCATTGCGGAGCGCCGACCAAAAGTCAGGCTCCCAGGATGCAATGCCGCCTGGATCCACGGTGCTTGACTGTAGCGGACTGTTTTCGGGGCGAAAGATCCGATCGAAGGATTGTCTCCTGTGAGAAGCGCCCATCTCAAGACCGATACGAGGGAAATACTGCGATCGGGCCGCCATCATGATATCGCGGGCTTGGACAAACCGTTCGGCCGCAGCTTGCAGATCCGGATTCGCCGCCATCGCCTGTTCGATGAGTTTTTCCAGCACCGGATCGTTATACAGTTTCCACCAATCCGGACGGAGTGCTCCATCGGCCGGTTTTGCCTCCACAAAGGGACTCGAACCATGCCACGAGTCAGGAACGACATATTGCGGCGGCTCATATTTTGGCGCCAGATTAACCGCCGGGAACCAACTACAAGCCGACAGAGTCAGGATCACCAGCAAGCAGCTACTTCGCCATAACCAGGTCGGCCGGGTATGTGTCATTGTCTGTCCGTTTACAAACCGGTAGCAATCGGGGTTGCCCGTCATAATCATCATGTCCGTTATCTTTATGTTAGAAAAAGAAATTTGGATGGTTATTTCTTCAAGGCAGCCGTCTCCGGCGTTTTCTCTTTTGGATTCATTATGTCGTATCCGGCTGCTGGTGTGACGACCCGCACCTTGTCTCCTTCGAGCAACGCGGCACTTGGATTATTTATGATTCGGTCGCCGTCGGAAATACCTGACGTAAGTTCAATGACGTTGTCGAGGATTTTGGTGACCTCAATCGATTTGAAGTGAACCCGATCGTCTTCTGTCACAACGGCCACTTGCGTACCGTGTTCCTGGAATACCAATGCACTTGTGGGAATCGTCGTCACACCCGATTCCACTGGAGCGGTCAGACGAACCGTGGCGTAAGAACCTGGCCAGAGCGCGCGGTCCTTGTTGTCTATGGTAAAAACGGTGACCGCCGTGCGTGTGTTCACATCGAATCCCTTCGCCACTGTCAGAAAGTTGAAGGTGAAATGACGGTTGGGAATTTGCGGTACAGTGACATCCGCCGACATTCCGGGATTGAGGAAGGGTCCGAAACGCGATGGCACGTTCACAAAGAGTCGTAATTTATCCACCTCAGCAACGGTAAACAAGTTGTTTTTTGCATTGGTGGTGTTGATGCTGCCTTCTTTGGACACCAAATCACCGACATTGATGTTCCGCTGAATCACGACTCCATCGAAGGGGGCCGTAATTTTTTTAAACCCGATGAAGGCCTCAATGTTCTTGACCTTTTGTTCTGCTGCCGCGACCTTCGCCGCCTCGGCCTGCGCCTCGGCGAGTTGCACTGAGATGGCTTGCTCGGAGAGCGCTTGATGTTCCCGCATGGCCACGTAGCGCTTGGCGGTCAGTTGAGCCAGCTCATTCCTGGCACGTTCAGATTGCAGATCCGCCATCGCCTGCCTGTAATCCGCATCTAGGTCCGGCGTGTTGAGTTCGGCGAGGACGTCGCCTTTCTTCACAGTGTCACCGTAGTCCTTGTACCACGCTTTCACATAGCCTTCGACACGCGCATAAATGGGTGCCTCGTACCACCCCTCAACTGTGCCGGGCAGCGTGATAGTGTCGGTCGGCTCCGACCGCTTCGCAGATGTGAGGGCCACAGGGGTTATGGCGCTTTGCAAAGTGTCCGCCTGCAATGCGGCGGCCTCATGCTGGTTCTCGCTGAAGCGGTAAACGAGAGTCGCGATTCCCACAAGGACGATGAGGATCAGAAAGGCTTTCCCACCCAAGTTACTCATATTGAACACGCTCCTTTTGAGGAACAGCTCGACGGTTGTAGATGATGGCATAGACGCAGGGTACAAAGAACAGCGTGAAGAGGGTCGCCACTGTCAATCCTCCCATGACGGCTCGACCAAGCGGCGCGTTTTGGGAATTAGCCGTCGCCATCGGGAGCATACCGATAATCATCGCGGCAGCGGTCATGAGTACCGGACGAATGCGGGCTTTCCCGGCCTCAACCGCAGCCCGTATCGCATCACCGTGGACAGCGATCCGCTCTCGGGCATAGGCGACGAGCAAAATCGAATTGGCGGTGGCCGTGCCCATCGTCATGATGGCCCCAGTCATCGCCGGTACGGAAATATACGTTTTGGTCACGAAGAGGGCCCACGCGATGCCTGCAAACGCGCCCACCAACGCTGTAATGATGATGAAGGGATCGAGCCACGATTGGAAATTGACGACGATGAGTAGATAGACCAGCAGGATGGCGATAATGAGACCGCCACCTAGTTCGACAAAGGCGTCGTGCATGACTTCGGATTGGCCATGGATTTCGACTTCCGCCCCGCGAGGCAGGTCATCTTTCATGATCTCCGCTATATGGCGAACTTCCGCCAGCACCCCGCCGAGATCCCGTCCCTCCGCGGACACCAAGACGTCGATCATCGGAAGGAGATTCCGGTGCGTCACCACACCCGGTGTTCCAATCAAGGAAAGGTTGGTCATATTGCCGAGCAATTGCACACCGGTGGCCCCACCTTCCTCACGGCCACGATCTTCTGGAGCGACCGGGATCGTCTGGAGATCTTTAATGCTCGTCAGCTGTGGCTGAGGGGTATAAACATTGAGGCGGTAAGACTGTTGGGTCGAGCGGTCGAGCCAATATTTCTGATCGATCTGCTGGCTGCCGGCGGTTGCCAGAAGCATGTTGAAGCCGAAATCCCTCTGGTTCAGATTCAAGCCGAGGGCGAATCTCCTATCACCTTCGACTAAGATGGTCGGTTGGAACATTGTTTGATAGATATACACGTCAGCGGCGCCTGGGATCTGGCGGAACTTGCCAGCCAATTTTTGCGCATACGAATAATTGGCATAGAGGTCCGGCCCATTGATTTGCAGGTCGATGGGCGCGAGCGAGCCGAAATTCAGAATCTTATCGGTCAGATCAGCCGGCTGAAACGTGAATTCGGTTCCTGGATAGCGCTCTGTCAAACGTTGACGGAGAATCTGCCGATACTCCCACACCGGTGATCGTAGATCCTTGAGCGTGATGGTGAGGTCGCAATCCTGAGTGCCGATCGTCGGCGTAGGAATGAACGCGAGGTTGTGCGCTCCGACCGGGAGACCGCAATTACTCACCACCGCGTCGACGTTACCGTGCAGTAATTCCCTGACGTCATCTGAGACGCGGGCAGCCACACGACCTGCGGCCTCGATCCGCAGACCTAGCGGCGCCCGCATGTGCATCTGCAGCAAGCCACCTTTGATCTGGGGGAAAAACTCTTGCCCCTCGAAATAAAACAGACCGAGCGATGCCACTGCGAACACCATCGAGATCGCGACGAACCCCACGCGATGGGCGATCACCTGTTCAAGTTGCGCGGTGTAACCATCACGGAATCGTTCGAAGGCATTCTGGAACCCATGTTGGAAGCGGGCAAAGATACCACCCTCCGGCCCAGTCGCGTGATGAACCTTCAAAATGTACTTCGCCATTGTGGGCACGAGGGTATAGGTCAAGATAAAGGAGGCCAACATAGCGAAGACGACGGCCTCCGCCATCGCCGGGAACACCCACCCGGCAATGCCGCTCAAATGGAACAGTGGGACCCACACGATCGTGATGGCAAGGGTGGCAACGAACGTAGGGAGAATGATCTGATTAGCGGCATCGATGATCGCCTCTTCTAAGGGCTTGCCCATGGCGAGGTGGGTGTCGATATTCTCGATCATGACCGCGGCGTTGTCGACGAGAATGCCGACAGCCAACGCTAATCCGCCTAGAGTCATAATATTGATCGACTGTTCGAGCATATGGAGACCGATGAGAGAACAGAGGATGGAGAGTGGGATCGAGGTGAGAACGATGACTGTCGGACGCCAAGAGCCGAGCATCACCAGCACGATGAATCCGACTAGCGCGGCGGCAATGACCATTTCGTGCACTACATCGGCGATGGCATCCCTGACGAATTCTGAGGAATCGCTGATCAGACTCACCTTCACATCAGGAGGCACAACCTCCGAGATGCGTGGGATCATTCTCTTGATTCCATCCACGATATCAATGGTCGAAGCCTCACTGCTCTTCATGACGACGACGATGACGGCCTGTTTGCCGTCGACCAGCACGGAGTTCGTTTGTACTCGGCCAGCCAGGCGGACCGTGGCCACGTCGCGCAGGTGAATGAATGAGTTACCTTCTCGCTTGATCGGGATGTCGTCGAACTCTTCAATCTTCAATGGGGATGCATTCGTCAGAACAAGCCAGTCGGTTTCCTTAATCTTCATGTCCCCGCCGGGTAGCACGAGATTCTGCTTCTCAATAGCTTGGTGCACATCCTCCGTGGTGAGGTTACGGGCCAGCAGTTTATCCTGATCGACATTGATCATGACCTGCATGTCTTGCCCCCCGTAAGGGTGCGGCAGGATGGCACCGGGTATGGTGACAAGCATGGGTCGAATTCGCATGACGCAGAGATTGTAAAGCTCCGCCGGCGTTTGAACATCGGATTCAACTTGCAATACGGCTACGGGCACTTGGGAAGGAAACAGCCGCATAACCATGGGCGCAGCAACATCAGGCGGTAGGGCTTTGACGGAGGTCTGCGAGATCCCCACAATATCGGCCTCGCTCCCAGCCAGATCAACTCCGTCCTGAAGAAATATATTTATGATGGAGTGACCGAAGTACGACGTGCTCACGATGGTCTTGATGCCTTCGACCGTCTGAGTCAACATTTGCTCGAACACACGCGTGACTCGTCCCTCTGTCTCTTGCGGCATCAAGCCATCGTAGAGCCAGACCACCGAGCTAACAGGCATCTGGATATTTGGGAAGACATCGGTCGGTGCCTCGATGATCGTCAACGCCCCAAATACGAGAATGAGAATAGCCAACACTACGAAAGTATAAGGTTTTTTTAAGGCAACCTGGACGAGCTTATTCATGCAAAAAAACTCCTACTGCCTCTGTAACAAATGGTCCTAAAGCAGCTATGACTGGAGGTGGACAGTGTTCTGAAAGAAATCTTAGGTCACGGCTCATGGGACAATGCTTAGCAAGGTGTTTGCCTGGCATGCCCGAGCCCGAAATTGTGACAATTCGTTACAAATAAACGCGGTCGACTGAATGAAGGAGAGGGTTATGATTCCCTCCATTGTAAGTTGTGCGTATTACAAAGGTGCGATATGTGCGATTACGCTCTTTTATGGAGATCGGATGAATGGGAATATCGATGACACGCGAGGATTCGTCAGGATCATGATTTGCAGGGTTTGTCTGTGAGGCATTGTTCCAACGTGCTGGATGCTCAGGTTGGAGGCTAGAGGTTTTCTGCTGATGTAACAGGATTACTCCCTAAACATACGTCGTTCTTTTATCGTTCACTGGTGCTCCCTGCCTTGCAGGGAACACCTCAGGGAGTCTCGAACCTTTGAGCAGTTTTAACGAGGGAACACGAGCAAGAACTAGCGGGACTGGGGTGAATGAAATGTCTCCTCACTGGGTAGTAACAGACAACGACGGTAGGGTTCCTCTTGAAGAGTAACTCCGGGATAGGGCATCGAGTTCACGATCGATTTGCCTGTCTGGAAAGAATGGAAATCCGCTGATGTCAATAAGTGGCCTGCCTTCAATCCTCGTCGTAGAAAACGACCAACCGAATCGAGAGATGTTGGTGAAAGCGTTGAGTCATGCCGGATTTGAGGTGGCTATCGCTTGTGACGGCGCCGAAGCCATGAAGAGGGCCAACGCAGTCACATACGACGCCGTATTGAGCGACATCCGCGTGACACCATTGTCCGGGTTGGACCTTTTGGATTCACTTCACAAGACCATGCCGGAGTTGCCAATCGTGTTCTTGACGGCATCCAGTTCCGTCGACATGGCAATCCAAGCCATGAAGCACGGAGCATTCGATTACATCGCCAAGCCCGTGAATCTCGAGGAACTCGTGCTCACGATGAAGCGAGCTATTGAGCACCGGCGTCTGATAGAAAATAATCGCACGCTTGAGCGTGCATTCAGCGAACGACTGCGGGCTGCCTCTCTGATCGGACAAAGTAAAAAGATGGTCGAGGTCTTCAAACTCGTCAGAAAAGCCTCTCGAAGTAGCACAGCCGTCTTGATCCAGGGCGAGAGCGGTACCGGCAAGGAATTAATTGCTCGGGCAATCCACGATAACAGCGCTCGCGCAGCCCACCGGTTTGCCGCCATTAATTGTAGTGCCATTCCGGATTTCCTGCTTGAAAGCGAACTCTTCGGGCATATGAAGGATTCGTTCACCGGAGCCCACACCATGCGCCGTGGGTTACTTGAGGAGGCGAACGGTGGCACGTTCTTTTTCGACGAAGTCGGCGATCTCTCTCCGACCGGACAGGCTAAACTTCTTCGCCTGCTCCAGGAAGGGGAAATCCAAAGAATTGGAAGCAATGAGTCCGCACGAGTCGATATACGCATTATTGCCGCCTCCCGCCAGAATCTCGCTGAACTGGTTGCGGCCAACCGGTTTCGCGAAGATCTGCTCGGCCGACTGAACGTGGTCACGATTCTCTTGCCGCCGCTTCGGGAACGCCCCGAGGACGTTCCCCTACTAGCCGAATTCTTTCTTGCGCGGTTCGGCGAACAGAAGGAAGTTCCCATCACGTCTTTTTCATCTGCCGCGATGCGGGCACTGACTGACTATTCCTGGCCGGGGAACGTGCGTGAATTAGAACAGGTCGTTGAACAGGCCGTGGCTCTCGCCTCGCCTGCGATCCTCTCGATTGACGACCTTCCACCTGAAGTTATTCAGAAGGGCGGAGGTGGTTCGGATTATATAGACATGTTTCCCGGCACACTCAAGGCGTTGCAGCGTGAACAGGTTATCAAAATGTTGGAATCAACACATGGGCATAAGGAGCGTACAGCGCGGTTACTCGGCATCAGTAGGCGCACGCTCTATCGACTCCTCGATCGATACGGTCTCGGTAAAAACGGACATTCCTCCGAAACCGACACGTCAGGCGCTACCAATTCCTAACATAGCCTTTGTAAGGAGAACTCTTGTTGTGACTGGGGTTCACCCTCTTATGGAATACGAGCGCGCGCTCGGGCTGATGGCTATTGCGTTTCATCAAGCATGTTGCGGCGACCACACGAAATGGGGCGCGCAGAATTCAGGCCGGTTTTTCGAATTCATCGGGTGCGGGGGGGGGCGTCCGGGGGCGGGTGGTGCGAAAGTGGACGAGGTCCTTCGAGAACAGCACATCTAAGGTCCAGTCCAAGGCCACGAGGAGTTTCTTCTCCAAGCGCGGGAGTTTCAGCAAATAAATGGTGCGCCAGAGCCACCAGGCGAAGAAGCCGGAGAAGTTCACCCCGAGAATGTTGGCGACCCCGGTCCGTTTCCCGATGGGCGCCAGCAGCCCGAGCGTCGCGTAGCGGAAGGGTTTCATCGGGGCACCGCGCACGGTGGCGAGGATATTCCGCGCCGCCACCCGCCCTTCCCGCAACGCATGTTGCGCGGTGGGCGGATGGAAGGCGCCCGTCTGGCCATCCGGCACGAGCGCACAGTCCCCCAACGCCCACACGCCCGGCCACCCCGCCACTTCGAGATACTCATTGACGAGGACCCGGCCCTTCGTTTTCGGGCACGGCAGGGTGGCCAAGAGGGCATGCGGGGTAATGCCGGCGGTCCAGACCAGCGTATTGGTCGTCACGGTGGTCCCATCGCTGAGCATGACGTCGCGATCCGTCACGGCGGTGACTTTACAGTTCGCATGGATTTCCACCTGCTGCTCCCCAAGCTTGCGCTGAGCGTACGTGCCGAGCTTCTCCCCGAGTTCCGGTAAGATCACCGGCCCCGCACTGACCAGGATGAGCCGCAGCATGTCGCCCCGAAGATGTGGAAAGAACCGCACCGCCTCCCGCAAAAAGTCATTCATGGCCGCAATGGTTTCGACCCCCGCAAACCCGCCGCCGGCCACGACGAAGTTCAGCAGCGGCGCCCGGAAGCCCCCCCCACACTCAAAGTCCGCTTCCTCCAGATTGGCAATGAGATGGTTGCGGAGCACAATCGCGTCACTCAGGGACTTCATCGTGAACGCCCGGCTGGCCACCCCGGGAATGTTGAAGAAATTCGTGGTGGAGCCGAGGGCCAGCACGAGGTGGTCATAGGGCAGCGAGTGGCAATGCTGCTCGTGCCCATGCGACAGGCCGACGCGTTTCTGCACGAGATCGATGGCCTCGATCTCGCCATGAAAGAACGTCACCCGACGCAGCAGCTTGCGGATCGGGCTGACGATATTGGTGATGTCCAGGTCGCTCGCGGCGACCTCGTGCAGCATCGGGGTGAAGAGGAAAAAGTTATCGTGGTTGACGAGCGTGACGTCGACGGCCGCGCCGCGCGCCAGCGCCTGTTCGAAGGCCAACGCCGCATACATGCCCCCGAACCCCCCGCCCAAAATCACCACGCGTGCCTTACCTGGAGCCATCATGCTTCAACAAACGCTCGTATTGTGGGGGTGGGCAGGAGCCGTTCTATCTGTTGTCTGATATACCCACATGGGTGTTCCATCCGCCAAGGAAGTGAATCATCTCCACACTGAATATCCTTGCTTGATCATATCATGGGGAATTTCATGTTCTGCCACTTGAGCTTGTGCGCCTGCATATTCGGCCGCCTCCTGCGGTCGGTGAGCGAATAATCGCATCTGCTTTACGAACTCATCCGTCGCTGGCCCGGGTTTTCTCTTCAACACCAACTCCGCCTCACGCTCTCTCCGCATTGCCATGGTATGGAGTTCCTGCGCTTCCTCGCGCCAGTAAAACATTCGATCCGATGCACGCATCTGTGGAATGGTCGATCGTACGACCGGCGCTGTAGGGGTATCTGTTGAAGGTACCACGCCGTTCGTCGTACAGGAAGTGAGCACCCCGAATACGACACACATGGTGATGAGACAAGTTCTGGCCGGTTTCATATGGCCTCCATAGCAAACAGGAGGGCCTCATGGTTGTTTGTTGTGGGCTTCTAAATGATTGATTATGATGTTTGGAGTCGCGGTTCGCGGGTCAATTGAATGGCGTTCCTCATGAGCTCTAACAACTCAGCGAAATCATAAGGCTTTCGAATGCTGCCATACGTTCCTCCTTGTTCGATCGCATCTGAGTAAAGGCCTTGAGCACGACGATGCAACGGAACGCTCGGGGTCCAGCGCTCTTTTCTTCTTTTCCTAGTTAAGATGCCGTTTAGGCCGAACCTCTTTGTGTTGCCTCTTCCCCTGCTCTTGTAGGATGAACTTGTAGAGCAGAATATCTGCAACGAGCTCGCGTACCCACTTGTCCTCCAGAATTTTCCGTTTCCGCCGCGCCATGGCAGCCTGCCTCTTGGAAGGCCTCGAGTCTGGCATTGGTCTTTACCACCCCGTATAGAACTTGAGAATGCGCCGTTGCCAATACCAAGAAAGCAGTGTCGTATTGGAGTAGCTCGAAAGGAAGGTTGAGCTGTTCAGACCGAGATGTTCTTGCTGCGGTTTCAGCTGCAGCGCTTCGAACGACTCACCATATGTCTGGTAGTGAGGGGATCCCTTCGGATAACCATGCCAAGTTTCTTCATCCGAGATAAACACGTATCCCATCACTTCCATACTGGATCGCTATCTGAAAAATAGTTTTGATTTTCGCACCGCCTCGTAAAACCCCCGTCTCGGATGGTTTCTTCCGATTCATTGCTCTACTGTGCCGGTTCTGCGGAGATACCGATCTTCAGGGTGGTGACGTGAGCTGAGTGCCCTGAGTTTGGAACGTGAGAACGAGAGGACTTTGCATCGACGTCCCTAACTGGGTCACCATCGGCGGCCATTCCCGATCCCCCATGATGGTCCGCATGTCCTTTTCAGCCTGATCCTGCTGGTCGAGCACTCGTCGCGTCAGTGATCCCGAGAAGAACCCCGTTTGCATCGTCAAGTCCCAGGTCCCAATATAGGTATATTCCTGAGGCCGAACGCTGAACGAGGTCGAAAGGGGCGTTTGCCAGATACCTAGCGCATTATCGAAACTGACCGCTGTCAGCTGATAAGAGCCCGCCGGCAGGTCCAGTACGAAGGGACCGTCGACTGGAACCTGATTAACGACCAGCTTGTCGCCGCTCTTTTCGTCCGTGAGACTCCACTTCATATCGAAGGGGAACTGTCCCACTGCTTGGGTCTTTCCATTCCACTGAAGATGCACCCGACCCACCACATAGCCGTGATTAGGCCCCTCTACTGAAGTCGCAGCACCTGGCTTCAGCGGGGTGACCATAGTGGCGCAGCCCATCGTAAGGATCGGGCCGAGGAGCAGGAACGTGACGGATTTCCTTAACCAGCCGGGAGAGGATCGAACATACGCCCATAGGTCTTTCATAGCGGTCATGACCTCCGTGCATCTTGTCTCGACAAGGTGGAGTAATTGGGTAACGAGCAAGATGCGCACCTAAGCCGGCGTGAATTTCACGATATGTAAGTGCTGGTTTTCATGGATCTACTTGATGACGGGGTTAGGGCGATGTTTAAGGGTCGGATTGATCCTCATAGTCGCACTGTGCAAGTAGTGCGGTAACGCTCTATTTTATATT
Organism: Nitrospira sp.; assembly: GCA_024760545.1. Lineage (NCBI taxonomy): Bacteria > Pseudomonadati > Nitrospirota > Nitrospiria > Nitrospirales > Nitrospiraceae > Nitrospira > Nitrospira sp. Next base: position 2,243,573 of record CP060501.1, read on the forward strand.
CATATGTCAATCTACTTGAAAATTAAGGTGATATTTTGTCATAGTAGGCTCCGTTTTGAATCTTGCTTCAAGATGGGAATGGAATGATCGTGAACGGTAAGGATAGGACCGAACCTCGATTCCAACCAGACTACCAGAATCAAGTATCCATTCTCATCCAAGCCGATCATGCCCGACCCGCATTCACTGCCATCCGCGCTAATGCCCCGCCTTCATAGGTTATCAATACAACGTAACCGGAGATTGACTCTTCGTGGGTGAGACAGAAAGGAAGCGGTATGTTGCAGAAGGTTTTGTTTTTGATTGGAATTTCAATCCTGGCGATGATACCTCCGGCTCAAGCCGAATGGTCTGTCACAGCTGATGGAAACCTCTACTACACTGATGATGTCGCCCTTTTTTCGGCCACTCGCCGATCAAACATCGATGGCGATCCTTCTCAACCGGTCTTGGACGTGTCGCGCACGGGGTTTGGCTCGGACATGGTGTTCGAACCCGGTTTCCTTATATCTAATGCGATCACGACAGGACTGGGTCGGACGGCCTTCTCGATCAAACCCCAGGGATTTATTTATGCGGTCAATCCCGAATGGAGTCAGGCAAGCGTCGCAGCCGAAGCCTTGCACTCTTTTACGCCCAATACAGCACTGCGGCTCCGCTACTATACTGCTCCCGATCAACTTCTTGGAAATACTGAGGTGAGCCACCATGAACCGGAAGTCCTTGCAAACGAGAGGGTAACTTCGCATATCGGATACATTCGACTCGAACAACGCCTGTCTGACAATTGGGAACTCCGATTTCAGGGACGGGTGGGGAAGCGCCTCTACAACGACCCCTTCGCTCGACGCAATACGACGTTATGGACCATCGGTCCTCACCTGTTTTGGCGGGCGACTGAACATCTGAAACTATTCGCCGCCTATCACTACGAACGTGGTATGGCCGGCGGCCGGCTCGAGCACGAACCCGAAGAAGATCTGTCGTATGTTCAGCACTTCGTTGCGCTTGGGCTGGATGCCGAATTGATGCCACATTTGGAATTGGAACTGGACTTTCACTACGAACGTAATAATTGGACGAGCGGGATCCTGGGGGATGAACGAAACGGCGGGCATGAGAACATCTTCCAAGGGAACGGGAGACTCTTATACAAACTGACGGATAACACCGCGGTGACATTATCTGTTCAGAGAGCAAATCGTCGCCAGAATTTCCACCAGACACACGATTTCAACACTAACGTTGGAGTGGGGGTCATCCATCGCTTTTAGTATGGCAGTACCATTTCTGCACTCTGAACTTGGCTCACCTCAGACTCATAGCCCGGCGGGTTTTGAGTCTCTTTAGTCGCAGACGCATGTGGACGTACGCCACGCTCCTCGCCGAGAGCGATGGTCACGTGACGCTAGGAATCTATGGGACAGATTCGAGCTAGACCCTGTGCTCGTGGTGTGAAGCTGGTCTACTTTCCGTTGATTCGACATGCTTTGGTTCTTCTTCAGTCTGTCTACGGCGATCTATCTCCATTCGTAGCTCTTGTGTCATTTCCTCCGTTTTTTTCCACGCCCACCGCCAAGTTTGTGCAAACCCGACCATCGCGAAACTGACGGTCAAGTAAACGGCAACACCGGCTTGATCTTCCAGGTCTCCAAGGTCAAGTGTGTACCGCGGGTGAATGAAAACCCAATTGGCAAGCAACCCACCTAATGCAAAAGCCACCAAAGAAGGGCCTATCCCGCCATACCAAGTGGTAACCGCTATGGCGATGAGGAACGCAGCATAGGCAAGTCTATCGTCGCCAAGGTAAGAATCAAGGGACCAACGCAGGAGGAAGGCGAGGAGTGTGGTCCCGAAAGCTAGACCATACTCTTTACTCAATTGTGAACCGGTTGGGATCCATCCCCTGTCTTCCCGACGCGGCGGGTGTTCTGAATGTATACCTATCATGTCCGCCATAGCCTCGGGGAACAATGCCGTCCGAGGAGTGTGTCCTATTCCTTCGTTCTCCGCTTTGTCTTCGATATGGGAAGGCACCACGCCCTTTAGTTAATCCCGTCGATTAACCGGAGAAGTAGGACACTATAAGGAACACACACCGAATCATACGACAACGGCACGGCCAATGGAAGCAGACGAATTGAGTCCTCGAAAACCTTACCGAGCGAGCGTCTATTGCGCCATCGGTCTTCCGTATGCTCCGGTCGGTAACTTGGGACGTCATGGAGACGCGTCATGGCGGCTGGTCAGGGGAGAGCGGAGGCACTTCATGGCTCGGTCAGGTTTTCAGCGCAGGATGTCCATTCTAGTTCGGTGAAGTCGGGGACGCTTTACCTTGGTGAGTCCGTAAGCTTTTTCAAACGCCGGTCCAAGGAGAATCGGGTGAGGCCAAGCTGCTTAGCCGCCAAACTCTTGTTGTAGTCCGCCAGCCGTAGGACTTCTTCGATGATGGATTCTTCGATTCGCTCCAGAGTGTGCTTTCCGACTTGCATTTCAATGCGAATCAGACGTTCAGAGCCTTGGGAAACCGACATGGTGGTTTGCCCGACATGTTCATGGAGTTCCCGCGGTAGATAATTCGCTGTCAAGGTTTGGCTCGAACAGAAAATCATCGCTCGTTCGAGCGTGTTTTCCAGCTCCCGAATATTCCCCGGATATTGATATCGCTCGAGCATTTCGCGAGTTTCTGCGTCCAATTCGGGGACTGGTTTCCCGAATTCCTGCGCAAAACGCACGATCGTCTTCCGGCAAAGAGGAAGAATATCCTCGAATCTCTTGCGAAGGGGAGGAATCTCAAATGCTACGACATTGAGACGAAAATAAAGATCTTCTCGAAAGGCTCCTCGTTCCACCTCCTTCTTGATTTCTCGATTCGTCGCCGTGATGAGACGAAAATCCACCCCGAGATCGTCGGTTCCCCCGAGCCGCCTGAATGAGCGCTCCTGAATCACTCGCAGTAACTTGGCCTGTGTCGAAAGATCGAGATCTCCGATCTCATCAAGAAACAGTGTGCCGCCTTCCGCCTTTTCGAGCAGACCGAGCTTGCGTTGATTGGCGCCGGTAAAGGCTCCGCGCTCATACCCGAATAGTTCGCTCTCAAAGAGATCCTTGGGAATCGCGGTGCAGTTGACCCCCACGAATGGCCCAGACGCCCTTGGGCCATTGTGATGGATAACCCGTGCGAGGAACTCTTTCCCTGTCCCTGTTTCTCCCAGCAGCATCACCGTAGGTTTTGGATTCTCCGCCACTTCCCGTACTTGTTCGAGCAATTGTTTCATCACGCGGCTGTGAGCTTCGACGTTGCTCAAATGGTACTGGTTGGTCTGTCCACTTACTTCCGATTCCAGACGGCGGCGGAGCTTGAGGACCTCGATCGCACGGGAAACAACGGCTTCGACTCCTTCAAGATCGACCGTTTTGACCAGGAAATCGTACGCCCCCAATTTCATGGCTTCCACCGCATCGTGTACCGTCCCATACGCAGTCAGCATAATGACGATGGCGGAGGGAGCCAGTTGACGCACGTGTTTGAGCGCATCAAGGCCGCTGATGCCGGGCATCTTCAGATCGAGCAGCACAAGTTCGGGGAGCTTGTGCTCAAGCTCTTGCAACAACACCTCACCGGATTCATACCCGGTGGCGAAATGTCCCAGTCTGATCAGCCTCCTGACAATGGCGGTTCGAATAACTTGTTCGTCGTCGACCACAAAAACAACTGTGTGCATGGATCAAAGCCTTTCCAGTGCGGTTTCTTGTTCCAATGGCAACCAGATGCCGACAATGGTGCCCTTTCCAACTTCGCTCGTCACATAGATGTCCCCCTCATGGCTTTCGACGATATTCTGACAAATAGCCAAGCCCAATCCGGTCCCATGCTTTTTCCCGGACGTCACGAACGGTTGAAACACATTCGGGAGCAGTTCCGGAGAAATGCCGACACCATCGTCTTTGACTTGAATCACCAAACCGGGCCGCTCCTCTCTGAACAATTCATGTCCCGTGATCTCGATGGGAGCGCCACCCTTCGGGGAGGCATCAATGGCGTTGTCTACAATATTCAGCAGCACTTGTCTCAGAAGGTCTCGATCGGCGGTGAATTCGCTGATCATGGGTGAAATACTGATCTTGATCGTGAGGTGCTTATCCTCCAACCGGGACTTCAACAATTTGGACACCTCACCAACGAGCCGGTTGAGATCGATTCGTGTGGGAGCAAGTCGTCGTGGCCGCGCATAGTCCACGATCTGATTCACGATTCGATCCAACCGCCGAGTCTCCGATAGGATCACCTCGATCTCTTTACGCTTTGGATCATCGGATTCGAAGTCATCCAGCAATACCTTTGCCGTCGAACCGATGCCCACCAGCGGATTTCTGAGCTCATGAGCGATGCCGGCCGCAACTTGCCCCAACGTCGCCAACTTTTCCGCCCGCCTTAATCGTAATTGCAGATTGTCCAGGGTGGTAATGTCGATATTAAAGCCCACATAGACCACATCGGGACTCTCTAAATCCATGATCGGCACACGTTGACTGAGGACCGTCCGGATACTGCCGTCATCATGGAGTAACCGGAAAATCAGTTCGCAGGGCCGGCCTGCAGCAACGGCTTCTGAAAATGTTGTGAGCACACGGTCACGATCTTCAGGATGCACCCGTTGGCGGAATGTTTCGGGATCAAGATTCGATTCGGGATCCAGTCCCGCCAACTGCTGATTGTACCGATTGCTGAACGTGACCCTTACTCCTTTCGTCATAAAGATACCGAGTGGCGCGTGATCCACGAGTCCTCGATATTTCGCCTCGGAAGCCGACAAGTGCGCATTCAACCTCTTGAGGGTCGCTTCGGACTGCTGGACCTCTTCGAGATCTTTGCGGATCTGCAAGCTCATTTTCTTCATCACGGTGGTCAGCACACCGATTTCATCCTTGCGGTCAAGGACCGGAATGGAGGGAATCGCCTGACCGGCCGTCGAACCTACGACCTTGGACAAGGCTGTAACCGGAGTGGCAATGGAACGCGCAATGAGTGCCAACGCGAAGATGACGAGGCAGAGGGTCACCAACCCACCTCCAAGAATAAGAAAGCGTGTCCACGCTCGATCATAGCTCAATCGCGATAGCTCCAGTTGCTGCATGCGATCTTGCTCTCGATCAAACCATGCCATCCATTTCCGAACCTCAACCATGATCTCCCGACTTCGTCCGTCTCGGACATACTTGATGGCATCGGACCGATTTCCCAGCTGGATGGCTTGGAGCAGTGCTTCTTTTTCAAAAAATGACTTCTCCACCAGAGCGCGAATGTCTTCGAATTGTTCATGTTGCTGGGGGTGTTGGGTTTCTAGTTGCCGGTCCATTTCCAGGACGTTTTTTCGCCCCTCCTGAAACCGTGCCAGGTATCGATTGTTCTCAGAGATGACATAGCCCAGAAATGCCGTTTCCAAATCAGCGACCGACCGCATGTATTGGGCCGCCGTCTTTTGAAGAAGATAGAGACGTGTCAGGCGTTCTTCATCCTGTATAAAATTCTGGACATCCAGATAGGTCATCACGCTGAAGATCATGAGAGAGATGAAGGGAATGGTTGGAATGAGAAGGAGCTTGGGTAGGATCGGGAGATCATCCAAGAACTTCTGAGGGAAACGCTCCTGCATAAACACTCCGATGGAATCCGGGAATTGTTACCCACCCTACATACCGACACACCCGGGTCAACTGATCAAGGCCGCAAGAACTCAATGTGCTCCGGGGAGGTCACTGCTGGTCAAGGTCTTGCCCACGCACAACATGATGGCCCGTTCGATGATGTTCTGTAGTTCGCGCACATTGCCCGGGAATGAGTAATGTTGAAGCGTGGCGACGGCTTTGGGATCGATATCGGTCACCTCTTTCCCAAACTCCAACCCATACTTCATCATGAACAGCTTGGCGAGGGGTATGATATCCTCGGTACGGTTCCGGATCGGCGGCACGACGAACTGCATCGCGTTCAGACGAAAGAAGAGATCCTCCCGAAAACGTCCTCCCGCCACTTCCTCCTTAAGATCCCGGTAGGAGGACGCGATCACGCGGAAGTCTCCGGAAATATCGTCAATTCCACCCAGACGGCGAAACATTCGATCCTGCACGATTCCCACCAGTTTTCCCTGCATCACGAGATCAAGATCGCCGATCTCATCGAGAAACAGCGTGCCGGTTTCCGCTTGATCCAGCAGGCCGAGCTTTCTCCTTTCGGCCCCGGCGAAGGCGCCCCTCTCATACCCAAACAGGTCGCGCTCGAACCGCATGGGCGACAGGGTGGTGCAACTGATCTTCACGAATGGCCCCTTGGCGCGCGCGCTATTGTGGTGGATGACACGGGCTAAGAATTCCTTCCCTGTTCCGGTTTCCCCCGTCAGGAGTATGGGCACATGTGGACTCTGGGCCACTTCTCGCACCTGAACCAGCAAGGCTCTCATCGCCAGGCTATGCGCGATCAGGTTGCTCAATCGATATTGATCGGCTTCGTGCTCGTTGTTGTAGGACACGCGCCGCTTCAGCAGAATATGTTCAAGGGCCCGGTTGACGACCGGTTCCAAGCTTTCAAGATCGACCGTTTTGATGAGGAAATCGAATGCCCCGAGCTTCATGGCTTCCACCGCATCCTCTACTGTTCCGTATGCGGTCAGCAGGATGACGAGGGCATCGCAGCCTTTGGGGCGAAGCGCCTGCAGAACTTCAATTCCGGACATGCCGGGCATTTTTAGATCAAGCAGAATTAAGTCCGGTACGTCCTCTTCTACTGCAGCAAGCAGTTGTTCACCGGATTGAAACGACCGAACCCGGTGCTGCATACGAGAAAGCAGTTTATCCAGGGCGTTACGAAACGCAGCCTGATCGTCCACTACGAAAATGCTCGCTTGCATCATGCGAGATTCCCCTAGTGGCATGCTACTGTATGCGCGGGCACGCTGCAAGACGTTTGACGATGCCCACTTGTCTCGATCGAGGATTAATCATACGGATGTGGGCATGCACTTTCACCGACCTGTGAAATTCCAACCATACAGCCTTGGCTGAGACATCGATACGACTGTACCCCCAATTCGACCACTTAATTGATCGCCGGCGTATCCCAACGTCTCACGCGTGGCTCCCTGCCTGATCATGCGCTTGCCACATCTTTTCATTTGCCGATCTTCACCCATAGGCCATAGCGTCATCGGATTGACTCACCCGGTATGCCAACCGATGGTCGGAATGTGAAAGGAAATGCTGCGTTCCAAGGATTACGCATTTATGGCCTGCCTTCTCATGTTGGTCCCGGAACTGATACAAATACTCCATCGCCGTATGATCCACCACATGCCCAGCCAAGATGATCATGAAGTTGTCCCTGTGATTAGGAAGAGCCTTGAGCTTCGCGTCGAGTTTCATCAGATTCATGCAGCTGAGCGATGAGAGGTAGATCTTGTAGGGATGTTTCATATTTTGCGCCGCAACGCTCATAATGGTTGTATGTCCGCCTCGGGTGCGCCCGTCTCCAATTCTGATAATGGGATCTCCGAACAGCTCTTTGAATGCAGCCCAGACACGCGCGGAGAAGGAATCGATGGTGCTGGCATTGGATTGCCGTTCAATCGTCAGCGCCCTGACCACGTCGAAACAAAGGACGAGAATCTTTGCCACTGTTCCAGCGATCACTCCCAACAAGATGTCTGACGTGTAGAGCGTGACCACGACACAGACGGTCGCGATCAGGAGTTGCTCTGCGCCGATCGAAAAGACCATGATGAAAATTCTCGGTGCACACAGCCTCCACCCGATGAAGATGAGTAACGCGGCCAGGACGGTGAGTGGGATTCTGTTAATCAGGCTGGTCCCAGACCATACAAAGAAGGCCATGAACAGGGCGTAGTAGAAATTCGCCCATAGGGTACGCCCTCCTGCGATCAGGTTTGCCGTGCTCTTGATTCCCCCTGGAATAATCGTCAATCCACCGGCTAAACCAGAAAGGATGTTCGACACGCCCATGGCGCGAAGCGTGGCATTGGGGTCCGATTTTCTGCGGAAAGGGTCGATCTTATCGATTGCGGCGATAGTGGCCAGAGTCTCGGTTCCGTCGATCAAAGTCAGGGTGATAACCGTAGTCAGTAACGTAAGCCATAGCTCCGATCGTTGCCATACTTCCGAGAAATTCGGGAAATGGATGCCTTGTGCAAGAACATCTTGCGGGACATGAACCAAATAGGTTTCGGGGAAGTTCAGCACCCAACCCGCTACGCCTCCTAAAGCAACGACCAAGAGTGACGCAGGAACACTCCGCGCCCATTTTTGACTCTTGACTAGGTTGCTGTCGAGGCCGAATAGGAGGGCCAAGGCGATGCCTCCGACGGCAAAAACCTGGGGGTTCATCTCCATGATCTGCGCGGGTAGATGCAGGATAGCTTCAGGAATTGATTTCGTCGAAGTAGTCAAGTGGCCTAGGAGCGAGGGAATCTGCTTGATGATAATCAGCATCCCGATGGCGGCCAACATACCCTGGAGCACCGAAATGGGGAAATACATGGCAAAACGGCCGGCGTTATAGCTGCTCAGCACTATCTGTACGGCTCCGGTTAGACAGATGGCCACAAGCACTAGGGGGTACCCTACTTCGAGATCTCCCTGACCAAGAGCCAGCATACCGGCTAGGAGGGCCGGTGCAAGACCTGCCGCCGGCCCGCTAATGGTGATATAGGCACCACCGAGAAAGGGAAAGACCAATCCTGCAATAATGGCGGAGATCACTCCTGTAATCGGAGCTGCCCCTGACGCCAGTGCAATTCCCAGGGATAGCGGGAGCCCGACCAGTGCAACTTGCAACCCTGCTACGAGGTCGTACCGCCAATGCTTTAGCCCAGATATTCCGTTTTGTGGCTTTTCGTCCTGGGTGACAGCCAAGTGTTCGAGAGACGACACCGCACCCTCACTGAGCTTTTCAGGTAGGCCTGCCCTTCGCCGATCACTGAATAAAATTCGCTTCCAGCTACCATAACAACAGCATGGCGCTTATGGACCATAAAGCACATCCGGTGCCTGTGTCGTGGATTGACGCAGTTCCCATGGGCGAGGCGCACAGAGCGAAGAAATTCAATAATAACCATTAGTTGCAGTATTTTATGTGCGAAAATGCTGAACACATAGTTATTGTTCCCACATTGAAGTGAGCGAATTAGAGATGATGGTATAGTGCGATTTCGCTCTCAAGAATGAAGCTCCTATTTTCATGCTATTGAAGCCTTGGAGGGCTGCTCGCGCGAGGATTCTATTGGAATTCTAGGTACTGACCTGAATCTGAGAAACGATGGAGAATTGTTGTGGTTTTTGAGAGATCGCACACTGACTAACCGATTCCTCAGACCATCGGCCAAGGAAATCCGCGATCCTGCTCTCTTCATTCTCCCGTGACGACATGAGCGGTATGCCACATTCCTCGCTCTGTTGACACGAGAAGAATGCACGCACTGCCGATACCTCCCCATCCGAACATATCCGTTTCGTCAAACCGATTGCTCCACGTTGGCTTCAAGCCTCGGCTCGACGCAACTTTTTCCCGAACGTGCTGTTTGGAGTCTACTTTCGAGAACATAGCGACCAACGGGCCGGACGTGACGGAATACTCCGGTCTCCTCTCACAATGCAGGTAATGTGGCAGCCTCCTCCCTTTGAGGTATTGTGGAACAGCCGGCAATCTGGCGATATGTACCTCGCACAACACAACCGTGCCGCCGCCACTATGCCCCAGATTCTCAATTGCAGCGAGTATGCCAATGACGACGAGGTCCAGTACCTCACGACCCTGTTGCTCTATCATCTGGTCGAACGATGCGGAGGACAGTTGCAATTCAGCGTCCAGGACGTCCAACAGATGCGCGAACGCCTCTCCAGCAAGATGGTCCAGATTCACCTGGGCAATGAAGTAAGTCTCCGCATCATTGACCGCCTGCCGGAGTTGCAGTGACCCACGCCTGTGCAGTTTTGGATTTGAATCTCCACGACTTCCCCCGTATCTGGACAATTGACCGAATTGCCTAGTATTCGTTTGACCATTTGATACGTGTTTGCATAGACTGGCAGAGCGAAATGGAGTTCTTTTGCCGCCATGAGTGCAGGACTGTATATCTCGCCCTTCGTCTCCATCTCCGATTCCGACATCCAACTCCACGCCATGCGGTCACAGGGCGCCGGTGGACAGAACGTCAACAAAGTCGCAACCGCCATTCATTTGCAGTTCGACATCAGAAGGTCGTCACTGCCGCAGCTGTATAAGGACGAGCTGCTGAAGTTGCGGGATCACCGCATTTCAGCGGACGGCGTGATCACGATTAAGGCCCAGCAATACCGCACTCAGGAACGCAACCGCGAGGATGCCTTAAGTCGTTTGGTTGCGCTGATCCAAGGCGTTGCAACGCCGCGCAGAAAGCGAAAAGCGACTACCCCGACGAAGAGTGCTCACGAGCGACGGATTGAGCAGAAGAAGCGGCAGGGCCGATTGAAAGTGCTACGAAGAGAGCTCGAATGACGGCGAGTTGAAGGGGTTACGACTGGGACTTGTGATTCGTGTTGCCGGCCTTGGTGAGCAGCTGCTGCAGCACGGCCTTTGCTTCAGGAATGAAGTCAATCCGTTTGAGTTTCTGAGCGATGGCCAACGCGTCTGAAGCCAGGGTCACCGCCTCTTGATGGTGGCCACGCTCACACCGGACTTTTGCGAGGGCAAGCCTCGCGTTGACCGCTCTGGGCGCCTGATTGACGACCTGCTGTAATAGTCGCTCGCCCTCTTGCGAGTTGCCGCCCAGAATTCTGGGGAGCTTCACGAGTAAGGTCCCTTTGGCCGAGAGCGCATCGATATGATGAGGAGCGAGCTCAAGGGTCCGATCGAGCTCGTTCATCATGCGGCGGAGTCCGAAAACCGACGTGAGAGACTCTCCATCGACCCGAAGCAGCTCCCCCAAGTTACAGAAAAGCGAGAAATGCGCGTCCGGGTATTTCTCATCTGCCGTAATGGCCTGTTCCCCCAGCACCTGTCCTCTTTGGAAATGCGCCAGCCTGACTTCGCGTTCTTCGGCCACCCGCCCTAGAGTACACTCCTGCAAGGCCTTACTCGATAGCTCCCTGGCGGTCTCCTGTGCCAGAACCGGAAGTGGAACCAACGAGACGCCAACCGCGAAGAGGCTGACGACGGTTATGGGGAGACGCTTGATCCTCATATCTTTTTGATCAGCAAATCTGGTACCGCATCGTTAGGGGACTGAACTGCTTGATAACTTAGGGAGAGTTTCGACCTCTCAGCCGAACAGTTTGACTGACCCTGTACAAGATGTCCTGATACTGAATAGTCGCGCTCACAAGATTGTCTATCCTGCCGAGTTTATCATGCCCAGGATATTAAACCCTCCATCCACATAGATCACTTCGCCGGTAATGCCACGCCCCAAAGAACTGACCAAGAACAAGGCGGTGTCGCCCACCTCACCTTGTTCTGTGGGACGCCGGAGCGGAGCCACCACCTTGTGGTGGTCAACCATCTTGGTAATGCCCGAGACACCACGCGCAGCCAGTGTCTTAATCGGCCCGGCGGAGATCGCATTCACTCGAATATTCAGTGGGCCGAGGTCATGGGCCAGGTAGCGCACGGCCGATTCAAGCGCGGCTTTTGCCACACCCATGACATTGTAATGGGGCACGACGCGCTCGCTGCCTAGATACGTCAGTGTGACGACCGAGCCTCCGGCAGGCATCAACGGCAATGCCGCTCGTGTGACGGCCACAAGTGAATAGGCACTGATGTCGAGCGCCATCGCAAACCCTTGTCGCGTGGTATTCACGAATTCCCCTGCCAATTCTTCACGGGGTGCGAAGGCCAGGGAGTGGACAAGAAAATCGATTTGCCCCACTTCCTTCTGGACCTGTTGCATGAGCGAGGTAATTTCTCCATCATTGCTGACATCGCAGGGAAAGGCTTTCGCGCCAGGCAACGTCGCAGCGAGCTCCTCCACATTTTGTTTCAGTCGTTCATTCTGATAATTGAAAAGAAGTTGAGCCCCCTGGCCGGCGGTTGATTGCGCGATCGCCCACGCGATGCTGTGTTTGTTGGCCACGCCGATGATGAGTCCTTTTTTCCCCGTCAACAACATTGGTCCTTTTCTCCTTCTTTCAAGATCAACGACAATTGTCGGCGGTATGAGATGTCGACCAGGTTCCTCATCTCACACACAAATCGACCCTTCCACCTGAGGATAGGTCAGAGGTGTAGCGAGGCACACCCTGGAGTCGGGAAGGGAAGATAGCACGATTCGTTCTCCCTGTGAACTGAGATACGTATGGCTTGAATCAACCAATGGAACCTGGGGCAGTTTAGTAGGGAGTAACGCCATACTGCCACAAGGATGAGTAGAACTCGCTAACCCTGCACGATGGCAAGGTTCTAAACCCACTGATTACTGAGCGCAAGGATAGCGTAATCGAGATCGCGGAGCGTGGCACCATGTTTGCTCGGCTCTGTCTTAGGTGCCGAGTGGTCGGCACACAACTTATTCAAGGGAGGTAACTACTTATGAAGAGCATGTTGATGACAATCATGGCAGTGGCGATTGCGGTCACCTTCAGCGCACCATCTTTCGCCGGTGAGAAGAAAGAGGAAAAGAAGGGTGGCAAGTTTGTTGAGAGCATCTATGCGGCTGAGACCTTCAGCGACAAGAAGGAAGAGAAGAAGGGCGGCAAGGCTGAGACCTTCAGTGACAAGAAGGAAGAGAAGAAAGGGAAGTAAGTTTTTGGGTTGCTGAGGCGAGCTGACTGGGGGCACTCCACTTTACTCGCTGTGGATGTGCCCCCAAACCATCCTGACGTATCTTCTTCCGTGATTCTGCACACACGCAGCAACAGCGAAAGGGGTACACTCTCTTTCACCGATAGGGTTAATTATCGAGTTGTGACATTCCCTATGTAGACCGCTTGTAAACCTACGATCGTCTTTCCATCTCTGATGGTTCCATCCTGGATCATGTGAATCGCCTGATCCAGCGGCATTTCGACGACATCCAACACCTCATCTCGATCCAGTTGTTGCCGTCCTTTTGTAAGACCGGTGGCCTTGTAGACGTGAATGACTTCATCCGCAAATCCCGGCGCGGTGAAGATACTGGAAAGCAGCTCAAACGACGACGCTCGATAGCCGACCTCTTCTTCTAATTCTCGTGAAGCACAATTCAGTGGATCTTCTCCGGGAGACAGTTTTCCGGCTGGAATCTCGTAAATGAATCCTCCTGCAGCGTGCCGGAACTGTCGAATCAAGACCACGGTCCCATCGTCTTTTACCGGAACCACCGCGGCAGCCCCCGGATGGCGAATGGTTTCGAGATCCACCGTCACCCCGTTCGGTAACTGTACGGTATCGACGTTCAACGTAACGACCTTTCCAGTATAGATGTTACGGACCATTCGATAGTCTCCTCAGTTGCTCACCATCGTTTTTCAGCAGGCAGACGACCACGGACGGTGCGTGTCTCACCTACTTGGAAGGACGTCGATAGAACGGCGGCTTCACGATCCTCGCAGGAACCATTTTCCCCCTGATGTCGATCATGACGTCCGTCCCGGGTTTCATGTATGCCGGAGACACATAGCCCAAACCGATCCCCTTCTGAAGAAGAGGGGAAAGATTGCCGCTCGTAACCTCTCCGATCGGTGACTGCGGCGGTGATGAAGAGAGAATCTTGAAGCCGTGTCGGGGAACGCCCTTTTCTAACAATTCAAAACCGACGAATCGTCGGGATACGCCTGCTTGCAGTTGTGCAGTCAACACGGTCTTTCCGAGGAACTCCCCCTTCTCAAAGTTCACAGCCCATTCCGCCCCAGCTTCGATGGGCGTCGTTCCTTCGTCGATATCATTGCCATAAAGCAGATATCCCATTTCGAGGCGAAGGAGATCCCGCGCACCGAGCCCGGCCGGTTTCAAACCAAACGACTTGCCGGTGTCCAGCAATCTCTCCCAGACGGTGGAGGCTTGTCCGTACACATAGAATTCGTAGCCAAACTCGCCTGTATAGCCCGTTCTGGCCGCAAGGCATTCCACGTCGCCGATCCGAAGGGTGGTTGATTCTCTCAGTTTGAGGTGATCCAGTTCGATCAACCCGAGCGCGGCCACGATCGATCGCGCCGCAGATCCCTGCAAGGCGATTTGAGCGATCTCCGCCGAACGATCGGAGATATGACAGTCGGGGAATGCCTGACTGTGCTCACGAAGCCAGGAGAGAACCTTGTCTCGGTTTGATGCGTTGACACAGAGAAGAAATTCTCCTGCCCGAGCCAACCGATAGACGAAAATATCGTCCTTGATGCCGCCCTGCCCGTTGCACACCATCGAATACTGCGCGTGCAGGGGCTTCAGCGCAGCAAGATCATTCGTCGTCATTCGCTGAAGAAATGACTCCGCCCCGGAACCGCTGACCTCAATGCGGCCCATATGGCTGACATCAAAGAGGCCGGCTTTGCAGCGGACGGTTTGATACTCATCCACCACGCCGGTGTATTGAATAGGCATTTCCCATCCGGCGAAGTCGACCAACTTTGCGCCGGCAGCGCGATGCTGCAGGATGAGGGGGGTCTGTTGCACGGTGATGTCACCGCACTCCGAGCAATTCGACGTCGAAAATCAGCGTGGCATTTGGTGGGATCACTCCGCCTGCACCGCGCGGCCCGTATCCTAGGTCAGATGGAATGGTCAATTTGCGTTTCCCACCCACTTTCATTCCTTGCACCCCTTCGTCCCAGCCTTTGATGACGCGTCCTGCCCCAAGGGGAAACGAGAAAGGCTGCCCACGATCGACCGAGCTGTCGAATTTTTTACCGTTCTCCAACCAGCCCGTGTAGTGCACCGTCGCGTTCTTGCCGGCGACGGCCACATCGCCGGTACCGACCACCTGGTCGACGTATTTGAGCCCGGACGGCGTACTGACTTCCTGCGCGTTCTCACCTGCTGCCATAATGTCTCCCCCTCCCAGGGTCGATAGTAAAACCGACAGTGTACAGATAGCTATTCTGCTCAGACGTTTCATCACGTTCTCCTTCTTGTGTTCTATGGCACGGAAGAGATCACCAGGTCAACTGTGACGTGACGACGAGTGGCGCTCTGCAAAAAGCGCCATACTGGCGGTGTACCCATGCAGGAAGTTTCGGTGACCGATGGGTCCAATCTCGCCTTGCGCAAAGAACCCCGCAACGGGAATTCGCCCCAGTTGCTGGGTCAGTGCAGCGGCATCATGATTCGGGCGTCCAAAGAGTCCCCGACCACGACCACAACAGCTGAACATGAGCGCTCCCAGAGGGGGATGCCGTCGACCGGCTCGGTCGGCAGCCAGAAGGGAGTTCAAATCTTCGCTGGCGGATTCCGCGTCCCGAAGATGGAATTGCACGGTTTGCCCCTCTTGCACCACATCTCCGATCGCGACAGCGCCCGTGGTTTGGTCGGCCCCGAGCAGATTACGAATGAGAAAATCCCCGCGCTCAAATCGATTTCGATGTTCGTCGATGACAATGCCGAGATGAAGCGCCCGATGCGCGCGGCGGCGATCTTCTTCCGTCAGCGATTCGAAGACAGCCTGCAACCGTTCCAGTGCGGGCGCTCCCCCGAGTTCGTGAATCAGATTGTGTTCGGCCTTTGTGACGACAAACCGGTCGCCGATCAGACGACACCCTTGGGAGATGATTGGCCGAATATCCACAGCCCCCGATAGTCGGATCCCCACCAGGCCGCCCTCAAAGACTTGATCATTGAGGACCAACCGATTCATGCCGGCCTCTTGCCCACCTCCGGCTAACCCTCCTACGGCTTTGGCTCCCGGATACCGGTCGTCCACCAGCCCAAGGATTTCTTGAACCGGGGCTGTGAAGGGGTCTGCCAGCAGGAGGAAAGAGGCATCCTCTGATCCTGGCTGAGGCCATCCGGTGAGTTGAAACTGATCGTGTGTCTGTGAAAACGATGTTCGCAACGGGTGCATGTCGACGTCAGGGAGCGTGGCCGCCCAAACTGTGATTGCCGGGGCTGTCTCCAACTCTTCTGCGCCGGAAATGACGCCCTCTCCGCTGCATCCGATCAGCCATTTTGGACCAAGGGTTCGGGTGAGCACGCTCGCCAAGAGCTCAGAGTTTTCGGCATGATGTGCCGAGAAGAAGAGACAGGCAAGATCGATCGCCGTGCCGCTCAGCTGTGCGCGAATACCATCGGCCACCTCACGGGCGGCGGCTTCCGTCTCTAACTGTTTCGACAGGGCTACGGCGAACTGCACGGTCGTGCCTCGTTGCAAGGGAAACCGATGAACCGCAAGGAGAGGGACGACGAACGATTCCGAGGCGTTACGATTCAGACTCCCGGATCCATCCGCTGGGGTCGGGTCTGCGCCAGCTTCTTATAGTACCGCCACAGGTACGAATGGTAGTCGTCGACTTGAGCCAGGAGGTAGTGCAGTTCCGTCGGGTCCTCAGTTTCCAGCGCATGGAGCATTCTCGTTTTCAGGAATTCCCCAAATGCCTCGGTCTTTTGCACCGCCGTCAGCAGCTGCAGCCCGCCCCCGATCTGGTATTGGCTCATACCATCCCTCCCGGTTAACGTGCCGCAGGATAACGAGGGAACAGCCACATTTGCAAGCGTTGCTCACTTCGCAACAGGTATGCAGGAGTCCTTGCGATCAGTTTGGTCGCCCACCCGACAGGAGTGCCTTGAGGCGATCGAGGTCGATCGCATCGGCCCGATGACCGTCTCGCCCGACCACCGTCGTGGCCGTCGTCAGGGCGTTCAAAATCGCTTCCTCCGTCGTTTCTACCGTTGCAGCAATCAGGGGGTTGAGGTGTGTATCCGCCAGATGTGTGAGTGTCAAGACCGGCTCTTTCGGATAGTGGGGGATCACGTTCGCGGTGGAAAATGCCAAGATGAAATCACCGCTCCCGTGGCGAACGGTCGACCCGGTTCGCGCAAGACCGAGCGCAGCGCGTTTCGCGAGGCGCGTAAGTTGTCTACCATCCAGCGGCGCATCGGTGGCGATCACAATAATGATAGACCCTTCACTTTGACCGGGTGAACGTGCTTCGGAGAGCTGCGGCGGCTGTTGATAAAGCTTTCCGACCGGCACGTTGGCGACTATCAATTCCGGTTTCCGGCCATGGTTCGCATTCACGAGGACCCCGAGCGTATAGCCTCCTTCTTTGTCGGATAATTTTCTCGACGCTGTGCCGATACCGCCTTTGAACCCGTACGACACCATACCGGTGCCGGCACCGACGGTACCTTCTTTGACCGGACCACTACTCGCGCTGTCCAACGCAGCGATCACATCCTGTTCCGAGACATGGCGCCCCTGGATGTCGTTGAGTCGGCCGTCGTCGCACTCCCCCACAACCGGCGTCAGCGTATCATCGGTAATGCCGATCTCAGGATAGTGGCGAATCATCCAGCTCACCACTCCGTTGGCGACTCGAGGTACGTTTAACGTGTTCGTGAGGGCGATCGGATACTCGAGAAATCCAGACTCCGCCACCCAGGAGAGGCCGGTCATTTCACCGGTTCCATTGAGCACGAAGGCTCCGGCCGCAACTTTTTTGTGCCAGACATCCTCGCGCGGAATGATGACGGTCACGCCGGTCCTTACCGGTCCATCTCCAGGTCTTAATGGCCCTTCGCCTCGTGTCAACGTCGTATGGCCGACTTTGACCCCCTCCACGTCGGTAATTGCATTGAACGGACCGGGCTGGTATTGGCCGACCACGATCCCCAAATCGCGCGCACGTTGCCGCTGTCGGTCCGGCTCGGCTGCGGCGGTGAACAGGCATCCTGAGAGCAGGGCAGTCACACAGGACAGGATCAGCAACCGGGCCGGTCGTTCGCCGAGGGCCCCCATCGCCAATAGAGCATTAGATTTCATGCGTACTGCCTTGATGGGGAATTCGCACATCGACCTTTGGATGCTCCGCTTGGATCGCGGCGCCCAAGGAGAGGGCCTGCTTTTCTTCCCCATGCACAATGAAGATCGTGCTGGGGCGCGGATCAATGGCTCGGACGTAAGCCAGCAGATCGTTGCGGTCCGCGTGGGCCGACAAGCCGTTGAACTTGACGATCTGTGCCCGTCGTGGTGTCGGCACGCCGAAGATCGGAACGACGTCCCAGCCCTCGACGAGTTTACGGCCCAGTGTGTGTTCTGCTTGAAAACCCACGAACACAATCACATTGGCCTCGTCCTGAATCGCATGTTTGAGATGGTGAATGATGCGTCCGCCTTCGCACATCCCCGATGAGGAGATGATGACACAGGGACCGCGCATCGTATTGAGCCGTTTGCTGTCTTCGGGTGAGGAGACAAAACGGATGTAGCGGGATGCGAAGACGTCACCCCCGGCGGAGAACGTTTTAAAGGTCTCTTCGTCATAACAATCAGGGTGACGCTTGAAGACCTCTGTGGTCTTATCGGCCAGCGGCGAATCGATATAAATCGGAACGGGGTCCACGCGACCTTCACCGACAAGTTCTTTGATTCGCATGACGAGTTCCTGTGTGCGCCCGACCGCGAAAGCAGGCACGATGATCTTGCTCTTGTGCGTCCGGGCATGCTCGAGGAGATCCTGCGCCTTCTTCTTCGTCTCTTCACCGACTTGTTCATGTAAACGGTCACCATAGGTGGATTCGAGAATCAGGACATCGCAGGGAGGCGGAGGTTCGGGATCGCGCAGAATCGGCATGTGCGATCTACCCAGATCTCCGCTGAACAAGACCGTGGTGCTATTGCCTCGCGCCGTATACTTGATCCGGACGGCGGCGGATCCCAGAATATGGCCGGCGTCATGAAATGAAGCTGTGAGGCGTGGCGCGATTTTGAGCTGATCTCCGTATCGTACGCCCTCAAATCTTTTGGCAATCTTCCGGACGTCCTCCCCATCGTACAGCGGGCGAACACAGGTGTTCCCGCGGCGTCGCTCCTGTTTGTTGACATACCGACAATCGTTCTCTTGAACACGAGCCGAATCTTCGAGCATAAGATTGGCCAGATCGGCCGATGCTCTGGTGAGGTAGACCTTCCCAGAAAAGCCCTGCCGAGGAAGAACCGGCAAGGCTCCTGAGTGGTCGATATGCGCATGCGAGAGTAAGACGGCGCCTACAGACTTCGGCTCAAAACCCAGCTCGCGGTTGCGCCGGACCGCGTCGTCTCGGCGTCCTTGAAAGAGCCCGCAATCCAATAAGACCCGAAAGCCCGGTATTTCCAATAGATGTCGGCTCCCAGTGACTGAACGAGCTGCACCGTGGAATGAGAGCTTCATACGGCGGGTACCCCACTATGGCGCGCGATCAGGTCCCAGGCTTCCTGAGCCGTCTCGGCATAATGAAAGAGGCGAAGATCTGTTTGAGAGATCAGTCCATTGTCAACGAGCCATTGCCAGTTGATCAAACGCTCCCAAAAGTGTCGCCCGACCAGTACAACCAGGACACTCTCCGTTTTGCCGGTTTGCAATAACGTGAGGGTTTCGAATAACTCATCAAGGGTGCCGAATCCTCCGGGGAAGGCGACAAGTGCCTTGGCACGGATGAGGAAATGCATCTTTCTGATGGCGAAATAGCGAAATTGAAAACTAAGCCTTGGCGTGACGTAGGGGTTGGGGTGCTGTTCGTGGGGAAGGGTAATGTTGAAGCCGATGGATTTGGCGTTCACATCCGCCGCCCCACGGTTGGCGGCTTCCATAATGCCGGGGCCTCCGCCGGTCACGATAACGTAGTCGCAACGGCCATCAATCTGGCAGGTTGACGATACCACCCGACCAAATTCCCGGGCGACGTCATAATACTTTGCGAGTTCGAGCTGCCTTTTGGCGATCGCCACTTTCTGTTGCCGGACAGGATCGTCCGAAGCACCAACCGCGTCCTCTTCCGCCGCCTGTACTGCCTGCCTTGCAGCAGCCGGCTCGAGAAGCCGTGAGCTGCCGAAGACGACGATGGTGGACCTGATGCCTTCTTCCCGTTGAATCAATTCGGGTTTAAGCAGCTCAAGCCCGATCCGGACAGAACGCAGCTCATCTCGTTGAAGAAACTCAGTGTCCTTATCGGCCGGGATGTAGGAAGAGAACAGTTCGTCACTGTTGTGGGGATGTGGATGATCGGAAGTATTCCGGCCCATGGCGCGCCATTATAGCGAGGCCACCGGCCGGCGGCAATTCGTTGGAAATGGACAGCCTTGATTGTTGGAAGGGATAGGGGTGAAAGGGAGGCCTGAGGAAATGACGTTGAAACCCCTGCTCTAACACAACCCACTGAGAATCACACAATACTTGGAACGAGTCGACGCCGAGTCCCGTACGTGAAAAGATCAAATCTGGATCCACGGGCGTCCAAGGTTTCGCCAACCACCCAAAATTGACACGTGAGTATTTCAGGTCGAGAAATCGGTACGTGGCGACAATCCCTGTATCTGAATTGGAGATGGAATCGGGGGCCCCCAACCTGGCAACCACATCAGCAAGTTTGGTCTTTCCTGGAACAATGAAGGCAACATCTTCTGGGGAGAGAGTGGTATTCAGAGAGATCCGGACCACGTTACAGCCGAGTGAAGGTAAACCGACCATCACGGCTAGCAAGAACGGAGTAACCTTTCTCCATACGCTGATCATGTCACTCCCCAAATGGCCAGAATCGGAACTCCATGCCGTCTGTGCGTCTTGATGCGATGACGTCTTCGACAAGCCCATCCCGATTCAAGATGACGAACAGGTCATCACTTCTAATGGAAAGACGGGTGAAATTGAGGAGGATCAGCAGCAGACTTCCTGCTTTTGCGTCGTATCGATAGTACTGAAAAACGTCTCGTCCATTGAGCTGCAGCAGCCGATCGGGCGCCCCGAGTAATTGAAACACTTCGGCTTTCGTGGTTGTGCCTTTATGAATGGCGGCGATGGTATCGGGCTTGATATCGTCACCCAAGGTGCCTCGACTGAAGGCGCAGCCTTGAGACAGAAACACGAGAACCAAGAGCCCAAAAATGTAGCGACTGAGTTTCATGGCAACTCCTTGTTCATTTCTGTATCGAACGGATGCCCAAGGACAAAATCCCGTTCATAGACGGCATAGACGGATGGCAACAACCCAACCCGTTGGTAAACAGATTGAGCCCTGTGATTCTGCCGTTCGACGTACAATCGGATCCCGCAGACTCGCGGATCACTTTTGGCTTTGGTGACGATATGATCGTGCAGGGCTCGAAATACTCCCACCCCGCGCCGGTCCGGTGCAACATAGACACTCTGAATCCACCAAAAGAGCCCGTTGCGCCAGTCACTCCACTCATACGTGATCATCAATTGACCGACAGGTTTGTGGCCGCTTACTTCCGGGAGCTCAGCAACGAGATAAAACCCATACTCAGGGGTCCCCAGAAATGCCAAGGTTCCTGCGCGGAGTGTGGACAGATCCAGCCGGCGATGCTCTGTTTCAAGTGCCATCGCGCTATTGTACTGGACAATGGTCTCTACATCGTCCAGGCAGGCCGGCCTAATGTGGATTCTGTCAGAAGTCATTGATCACGAGGAGATCGATTGTGATGTGCCGAGCCAGCCGTTCTTCGGCTTATAGAAACCCGCTGAGAACTCCATTTTCATGGCATCCTCAGGGAGAAGATTAATCGGGACGAGCGCCTGTTCCGGGATGAAAGCCAGGAATCCTGTAAAGGGATGGATGGCGGTTGGTACGAACACCATGAAAAGAGTGTCTGATGGCGCGACCTGGATCGATGGGGGGGCCGCGCCCATCACAAACCCTAGAGCCCAGCATCCATCGCGAGGAAAGGGAAACGCAACAACCTTGCTGCGGCCAAATCGAGATCGGAAATTTAGAACATCGGTCATGCCCTTCAATGTCAGGTAGATGCTCTGCACGAGCGGGATCTGTTCAAGGCGCTGCTCTAAGCGCGCCAATAAATTATGACCGATCACGTGATCAGCAATGAGCCCGGCAATAATAAGTAGAAGCACCAAGAGGAGCAAACCCAGTCCGGGGAGTGGATTCAACATGTATCGACCGACCAAGCCATCGAGTGTCGTAAAGAGGGCTGACAGAATCAAGAAGGTAGCCCAGGCAGGGAGCAAGACAATGAGTCCAGTCACGCAGGTTCGCCAGAAGGCTTTGATCATGATGGAAGACCTTTGAGCAATTCCATGCCAGTGTAGCAGAAATGGGCATTCAAGAGGAGTTCTTCGGAACAGCTTGCGCTCTCTACTCCTATCGACTATTCTAGCGCCTTCCTAGAGACAGGAAGATTGAAGACTCATGAGTATTGATTCGGATCTCCTTGCTATTCTCTGTTGCCCTGAGACCAAGCAGCCGGTGAGTGTCGCCGATGGTTCCCTCATTGAAAAGATCAATGCGGCCCTTGCACGTGGGGAATTGAAAAATAAGGGGAACAGGCCGGTGACTGGGCAAATCGATGGAGGTCTGCTTCGTGCGGATCAGAAAATTCTTTACCCTATACGAGATAGCATCCCGGTGATGCTGATCGAGGAGGGTATTCCGATTGAACAAATCCAGTGATCGAGAGAAGGCCTTTCTTCTGTCTTCCTAATCTTCTTCCTCAGAACACCCCCGGTATGAGACTCTCGATTTCTGGTCTTCCGGTTTCCCTTCTGTTGGTGGTGACAGAGTGTAACCGGCACGGGCTGTAGATGGTTAAGCCACCGTTGTGCATCTCGCAGACCCCCAACCGAAACCTGGAATGAATAGGACTTTCTGGTCTAAGGGCTGACGATTTGAACGGTCTTCACCGCCGCTTCCGTTTTGGAGCCGGTGGATGTGCCGCAGTGAATGCAGAGATACTCATAAAGATTACCTGTTGGGAGCACGAGAAGTAAGCGTTCTCTGGTAGGTGTAGCGACTCGGCAACGTGGGCAGAAGAGCAGAGAAGCATTCAGAGAGCCGAATTGTCCTTGAGCCTCTTCGGGGCTTCTTCGCAGGCGAGTTCTAGGTGCCTGGCGAGTGCCTGGGATCCAGGGGGTTCCTGGTTTTCGTGGAGGTTGAGGCATATAGCAATATTATTGATGAACGGTCGGTAGGGTCAAGTAGTAATCTGATAGAGGGCCGGGTCCGGATAGCTCTCCGAAAGCATGTGGCGTAGTGAAAAGTACTTATGTGTTTTCAGGAGAGTGACACGGGGCCTTGCCTCTGCATCTCTTGTGTGAGACAGAGGAGCCCCGCTTAAAACATACCCATTAGACGGTCGTCTTGGCAGACTCGATCTCGGTTGCGGTAATCAGGCTGGAGAGATAGTCGGCAACGAAATTGAGGGCTTCTTCGCGTCCGTCCGCTCG